>DAIDJO010000121.1 GCA_027451345.1 Solirubrobacterales bacterium
CGCCGTCGTCGAGCTCCACGACATACAGCGGGAAGCCGGTGGCGCCGGCGTAGCGCATGATCCCCTGGACGAGGTCGCGCAGACCCCGCGGGCCGTGGATGTGCAGGGGGCGGGCGCGGTCGCGCAGGTCGAAGGTCTTCAGCATCCCGGGCAGGCCGAGCCAGTGATCGGCGTGCAGGTGCGTGATCAGGATCTCGTCGACGTCGGTCAGGCCGATCGAGCGCAGCAGCTGGCGCTGAGTGCCCTCGCCGCAGTCGACGAGGATCCGCTCGCCGCCGCGGCGAACGAGCAGACCCGGCAGGCCGCGCCGCTGGCTCGGCAACGAGCCGCCGGTGCCGGCGAAGAAGACGGACAGTTCCATGACGCCGTCAGTCTGCCAGGGGTCGGTGGGAACGGGGGCCCGCCCCGGAGCCGGATACCCTCAGGGACGTGTCGGCGGTGAATGACTCGGGCGGGGGACGCACCCCGCGCCGCGGCGGGTTCCGGTTCCGCTCCCTGCCGCTGTGGGCGCAGTGGGTGCTGCCGTTCTCGGTGGCCGGGGCGATCGTGCTGGCCGTCGTGCTCTTCGTGCAGTACCAGACCAACCAGGTGCCCGCGATCGCCGGCCCCAACAGTGCCGCCGCGGTGGCCGAGCAGAACCGGGAGGCCACGATCCTCGTGCGTCAGCAGCAGGCACCGCATCGGGCGAGGCTGCGACCCGGTCAGTCGCCGGCGGCCGGTCTGCGCACGGCGGTGGTGGCCTACCTGAGCCATCAGATCACCGTCGGGAACATGGACGGCCCGGTCGAGCGCTCCTCGTGCCACCCGGCCGCCGGGAGTACGGGCGTGCGCCAGGTCTTCCGCTGCAGCGTCACCGCCTCCAAGCAGATGGTGACCTACCCGTTCGACGGTGTCGTGCAGCCCGCCTCGGGCCGGATCACCTACTGCCAGCGGATCACGCCACCGGTGCCGAGCGTCAATGTGCCGGTGAGCCGGCGCTGCACCTGAGGCACGGCCGGCGTCAGTGAGGCACGGCCGGCGCTGGGGCTGACGGACGGGGCGCCGCGGGCTTCAGCCGAGCAGGGCGGCGGCGAGCGCGCGCCACTCCTCCGCCGGGACACCGTCGCCGCCGGCGGCCTGGAGCGTCTGTACGCAGACGTGATCGGCCCCGGCCTCGAGATGCGCCCGGATCGCCAGGGCGACCTCCGCGGCGGAGCCCTGCGGCACGAGCTCGTCGACCAGCGACGGCGCCGCGTCGGTGATCGCCCGGTCGTCGTATCCGAAGCGTCGCAGGTTCGTCGTGTAGTTGGTGAGGCGCAGGTAGAACTCGGCGTACTCGCGAGCGACCTCGTGCGCCGCGGCCCGGTCGCCCCGATCGATGACGACGGCCTGCTCGGGCGCGACGAGCGCCCCCGGCCCCAGCCGCTCCCGCGCGAAGCGGGTGTGGGCGGGCGGGGTGAAGTACGGGTGCGTACCGAGCGTGCGCTCGGCGCTCAGGTCGAGCATCCGCGGACCCAGCGCGGCGAGTGCCATCCGCTCGCGCGGCACCGGATGGTCCGAGGCGGCGATGCCGTCGAGGAACGAGCGCGTCTTGGTGAGCGGCCGCTCGTACAGGGCGGTCGCCTCCGGGTGGCCGATGCCGAGACCGAGGAGCACGCGACCGGGGAAGTCCGCCTCGAGCTCGGCGAACTCGCGCGCCAGCTCCGGCGGGTCGTAGGCCCAGAGGTTGACGATGCCGGACGCGATCACGATCCGCTCGCTCGCCTCGAGCATCGGCCGCAGGCGCGCCAACCGGGGTGAGCCCCCGAGCCAGAGCGCGCCGAAGCCGAGCTCCTCGGCCAGTCGCGCCGCCTCGCCGTGATGCTCGCGGCCGAGCGATCGCCCGATCCACAGTCCGAACCTGGTGAGCTCCATGCCAACAGCCTTGCACACCGTTCCTCGCCATGCCGCGGTTCACGTCGGCCGCCCCGGACCGCTAAGCTCGCCCTTGGCATCCCCGCCACACGAGCGCCCGTAGCTCAGGGGATAGAGCGTTCGCCTCCGGAGCGAAAGGCCGCAGGTTCAAATCCTGCCGGGCGCGTCGATCGCCGTCGATGGCCATATCCCTCGCCGTCGATGGCTCATCGACGACGGGGACGGGGCGAGCCTCAAGCGCGACGCACCCTGCGCCGATGCAGTCGGGTGCCCGAGATCGCGCTCTCCGACGTCATCGGCTCGCTCTCCTACGCGCTCGACATCGTCGAGGGTCAGCCGCCCGGGCACGCGGTCCGTTCCTGCCTGATCGGCATGCGCCTGGCGGCGGAGCTCGAGCTCGACCCGCAGGCCCGCTCCGACCTCTTCTACGCGCTGCTGCTGAAGGACGCCGGGTGCTCGGCGAACTCGAGCCGGATGGCGGCCGTGTTCGCCTCCGATGACATCGCCGCGAAGGCCTCCTCGAAACTGATCGACTGGACCAACGGCCGCGCCTCGGCCGTCTGGGCCATCCGCACCGCCGCGTCCGAGGACTCGGTTCGTCGCCGGGTCCAGACGCTTCGGGCGATGCGCGGCGAGGGCGAGCTCACCCGCCAGTTCATGGAGGCGCGGTGCGACCGGGGGGCGGAGATCGCGCGCATGCTCTTCCTCTCCGAGACCACGGCGCTCGCCATCCGCAGCCTCGACGAGCACTGGGACGGTCGCGGGATGCCCGACGGGCTCGCGGGCGAGGAGATCCCGCTGGCCGCGCGCATCCTCTGCCTGGCCCAGACGGTCGAGATCTTCCACCGCGAGCGCGGCCTCCGGGCCGCGCGGGAGGTCGCGGTGCAACGCCGCGGCACCTGGTTCGATCCCGCGCTCGTCGACCGCCTCCTCGCGTTCTGTGACGACGACGGCTTCTGGTCCTCGCTCGAGCGGCCCGACGTCTCCGCGTGGGAGCCCGGTGAGCTGCCGCTCTCCGCCGACGACGCCCGGCTCGACCGGATCGCCGAGGCCTTCGCGCGCGTGATCGACGCGAAGTCGCCGTTCACCGCCCGGCATTCCGAGCGTGTGGCGGAGATCGCGGTCGGCACCGCGGCGGTGCTCGGGTTCGATGGGGCGGCCCGGCGGACGCTCCGGCGCGCCGGTCTGCTGCATGACATCGGCAAGCTCGCCATCTCCAACCGGATCCTCGACAAGCCGGGGTCGCTCACGGAGGAGGAGTTCCGGGCGATCCGCACCCACCCCACGTTCACCCTGCGGATCCTCGAGCGCGCGCCCTGCTTCGCCGAGTTCGCCGAGCTCGCCGCCAACCATCACGAGAAGCTCGATGGCAGCGGGTACCCGCGGGGCCTGAGCGCGAAGGACCTCGACCTGCCGATGCGGATCCTCGCCGTCGCCGACATCTACGAGGCGCTCACCGCCCGGCGGCCGTACCGGGAGCCGCTGTCGCCCGCCGCGGCCCTCGCGATCATCGACCGGGACATCCCGGGCAAGCTCGACGGTGACGTCCGGCACGCGCTGGGGCAGCACGTGCACTCCGCGGAGGCGGACTGGCAACCGCGTGCCGCGTGAGCCCGCCGGTGCGGGGAGCTTGAGCAATTCGACCGATCGAGCGAAACTCCCGGCGCCCGTCGGTGTCTATCCGGTTGACGTCGCCGACGTTCTCACCCGATGAAGCGAGCCTGCCTCACTCTGTCCCTTCTCGCCGCGCTGGCGGGTCCGGCCGACGCCCTCGCGGCGCCGCGGATGGGCATCCCGCTCACCCCGGTCCGCTCGACGCGCGCGACGAGCAGCGCCGTCTCGGCGAAGCTCACCCCGAACGAGCAATCCAATCGCCGGATGCTCTTCGCCTACGCGAACTATCTGAACTCCCTGCTCGTCCAGGTGCCGACCGGCGAGGCCAACGATGCGGCCTTCGTGGCGCTCATCTCCTCCCAGTGCAAGGCGGCCCTGACTCCGCTCACCCAGCCCCCGAACGACGTCAGCACCACCGCCCAGCACACGCTGCAGGCCCTCGGTCGTGAGATGGGGGACGATCTGTCGATCAGCTTCGATTCCGCGGCCTCCTCCGCGTTCGCGCGCTTTGCTCAGGTGCTCGGGGCCCTGCGCTGGACGAAGGCGAGCGGAGCGGCGGGGGTCATCCGCCGTTACGTGAACGCCGAGACGGCGGTCCTCGCGTTCACGCCGAGCAACCTCTGCCTCAACGCCTCCGACGCCGAGCTCAGGCCCGATGTCGTGCCGGACGCCACCCACACCTTCCTTCGCGCCTACGCCGCCGCCTCACGGGAGGCGAATCAGGCGTTGGTGAGTCTTCGGGACCTGATGCAGTCCCTGGAGGTCCCCCAGGAGAGGGCGCTGATCGCCCGGATCTCGTCCCTGGCCGCGCAGCTCTCCGCTCAGATGAAGGCCGGGCTCCTCCAGAGCGCCACGAGCCTGACGAGCGTGCTCGAGTCCAACTGAGTGGCCCCGGGCCGACTGCGTGGCCCCGGCCTGACCGGGCGGCGCCGGGGCGGGACTAAGCTTGTCCCCATGTTCGAACTCTTTCGTGAAAAGACGCGGATGATCGATCCGCAGCGGGCTCTGCCGGGCCGCGCGCAGGAACTGCCGGTGGCCGCCGCGCACACGGTGCTCGGCGCACCGCTGAAGCCGCCGTTCCCCGATGGCCTGCAGACGGCCGTGGTGGCCCTCGGCTGCTTCTGGGGCGCGGAGCGCGCCTTCTGGACGCTCCCGGGCGTCTACACGACCGCCGTCGGCTACGCGGGCGGCTACACGCCCAACCCGACGTACGAGGAGGTCTGCAGCGGCAGCACGGGACATGCCGAGGCGGTGCTCGTCGTCTTCGACCCCGCGCGGATCTCCTACGAGGAGGTGCTGGCGCACTTCTGGGAGAGCCATGACCCGACCCAGGGGATGCGGCAGGGCAATGACGTGGGCACCCAGTACCGCTCCGCCATCTACTGCGCTGACGACGAGCAGCGGCGGATCGCGGAGGCGTCCCGGGCCGCCTACGCCGAACGGCTTCGCGCGGCGGGGTACGGCGAGGTCACCACCGAGATCGCACCGGCCGGACCGTTCTACTACGCCGAGGATTACCACCAGCAGTACCTCGACAAGAACCCGGGCGGGTATTGCGGCCTCGGCGGAACCGGTGTCAGCTGCCCGATCGGACTGCCCCTCGAGGCCGACGTCTCCCCCGTCTCCACCGGGCCACTGAGCTGACCGCGCGCCACGGCGGGGCGACCATGCCCGACGCAACCGATGCGGTCCGCATCGTGCTGTTCGACATCGGCGGGGTCCTCGCCCGTTTCCGCGGGCTCGAGGTCCTCCGCGAGCTGACCGGAGCGGGGTCGGAGCACGAGGTCGCCGCGCGCTGGCTGATGAGCCCGTGGGTGCGGCGGTTCGAATCGGGCGGCTGCACCGACGAGGAGTTCGCCCTCGGGGTCGTCCAGGAGTGGCAGCTGCCCTACAGCGCGACCGAGTTCCTGGACCGTTTCCCCGACTGGCTCGACGAGCCCTTCGAGGGGGCGGAGCGCATGGTGCGGGAGACGGCGGAGCGCATCCCGGTGGGGTGCCTGAGCAACACCAACGCCCTGCAGTGGCGGACCAAGATCTCCCATTGGACGCTCGCCGAGCGCTTCACCCACCGCTTCCTGTCCTTCGAGCTCGGTGCCGTGAAGCCCGACCGCCTGATCTACGAGCGCGTGATCGAGCGTCTGCCCGCTGCGCCCGACCTGGTGCTCTTCCTCGACGACAACCCGCTGAACGTCGAGGGCGCACGCGCCGCCGGCCTGCGGGCGGAGCAGGCCGAGGGGGTGGCGCAGGCCCGCGCCGCGTTGGCCCGCCACGGGGTGCGGCTCGACGATTCCTAGAGGCCCGGGGCCGCCTCGCCCCCAGGCGCTCCCGGCGGGCGGCCGGCGGCAAGCACCCAGGCGAGGAACAGTCCCTGCAGCGGCAGGCGCCAACGGAGCGCGCGCGCCCCGCCGGGCACCCGCGGGAAGTCCTCGGGATGGCGCGCCATGTGGACGTTGGCCGGAAAGACCGCGAGCAGCGTCGCGACCAGCCACCAGCGCGCGCGGCTCCGCGTGCCGGGGAGCATCAGCCCGATCCCGCCACCCACCTCCGCCACGCCGCTGAGGAAGACGAGCGCGCCGGGGGCGGGCAGGTACGGCGGCACGATCCGCCGGTAGAACCCCGGCTTGAGGAAGTGCAGGACCCCGGCCACCACGAAGGTCGGGCCGCAGAGCCGCCGCAGCAGGCCGGCTCCCCACCCCCCTCTCGTCACTGCCCGCCGGCGACGGCGGGCAGGATCGTCACCTCCGCCCCATCGGCGACCGCCGTCGCGAGCCCGTCGAGGAAGCGGATGTCCTCCCCGCCGACGTACACGTTGACGAAGCGTCGCAGGCCGTCGTCGTCCGCGATCCGCGCCTTCAGATCCCCGAACCGCTCGTACAGCGCGTCGAGCACCTCGGCGACGGTCGTGCCGTCGACGACCGCGACCGCCTCACCGTCGGTGGCCGCGCGCAGCTGGGTCGGGATCTTCACGTTCACTGGCATCTGAGACTCGTTTCTCCTGGGGTCATGCGGCCACGGCACCCAGCCGCGACTCGTGCGCCTGCTCGAAGGATTCGGCCCGGGCATCGATCTCCCACGCCTCGAAGGTGCCGCGAGCACACTCGAGCGTCTTCAGTCCCTCGCCCGTGATCACGGCGACGACTCGCTCGCTCGCGTCGATGTCCCCTCGCTCGGCGAGCGCGCGCAGCACCGCGATCGTCACGCCGCCGGCCGTCTCGGTGAAGATGCCCGTCGTCTGCGCGAGCAGCCGGATCCCGTCGACGATCTCCTCGTCTGTGACGGCGTCGATCGACCCGCCCGTCCGGCGCGCCAGATCGAGCGCGTAGGGGCCGTCGGCGGGGTTGCCGATGGCCAGCGACTTGGCGATCGTCTCCGGCTTGACCGGACGGCAGTGATCGCGTCCCTCGGCGAAGGCCGTCGCCACCGGCGAGCACCCCGCGGCCTGCGCGCCGTTGAACGTCGGCAGCGAGCCCTCCAGCAGGCCGGCCTCGATCCACTCCTCGAAGCCGCGGGCCAGCTTCGTGAACAGCGAGCCGGACGCAATCGGCCCGACGACGCGGTCGGGCAGGGCGAAGCCGAGCTGCTCGGCGATCTCGAAGGCGAGCGTCTTGGATCCCTCCGCGTAGTAGGGCCGCATGTTGATGTTGACGAAGGCCCACTCGTGCTCACCCGCGAGCTCCGTGCAGAGACGGTTGACGTCGTCATAGTTGCCCCGGACCGCCACGAGGTTGGTCCCGTAGATGCCGGTCGCGAGCACCTTCTGCTCCTCCAGGTCGGAGGGGATGAAGACGAACGACTCGAGGCCCGCCGCGGACGCGTGGGCGGCGACCGCGTTGGCCAGGTTGCCGGTCGAGGCGCAGGCGATCGTGGTGAAGCCGAGCTCCTGAGCGCGCGCGAGCGCGACGGAGACGACGCGGTCCTTGAAGGAGTGGGTCGGGTTCGCCGCGTCGTTCTTGACCCAGAGCTCACCGAGGCCGAGCTCCCGCGCCAGGCGGTCGGCCCGGATCAGCGGCGTCCACCCGGCGGCGAGGGCGGAATGCGGGTGTTCCACCGGCAGGAAGTCGGCGTACCGCCACATCGAATACGGTCCGGCCTCGATCCGTCGCCTCAGCTCGGCCGGGTCCAACCCGGCCCGCGAGGCGTAGCGGACCTCGAGCGGACCGAAGCACTGCTCGCACACGTACCGTGCCTCGAGCGGGTACTCGGTCCTGCATTCCTTGCATCTGAGCGCTTCTGGCGGCATATGAGAACACCTCCGCCGGGTATCAGTGGTCGGAGGGTGAAACCGCCCTACCCACATCTCCCAGGCTTGTCGTTGGAGCCTGATGGAATTGGCACCGTTTCCTTGCGGTCGGTTGCCGGGGCTTCGTAGGGCCATTTCCCTCCACCCCTCTGGATGCGTACTGCTATGTGCGCGGCAGTATAGGGATCGGCGGCGACGTCGAGAGCTTGAGTCGCCCGCCGGCGTCGCGCGCCGGTTTGCCAGACTCTCGCTCCGTGAACGCGACCGGATACGACCCCGGCCTTGAGCTGCTCGCGCAGGCCGGGGACGCCGAGGAGGCGGATCGCCGGCGCCTGCTGATGATCGTCAACCCGTACGCCACCACGGTGTCGGCTCGGCTGCGCAACCTCGTGATCTCGGCGCTGCGCGGCAGCTACCTGGTTGACGCGATCGACACCGAGCGCCGCGACCACGCCACTGAGATCTGCCGCGAGGCGGCACAGGAGGGGTACGACGCCGTGGTGGCCTTCGGTGGAGACGGCACCGTCAACGAGGCGGCAAACGGCCTGGCCGGAACCGGAACCCCGCTCACGTGCCTGCCGGGAGGGCGGGCCAACGTCTACTGCCGGATGCTCGGGATCCCCGCCGATGTGATCGAGGCCACCGAGCATCTCCTCGGGCTCGCCGCCGACTGGCGCCCGCGCAAGGTCGACCTCGGGCGCGTGGACGAGCGCTTCTTCCTCTTCTCCGCCGGAATCGGGCTCGACGCGAGCGTGGTGGCCCGCGTCGACGCCCACCCGCGCCTCAAGGCGCGGCTCGGCGAGTGGTACTACGCGTGGGTGGCGACCACGACGTTCGCCCGCCGCTATCTGTACCGACCCCCGCGCCTGTCGGCCGCGATCGAGGCGAGCCCCACGACCGGCGCCGGACGCGTCGAGGGGGTGACCGTCCTGGTCCAGAACGCGCACCCGTACACCTACTTCGGGGAGCGCGCCGTCGAGATGGCGGAGGGAGCGGCCCTGCAGAGCGGTGACCTGGCCGGTCTCGTCCTCACCCGCACGAGCCCGCTCGATGTCCCCTCGATCGCCTGGCGGGCGCTCTCGCCGCGGCGGCGCGTGGCCGACCACCGCCGCATCGAGCCGTTCCGGGCGACACGACGGCTGCACATCCACTCCGTGGACGGACGCGCCCTGCCCCTGCAGGTGGACGGCGACTTCATCGGCCACACGCACGAGGCGACGTTCACGGTCGCCCCGGGCGCGCTGGCGATCATCGCCTGAGCGGGCCGCCTCGGGCCGGCCTCAGGCGCCGTCGGGCGCGAGCACGATGTCGAACCGCACCCGCGTCCAGGCGCGGTCGCCCAGCTCACGGCTGTCCGGCGTCGGCGTTCCCGGCGCCTGGCGCAGGAACTCCCGCACGAGCGATTCCCGCACCCCGAACACCGCGTCGCCGGCGGTGCGCAGCGCCTCCCCGGCGACGAAGATGTGCGTGATCAGCGTGCGCCGCCCCGGCGCCTGCACGAGGAAGTGCAGGTGCGGCGCCCGCATCGGCGAGCGTGCGGTGGCGGCGAGCAGCGCGCCCACGGGCCCGTCATGCGGGATCGGGTACGGCACGGGAGTGAGCGCCCAGAAGCGGAAGGCCCCCTGGGCGTCGGCCACCAGGCGCCCGCGGGCCGCGGTTCGCTCGCCGTCGTACTGGACGTCGTAGAGGCCGTTCTCGTCGCACTCCCACACCTCGAGCCGCGCCCCCGGCACCGGGCTCCCGTCGGTGTCGCGCACGCATCCGTGCACCCAGCAGGGCTCGCCCGGCGCGCCCTGCGCGATGTCGCCGCCGAGCGGGATCTCCGGCGCGCCCTCGACGAAGAACGGTCCGAGCACCGTGGCCTCGGTCGCCGCGGCACACGCGGGGTTGTTGATCGTCACCGTCTGCATCGACACCCCGAGCACGTCGGAGAGCAGCACGAACTCCTGACGGCGCGCGTCGCACATCTGCCCCGTCGCGGTGAGGAACTCGATGCCGGCGCGCCACTCCTCCTCGGTCAGGCGGGTGTCCCGCAGGAACGCGTGCAGGTGTCGGGTGAGCGACTCGAGCACGACGCGCAGGCGGGGGTCGGGTGTGGTCCGCAGCGACCGCAGCACCGCATCGGTCACCGCCTCCTCCCGGGCCCGTTGCTCGGGCGTGGCGTCGCCATCCTCCATGTCCGCGCCAAGTCTCGCAGGTCACAAACGACCGCTCCGAGCGGACAAAACGTCGCGGCGGGGGGGTCCGCACGGCCTCCCCGCCGCCTCCATTGATCATGACGCCCTCCCCCACCCCGTTCACCGACCGGGATCTCTCGGTGCTCGGCCCGCTGGCCGAGCACCGGTTCCTGACCGTCGCGCAGGTCGCCCTGCTGCTCGCCGTCAGCGACCGCACCGCGCTGCGGCGGCTCCGCGCGCTCGAGCAGCACGGCCTGGTGGCGGTGCGGCCGGTCTTCCACGGCCTGCCCCGGGCGGCCTGGATCGAGCGCCGTGGGTTGCGTGCGCTCGAGTCGCCCCTGGCCGCCCCCCAGGTGAACCTCAACGAGTACCGCCACGACGTCGGCGTCGGCTGGCTCTGGCTCGCCGCCCGGGCCGGCGCTCTCGGAGAGCTTCGCGAGGTGACCACGGAACGTCGGATGCAGGTGGAGGATGCGGCGGCCGCCGCCGCCGGCGATCCGCCCGCGTGGGGCATCGGGGTCGGGGTGTTCTCAAGCCACGGAACCCCGCAGCGGCACTATCCCGACCTGCTCCTGCGGACGGCGGCCGGGCACCGCGTCGCCGTCGAGCTCGAGCTGACGGCCAAGAGCGCCGGCCGGCTGGGCCGGATCATGGCCGCCTACGCCGGCGACGCCCGCGTCGACCATGTGCTCTACCTGGCGGCGACCCCGGCGATCGCCGCGCGCGTCCGGGGGGAGGCTCGGCGCGCCGGCATCGCCGATCGGGTGCACGTTCAGCTGCTCGCCCGCGACGGGATCGCCGGGGCCGCGATCGGGCGGGCGCCGGCCGCGCGCTCCGTCGCGGCGGAGCGGTCGGGGGCCGCCGCGCCGGGCCGATCCCGGACGGCCTCGCCGGCGCGGGGACGGGACGGGCTCGCGCGATGAGCCCGGACCCGCCGCCGCCCCGCGACCTGCGGCCGCGCCCGTGGATCTGGGCCCTCATCGGGTTCCTCGCCCTGATGGCCACGCCCCCGATCCTCGCCCTCGCCCTGCTCGCTGCCGGGCTGCTCGTCCGCGGCGGCTGGAGCGTCGTGCGCCACGCCCGCGACGGCGGGGAGGCGGTGCGGCGCCGCGTCGAGGACGGGCCGCTGGTCACCATCGGACGCGACGACGCCGGCCGCGTCGTCCGCGTTCCCGAGCGGACGCTGGCGGCGCACGGGCTGATCCTCGGCGCGACCGGCGCGGGCAAGTCGACGACCCTGCTGACGCTGCTCGAGCAGCAGATCCTTCGCGGCCGGGGCGTGGTGGCGATCGACCTGAAGGGCAGCCCCGCCTTCGCCGACGAGCTGCGAGCGGCCGCCACGGCGGCCGCTCGCCCCTTCCGGCTGTGGACCCCGGACGGCCCGACGCACTGGAACCCCCTCGCCACCGGCAACGCCACCGAGCTGAAGGACAAGTTGCTGAGCACCGAGCGCTTCACCGAACCGCACTATCGCCGGGCCGCGGAGCGCTACCTGCAGCTCGCCATCCAGATCGCCCAGGAGGGCGAGCCCGACCGGCCGGTCACCCTCGCCCGCGTCGTCGAGCTCCTCTCGCCACCGCGGCTGGTCGCCGCGAGCCGCCGGACCCCACGAGGGCGGGCGGACCATGTGCGCGAGTACGTCGCCGCGCTGACGGGCGATCAGCTGAGCGCGGTCCGTGGCCTCGCCGCACGGCTCGCCATCCTCAGCGAGTCGCACACCGGCCCGCTGCTGGAGCCCGGCCCGCCGGAGCGGACGCTCGATCTGCGGCGTGCCCTGCACGGCGGCGAGGTCACCCTGTTCAGCCTGAACTCGAGCACGTACGGCTCCCTGGCCGCGATGCTGGGGACCCTCGCCGTCCAGGACGTGGTCGCGGCCACCGGGGCGCGGCTCCGCGAGCGGGCGGGGGGTGGCCTGGCCGCGCTGGTCGCGATCGACGAGTTCTCCGCGCTCGAGTCGGGCAACGTCCTCGCCCTGCTCGCCCGGGGTCGCGAGGCCGGGGTCGGGGTTCTGCTGGCCACGCAGGAGCTGGCGGATCTCGAGCGCGCCGGGCGCGGTCTGCGCGACCAGATCCTCGGCAACACCGCCCTGAAGATCGCGCACCGTCAGGACGTGCCCGAGAGCGCCGAGCGCGTCGCCCGGCTCGCGGGGACGGCGCGCGTCTGGCAGCGAAGCTACGACCGCCGCACCCCGACCGGGCTGTTCGGGCCGCTCGGGAGCCACTGGGGCGGGGTCGGGGGCAGTGTCGGGACGAGCGCCCGGCTCGTCGAGCGCCACCGGATCGACCCGGAGCGGGTGAGCACGATGGCGACCGGGGAGGCGCTCGTCGTGATCAAGTCGCCGCGATCGAGCGCGCACCTCACCCGTGTGCAGCGGTCGGCGCCGGGCCGCGGGACGGGGCGCTGACCCGGGCGGAGCGCCGGGCTCAGCCGGTCGCACCCGGACCTCAGCCGGTCGCGCCGGGCGTGACCCGGTAGGCGTCAAACACGTTGTCGATGTTGCGCAGCCGCGTGATCGCCTGATCGAGCGTGCGGGTGTCCCCCACCTCGACCACGAACTGGTTGCGGATCATCGGGTGGTTGACGGTGCACCGCGCCTCGATGATGTTGATGCCCGCCTCGGCGAAGGTGCGGGACATGTCCTCGAGCAGTCGGTGGCGGTCCCATCCCTGCACCTCGATCTCGACCTGGAAGGAGGTCTCGGCGTCCCCGTCCCAGGAGACGGGCGTGAAACGGTCGGGATCCTTGCGCAGGACCTGCGCGTTCGGGCAGTCCTCACGGTGGATCGTGATCCCCCGGCCGAGCGAGATGTAGCCGACGATCGCGTCCCCCGGGACCGGGTGGCAGCACTTGGCCATGCGCAGCATCACCTCGTCGATGCCGTCGACCGTGATGCCGTACCGGTTGGAGGAGGTCGTGGAGCGGGAGCGGCGGCGCCCGGCGGACATCAGATCGGCCGCCGCGGTCTGCTGGGTCTCGGCCGCCTCCCCCGCCTTGAGCCGCTGCATCACCTTGTTGATCACCGTCTGCGGTGAGATCTTCGCCGCGCCGAGGGCGATGTAGAAGTCGTCGCCCTTGCGGAAGCCCATCTCCCGGATCACCTCGGCCATCAGCGGCGAGGCGACGATCTTCTGGGAGGGCAGCCCCTGCTTGCGCAGGTGCTCCTGCAGCAGTTCGCGACCGGCGTGCTCGGTGTCCTTGCGGCTCTCGGCCTTGTACCAGGCCTTGATCTTGTTGCGCGCCCGCGTCGTCTTGACGAGGGAGAGCCAGTCGCGGGACGGCCCGCGCTCGCGCTTGGAGGTGAGGACCTCGACGATGTCCCCGGAGCGCAGCTGGTAGGAGAGCGGGACGATCTTGCCGTTCACCTTCGCACCGACGCAGCGGTGACCGACGTCGGTGTGGACGTCGTAGGCGAAGTCCAGCGGGGTCGCCCCCGCGGCCAGCGACTTCACCTCACCCTTGGGGGTGAACACGAAGACATCGTCCTCGAACAGGTCGACCTTCAGCGTCTCGACGAACTCACGGGGGTCCGAGACGTCCTTCTGCCAGTCGACGAGCGAGCGCAGCCACTTCAGCTTGCCGTCGGGGTCACGCAGCGCCGCGTCACCGCCGGCCTTGCCGGGGGCGCGGCCCGCGGGCGTTCCGCCCTCCTTGTACATCCAGTGCGCGGCGATACCGAACTCGGCCAGGTCGTGCATCGCACGGGTGCGGATCTGGATCTCGAGCGGCCGTCCCTCGGGCCCGATCACCGTCGTGTGCAGCGACTGGTACATGTTGAACTTCGGCATCGCGATGAAGTCCTTGAAGCGGCCGGGCAGCGGCTTCCACAGCGAGTGGATGACGCCGACGGTGCCGTAGCAGTCCTTCACCGATCCGACGATCACGCGCATCGCGGTGAGGTCGTAGATCTCGTTGAACTCCCGGCCCTTCTTCGTCATCTTCGAGTAGATCGAGTAGAAGTGCTTGGCCCGTCCGGAGATCTCGGCGGTGATGCCGACCTCCCCGAGCTCGTCGGCCAGGTACTGCCCGGCGGCGTTGACGTAGCGCTCGCGATCGTCGCGGTGCTGGGCCACGAGGGTCTTGATCTCGTTGTACTTGCGGGGATGCAGTGCCTGGAAGGCGAGGTCCTCGAGCTCCCACTTGATCGCGTGGATGCCGAGGCGGTGCGCGATCGGCGCGTAGATGTCGAGCGTCTCGCGCGCCTTGTCGATCTGCTTCTGCTTCGGCATCGCGTCGATCGTGCGCATGTTGTGCAGCCGGTCGGCGAGCTTGATCAGGATGACCCGGATGTCCGAGGCCATCGCGACGACCATCTTGCGGTAGTTCTCCGCCTGCGCCTCGTCGCGCGACTGGAACGTCAGTTCCGTCAGCTTCGTCACGCCGTCGACGAGCCCCGCCACCTCCTCGCCGAACCGCTCGCGGATGTCCTCGAGCGAGGCGTGGGTGTCCTCGACGGTGTCGTGCAGCAGCGCGGCGCAGAGCGTCTCGGTGTCCAGGCGCATCCCGGCACAGATCTTCGCGACGCTCACCGGGTGGACGATGAACTCCTCGCCCGACCGGCGGAACTGGTGGGCGTGATGCCGGCAGGCGTAGACGAAGGCGGCCCGCACGCGCTCACGGTCGACCGCGATGGCCGCCTCGTCGGCGTGCTCCTCGACAACGGCGAAGAGGTCGCCGAGCAGTCCCTGCTCGAACTCGCTCAGCGCCTCGGCCGCGCGTTCGGTCACGGGCGCGGGCTCGGATGGCGATCCTGCGAGCGGCGCGCCGCCCCCGACGGCCGGACCGTCGGCCAGCATGGCCCCGTCGGTCAGCGTCGCGCCATCGGCGCGACGGGGATCCTCGCGACCGTTGTCACCGGTTGGCGACGGCGTGACGCGGCCGTTCGCCCGCTGGGGGCTCAGGTCGCTCGCCGGAATCTCAATGCGCTCAGGAATCGCTGGCCGTCCTCATACCGTTTCGTGTACGCCCCGTAGGCCGGCGAACGCTCGAGCTCCGTCGGCGTGGCGCTGGCGACCTCCAGGGCCGGCAGATCCGGATCGAGGTTGACGAGCTCCAGCTCCGTGAGCACCCGCACGAGGCGCCCGGCCAGCCGTGCTGACCGCGCGTGCCCGCCGTCGCCCCGGAGCAGTTGCTCGAGCCCTTCCCCGGTGGCCCTCCCCTGTTCCCGCAGGGCTCGGTAGAGGGCCACGAGCGAAGCGCGGAGACCGTACTCCAGCTCATGTATCTGCTGAGCAAAGCGTAGCTCAGCCTCGCCCCAGGCCAGGTGGGTGTAGCCCGCGCCCAGCCGGATCACCGCCTCCTGCTCGGGCGAGGACGGGGGGTCGAGGACCACGACGTGCTCGTACTCCCCCACGATTTCCGGTTCCTCGAGCGCCGCCTCGTGACCGAGCAGAGCGAAGCCGCCGCGGCGGCCGGCCAGGC
The DNA here is from genome assembly GCA_027451345.1 of Solirubrobacterales bacterium. Classification (GTDB taxonomy): domain Bacteria; phylum Actinomycetota; class Thermoleophilia; order Solirubrobacterales; family Solirubrobacteraceae; genus Palsa-465. The sequence goes on from DAIDJO010000121.1 coordinate 15,343, forward strand.
CGGCGAGTCGCCGGGGCACGTCGGCACAGAGCAGGAGGACCGGCTGCTCGGGGCCGGAGACGGCCTGCACGTCGGTGATCGTCGCCAGCGGGCTGCGTCCCCGCCAGTCGAGCACCCGCCGCTCGCTCTCCGGCGCGCAGTCATACGCGACACCGCCGTCCGGATCCACGTCGTCGGCGAGGTCGCGGTCGAACTCCATCAGCACGCTCGCGAGGTAGTCCTCCGGCTCGCCGAGGACGTGGATGGGCGACGGGACGCACGGCGCGCAGCGCTGCAGGATCAGGCGCGGTTCGACCACGCCGTTCCAGACGTTGCGCTCGAGGCGGAAGCTCGCATCGACCGGGCCGCCGTCGGCGCCGGCGATCCGCCCGTCACAGCCGAAGGCCACCGCGTTGGCCCGGGCCCCGCCGGAGTTGACGTTGAAGCGCACGTGCTGACCGCTTTCGCCCATCGCGCGGACCCCGTCGAACGTCGCCGCGGCGACGTACAGGCGGACCTCCGGGTTGCCGCTTCCGAACGGCGCGAGCGTCTGCAGCGACTCGGCGAGCTCGAGCGACAGGTCCGCCGCGGAGACCACGGCGTCGGCGCGTTCCACCGGGCGCAGCAGCTCCGGGGTGAGCCGCTCGGCGGCATAGCGCTCGAAGGCGTCGCGGAAGGCCGGGATCGCCTCGGGGGCGATGCTCAGCCCGGCGGCCGCCCGGTGCCCACCATAGGTGAGGAGGTGCTCTCCGGTGGCCTCGAGGGCGCCGAGCAGGTCGAATCCGGGGATGCTGCGGCCGGAGCCGTGCGCCGCCGCGGCCGGATCGGCGGGATCGAGCGCCAGCATGATCGCCGGCCGGTGGTGACGCTCGACGATCCGCGAGGCGACGATCCCGATCACCCCGGCGTGCCAGCCCGGCGCGGCGAGCACGTAGGCGCTGCGCTCGCCCATCTCGGCGGCGATGGCCTCGGCCTCCCAGGCGATCCGCTGCTCGGTCGCGCGGCGCTCCGCGTTCACCGCGTCGAGCTCCTGCGCGATCCGCTGCGCGCGCGCCGGGTCGTCGGTGAGCAACAGCTCAAGACCCGCGTCAGCGCGTCGCATCCGCCCGGCCGCGTTGATCCGCGGCGCGAGCCGGAAGGCGAGACAGGCGGCGTCGAGCGCGCTCGGATCGGTGCGCGAAACGGCCATCAGTGCCCTCAGCCCCGGACGGCGGGTGCCCGCCATCTGGTTCAGTCCGTCCCGCACGATCCGCCGGTTCTCCCCCTGCAGCGGCATGAGGTCGGCGACGGTGGCGAGCGCGACGAGCTCGAGGTCCTCGGCGGCCGTCGGCGCCCCGAGCGCCTCGGCCAGCTTGTGCGCGACCGCGGTGCCGCACAGGTCCGGCGTCGGGTAGCGGCAGATGGCGGGGTGCACGATCGGACAGTCCGGCAGGGCGCCATCACCGCGCGGGGCGTGATGGTCGGTGACGACCACGTCGAGGCCGAGGGACGCCGCCGTCTGCACCGGTTCCACGGCGGTGATCCCGCAGTCGACCGTCACGAGCAGCCGGCCCCCGGCTTGCGCCAGGCGCTCGACCGTCGTCACCGACAGTCCGTACCCATCCTCGCTGCGGCTCGGCAGATACCAGCCGACGTCGGCCCCGAGCGCCTGCAGCGCCCGGACGAGCACGGCGGTGGCGCAGACCCCGTCGACGTCGTAATCGCCGTGCACGATGATCCGCCCGCCGCCGCGGACGTGTCGCCAGATGACGTCGAGAGCGTCGGTGAGCCCGGCGAACAGCGCCGGGTCGTGTCGCTCGTCGGCGGCCAGGAAGGCCCGCGCGGCGTCGGGATCGGCGAGGCCGCGGCGCACGAGGATCTGCGAGAGCACGTGGCTGACCCCGAGCTCCCGCTCGAGCGCCAGCGCCGCCTCCAGCTCGTACCCGGGCAGCTCGAGCCGCGGACCGGCGAGCTCAGGGGCGAGCGGCGGATCGGCGGCGATGGACGGAGAACGGACGCTGAGGCTGGCCACCGACCCAGAGTAGGTGGCGGCTCCGACGGAAGCGGCCGGGCTCAGGCGAGGCTCGCGGCGGCCCCGGCGCCGCGCTCGCGCCGGATCCCCTCGGCGTAGATCAGCCCGATGCCGATCACCGAGCCGGGAATCCCCTCGAGCGCCGTCACCAGGTGAGTGGTGTGCGGCCCGGGGACGCTGAACCCGTGGATGGCGAGACCGACCAGCACCGCGCCGACCAGCGAGCCGAGGAACGCACCGACGATCCCACCCCAGTAGTGGTCGGGCAGCCAGATCGTGAAGTGCCAGATGGCGAGTCCCATCATCGCCCAGGCGAGCAGCCCCATCAGCGCCTCCTGCCGTGCCGGCGGTTGCGGGTCTTCGCGCGCCGGGCGGCGGGGGGCGTCGGGTTGGCGACCCCGTCGTTCTCCGGTTCATCCGGGGCCGGGGTCACCGCGTCGCCCCGACCGGGGGCCTGCGCGTCTCCTGGACCCACGGCATCTCCCGATCCCGGGACAGGCTCGCTCGCCGGCGGGGTCTCGGTGACATCGAGCGCGTCGTCGGCGGGAGCGCTCGGTCCGATCGAGGGAAGCGGCGCGGGGGCCGGCTCCGCCGGCGGCGTCGGCGCGCTGGGCCGCGGGCGGGAGGTCAGGGTCGAGCTGCCACGGGACCCGCGGCGCGGCGCGGCGGGGGCGGGCTCGTCCTCCTCGGTCACGTGCGCGGTCCGCTCGGCGAGCCGGGAGGGCCGCTGCCGGGGGCCGTCGTCCTCGAGCCCGAGGTCGCGCTTCATCTGCTCGAACTCGGCGTTGGAGACGTTCTCTCCCGGCGGCGCGGTCAGGCGGCCGGTCGAGCGCGTGCGGCGCGGGGTCGGGTCGACGTCGCCGCCGTCGGCGTAGGCCGGGACGTGGCCGACGTCGGCGATGATCCGCAGCCGGCGGGCGCGGTAGGCGTGCTCACGCTCCTTCCAGTGCGTCAGCACCGGCGAGGCGATGAAGATCGACGAGTAGGCGCCGGAGGCGACACCGATCAGCAGCGCGAAGGCGAAGTCCTGGAGGGTGGCGCCACCGAAGAGGAGCAGCGCGATCACGGGCAGCAGGGTGCACGAGGTGGTGATGAGCGACCGGGTCAGCACCTCGGACATCGACCGGTTGACCACCTGTGAGAACGCCGCCCGCGGCATGCGCGGCACGTTCTCCCGCACCCGGTCGAAGACGATGATCGTGTCGTAGAGCGAGTAGCCGAGGATCGTCAGCAGCGCCGCGACCGTGTTGGCGGTCACCGTGCGCCCCACCAGGGCGTAGACACCGGCGGTGATCAGCAGGTCATGCATCAGCGCGATCAGCACGGGCACCGTGAACTTCCACTCGAAGCGGAGCGCCACATACAGCGAGATGACGATCAGGGAGACGATGATCGCGACCACGGCGCTGTGGGTGATCGTCGAGCCGAAGGCCGGGCCGACCGAGGTGGCGTTGAAGCCCTTCGTGCCCCCGTGGATCCCGAAGCGCTGCTCGAGCGTGGTGCGCAGCTGCTCGTAGTGGCCCTGCGAGAGGTACTTCGAGGTGATCTGGTAGCCGTAGGCGCCGAGCGTCTTTGAGTGGTGGACGGCCTGCACGGTCACGTCGCTGCCGCCGGACTTGGTCACGAGCGTCTTGACGGTGGCGACGCTCGCGCTGTGCTGCAGGCCGACCGAGATCTGGGTGCCGCCGGTGAAGTCGATGCCGAGCTTCAGGCCGCGGCCGCCGATCGCCAGCGCGCCGATGAGCAGGATGACGCCCGACATCGAGAAGAAGTACCGGCTCGCGCCCATGAAGTCGAAGCGCCAGTGGCGTCGCTCGCCGCCCGCCCCGAGCGCCGACGGGCTCTGGATCGCGCGCGAATCGCCCATCGTGGTGAGGATCGCCTGCGTGGCGAGCACCGCCGTGAAGAGCGAGACGAACGTGCCGATGCCGAGCGTGAAGGCGAAGCCCTTCACGTCGGAGGTGGCGAGCACGAAGAGGATGAACGCGGTCATGATCGTGACCACGTTGGCGTCGATGATCGCGGTGATGCCCTTGCGGTAGCCGGTGACGATCCCCTGGCGGATCGAGCGCCCGCCGCGGATCTCCTCCTTGACCCGCTCGAAGATGACGACGTTCGCGTCCGCGGCCACGCCGATCGTCAGGATCAGGCCGGCGATCCCGGCGAGCGTCATCGTGATGGGGATCAGCTTGATCAGCGCGTAGAAGTAGATGCCGTACGCGATCAGGCCACCGACGGCGATCACGCCGAGCACCCGGTAGTACCCGATCAGCAGCAGCACGACGACGGCGAGGCGGACGAGGCCGGCCACGAGCCCCTGGTGGAGCGCCGTGGCACCGAGCGTTGCGGACACCTGGTTCTCGGAGATCTGCACGAGCCGCACGGGCAGGGCGCCGAGCCGCAGCTGCGTGGCGAGCTGGGCCGCGGTGGTGGTGGTGAACCCGCCGAAGATCTCGCTGCCGCCGCTCGACGGGATGCCCTGCGGGAACTGGTTGTAGTCGATCGAGGCGACGCTGATCAGCTGGTTGTCGAGCGCGATGGCGAAGTGCTGCTTGATCGACTGGCCCGGCGGGCTGTCGAGCTTCCCGCGCTCGGCGATCGTCCCCGTCACGCTCTGGAAGATGTTCGCCCCGCCGTTCTTGAAGCCGAACGTGACGTCCGGGGATCCGCTCGAGTCGGTCCCGGACTGCGGGTTGGTGATCTTGTCGCCGGTGAGGGCGACGTCATCGCGCACCACGTAGTACCCGGCGTTCGGCGTGCCGTACTTCGGCCAGTTGGCGAAGTTGCTCGGGGTTGCCTGCAGGACCTGCGTGCCCTGGGGCACGACGAGGGTCTGGGTGCCGGCGGTCTCGGCCGGGGTGAGGTTCGCCTTCAGCTGTGCCTCGGCGGCGGCGTGGCTGACCCCGATCGGCGCCGTCAGCTGCGCGATCAGGCAGTGCACGCCCTGCTGCACCTTCGTCCCCTGCGCCGCGGCGGCGGCGGCGCAGGCCGAGCTGCCCGGCGCTCCGAACAGGAAGTACTGGTTGCCGAAGCCCGAGGTGTGCTTGTCGTTGCGGATGAGCTTCTGCTGGGAGCCGAGCTTCACCGCCTGGTAGAAGCCGAGCGCACCGGCCGCGGGCGACGGGGAGCCGGCCTGGGCCGAGGCACCGGCGAGCGCCAGCGCCTGGGGGTTGCTCGTCAGGATCCCGGCCGCGGCCGGCGTGCCGGACGGCGTGAGGACGTTCGCCTCCCAGTCGTAGAAGAAGAGCTGCGAGGTCTTGCCGACGAGCTTCTCGGCCTGGGCCACGTTCTGGACGTCCGGCAGCTGGACGTCGATCAGGTCGGTGCCGGTGGTGGTGATCTGCGGCTGGGAGACACCGAGCTGGTTGACCCGGTTGTTCATCACGTCGACCGCACGCTGGAGCGCGGCCGGGGTGATCACCGGCGTCGACGGCGTGCGCTCGGCCCGGTAGACGAGCTCGACGCCGCCCTTCAGGTCGAGACCGAGCCGCGTCGGCCGAGTCGCGATCAGCGCGACCGATGCGGCGATCAGCCCGGCCACGAGCAGCAGGACGAATCCGTGGCGTTGGCGGTCGGTCATCGCGGGTGGATGCTAGAAGAGGATCGGTGTAGACGCGGTTAGGCCGCTCAACGCCCGTTCGTGGGCGTCAGCACGAGGAGCACGCCGCCCTCCTCGTCATCGTACGCGGGAAAGATGTCGGCCACGGCCGAAGCGCGCTCCGCGCCAGCGCGAACGACCACCGGCTTGCCGCTGACGCGAACCTCCCACTCGAGCGCCGTGGCGATGTGGTCGACGCCGTCAGGGAAGCTCAGCTCGAGCGCCGTCTGCACCGGCTGTCCGATCGCCGACTCGGTGCGCAGGCCGGTGAGCTCGAAGGAGCCGCGCCCGCAGTCGACGATCCGCCCCTCGGCGTCGCAGGCGAAGAAGGCGGCCGCCGGGGCCGGGTAGTAGTCGTCGAGCAGCTCGAAGAGATAGGCGAACCCGCACTTCTCGCACCCGCGCGCCTCCCGCCGGAAGCCGGCGTTGCGGTCGGTGCCCATCGACCGGTTCCCGCAGTGCGGGCAGATGAAGTAGTGCTCGTGCGACATGTGGCGCAGGATAGTCAGTCGACTGAAGGGGTCGGCGCCCGGCGCTACAGCAGACCGAGCTGCGCGGCGGGGGGCTCGAGCCCGAGGTGCTCATAGGCGCGGCGCGTCGCCGCCCGGCCGCGCGGGGTCCGTTCGATCAGCCCCCGCTGCAGCAGGTAGGGCTCGTACACGTCCTCCACCGTGTCCTGCTCCTCGCCGATCGACGCGGCGAGCGTGGAGAGGCCGACGGGGCCCCCGCCGAACTTCTCGCAGATCGTGCGCAGGATCTCTCGATCGAGACGGTCCAGACCGGCGTGGTCGACCTCGAGGAGATCGAGCGCGGCGGCGGCGATCGCGGCTGTCACGACCCCGGCGCCGCGCACCTCGGCGAAGTCGCGCACACGCTTGAGCAGCCGGTTGGCGACGCGCGGGGTCCCCCGCGAGCGTGACGCGACGGCGAGCGCTCCGCCATCCTCGATCGTGACGCCGAGCAGCCGCGCCGAGCGGCGCACGATGCGGGCCAGCTCGGACGGGCCGTAGTGGTCGAGGCGGTGCTGGATCCCGAAGCGGTCCCGCAGCGGCGTGCTGAGCAGGCCGGTCCGCGTGGTGGCCCCGATCAGCGTGAAGGGCGGCAGGTCGATCGTCACCACCCGCGCGCCGGCGCCCTGGCCGACCGTGATCGGCAGGCAGTGGTCCTCCATCGCCGGGTAGAAGGTCTCCTCGAGCGCGCGCGGCAGGCGGTGGATCTCATCGACGAAGAACACCGACCGGGGCTCGAGCGCCGTGAGGAAGGCGGCGACGTCCCCCTTGCGCTCGAGCGCCGGCCCGGCCGTCTGCACGAAGGGGACGCCGAGCTCGGCGGCGACGATCTGGGCCAGGGAGGTCTTGCCGAGACCCGGGGGGCCGGCGAGCAGCACGTGGTCGAGCGCCTCCTCGCGGGAGGAGGCCGCGGCGATCGACACGGCGAGCTGGTCCTTCAGGGCCTCCTGGCCGATGAAGTCCTCGAGCCGACGCGGCCGCAGCGAGCGGTCAACGTCGTCCTCGGGCAGTTGCTCGGCGGTGAGGATGGTCATCGACGCGCCGCCCGCAGCGCCTCGGAGATCAGGTCCTCGGGCGCGTCGCCGCTGCACCCGTCGAGCAGCGAGTCGGCCTCCTGCGGGCTGTACCCGAGGCCGATCAGGCCCTCCCGCGCGATCGCGCGCGGGTCGTCGCTGCGCATCACGCTGATCACCGGCTCCGGCAGGCTGACGCCGACCTTCTCCCGCAGCTCGACGATGATCCGCTCGGCCGTCCGCTTGCCGACGCCCTTCACCGCCTGGAAGCGCGCCGTGTCACCGGCGGCGATGGCGGCGAGCAGCTCACGCGCGGGACCGCCGGAGAGCACGTCGAGGGCCACCTTCGGCCCGACCGACTGCACGCCGAGCAGCAGCAGGAACAGGTCGCGCTCCTCCTCGGTGGCGAACCCGTAGAGCAGCAGCGCGTCCTCACGGGTGACCAGATGGGTGTGCAGCAGCACCTGATGCCCGACGGCGGGCACCTGGCGAAGCGTCTCACTCGAGACGGCGAGCCGGTAGCCGACGCCGCCGCAGTCAACGACGACATGGTCGGCCCGGCGCACGGCCACGGCCCCGCTCACGAGCGCGATCACCGGCCCGCCTCCGCGATCGCGCCGGCCAGCGGCGCCCGGTTGAGCTCGCAGAGCGCGACGGCCAGCGCGTCGGCGGCGTGATCGGGGGTGGGCGGGGCGGCGAGCCCGAGCAGCCGCGCGACCATCCGCGCGACCTGCTGCTTGTCCGCCCGGCCGCTGCCGCAGACCGCGCCCTTCACCTGCTGGGGCGTGAAGGCATGCACCGGGATCCCGCTCTGCCCGGCGGCGAGCAGCACCACCCCGCGCGCCTGGCCCACGGCCATCGCGCTGACGACGTTGGCGCCGAAATAGAGATCCTCGACGGCGACCGCCTCGACCTCGTGGCGGCGGATGAGCTCGCCGACGTCGGCGTGGATCTCGGCCAGCCGCGCCTCCGGCGCCGCCGAGGCCGGGGTGTCGATCACGCCGTACTCGAGCGCCCGCAGACGCGAGCCGAGACCCGCGACGATGCCGTACCCGGTGTTCGCGATGCCGGGATCGATGCCGAGGACGATCATGTGTTCGCCTATTCAACCCGGGCGGTCGGACACCTCCCGCCGGGCGCCACGGACCGGCCGGGAAACGGCCGGCCGAGCTCTAACGTTGAGGGGACCGACCGAGCGCGAACCAAGGAGACAGCACCGATGAGCGTTTCGCAGGAACCCCGCCTTCCGGGGCCGGACCACCCGATCACCGTCGAGCCGTTCCACGGCCGGGTGAGGGTCGGCTTCGCCGGGCACACGGTCGCCGAGACGAGCCGCGCGCTCGAGCTGCGCGAAGCGTCGTATCCACCGGTGTACTACGTCCCCCTCGCCGACGTGGACCACGCCGCGCTGCGGCCGAGCGAGACGACGACCCGCTGTCCGTACAAGGGCCAGGCCTCGTACTACGACGTGATCGACCCGCACACGCTGCAGGCCGTCAACGACGCCGTCTGGCACTACCGCGACCCGTACCCATCGGTGCGCGAGATCGCCGAGTACGTGGCGTTCTACCCCGACCGGGTCGAGCTCGAGGTCACCCCGGCGAGCTGAACGCACCCGGGCCGGCCGGCTCCAGCGGGAGCCCGGCCGGGGTTACCGCGGCTGCCCAAGCGGGGCAGCCGCCGTATCAGCACACTATTTCGTGACCTTGATCAGGTCGACGACGAACACGAGCGTCGAGTTCGGCGGGATCGTCGAACCGCTTCCCGACGCGCCGTACGCGAGCGCGGGCGGGATGATCAGCTCGCGGCGCCCGCCGACCTTCATGCCGGCGACGCCCTCGTCCCAGCCATTGATCACCTGGCCGGCGCCGAGCTTGAAGCTGAACGTCTTGCCGGGCGTGTCGCGCCACGACGCGTCGAAGATCTTGCCGTTCTTGTACAGCTCGCCGACGTAGTTGACGTAGACGGTGTCGCCGGCGACGGCGGTCGCGCCGGTGCCCGTGATCAGGTTGATCGTCTTCAGCTTCGTCGGCGCGGGGCCGCTCGGCCGCTTGATCGTCGGCTCCTTGGCGAGCGGACCGCTCGTCGGCGTCGGGACCGCTGCGGGGGTGGTCGTGGAACTCGTGGTGGGAACCGTGGTGGCGGTGATCGTCGTGTTGGTGGGGCCGCCGCCCGGGGCGAGCACGACGCCGCCCGCCCGGCTGCTGCCGCCGCACGCGGCCAGGCCGAGGGCCGTCGCCGCCGCCGCGACGGCCGTGATCGAAGCTTTCAGTGTCATCGCGGTGCGAGGGTAGCGGGAGTCGAGGGGCGGCGCGGCGCCGTCAGCCGGCGATCCGCTCGAGAACCTCGACGTCAACGTCGTAATTGGCGTGCACCGCACCGACGTCGTCTGAGTCCTCGAGGGCATCGATGAGTTTCATAAGTTTCGCCGCGTCCTCCTCGGAGAGCGGGACGCGGGACTTCGGGCGCTGGGTGACGTCGGCGCTCTCGATCTCGATCCCGGCGCCGACGAGCGCGTCGCGCACGCCGGAGAGCTCACCGGGCTCGGTGATGATCTCGTACACGTCGTCGTCGAGCACGATGTCCTGCGCACCGGCGTCGATGGCGACGATCAGGTCGTCCTCGCCGTAGCGCTCGCCGTCCACGACGATCACCCCCTGCTTGTCGAACAGGTAGGCGACCGACCCGGGCTCGCCGAGGGAGCCGCCGTGCTTGCCGACGATGTGGCGCACGTCCGCGGCGGTGCGGTTGCGGTTGTCGGTGAGCGCCTCGATCAGCATCGCGACGCCGCCCGGCCCATAGCCCTCGTAGAGGACGGTGTCGTAGTTCTCGGCGTCCGCCCCCGCGCCGGTCCCCTTCTGGATGGCGCGCTCGATGTTGTCCTTCGGCATCGAGGCATCCCGGGCCTTCTGGATGGCCAGCGCGAGTGCGGGATTGCCGTCCGGGTCCCCCCCGCCCTCCTTCGCCGCGACCGTGATCGCACGCGCGAGCTTGGTGAAGTGCTGGCCGCGACGAGCGTCGACGACGGCCTTCTTGTGCTTGATCGATGCCCATTTGGAATGCCCTGACATGGGTACCCAGTCTAAGACGTCCCGACCGGGCGGGTAGGATCAGCGCCGATGACCAATCCAGAGATCTTCAAGGCCTATGACATCCGCGGCATCCACGGCCGCGACCTCGACGCCACCGGCGCGCGAGAGATCGGACGCGCCTTCGCCCGGGTGATCGCCCAGCTCGAGGGCAGGCCGGTGGGCGAGCTCCGCCTCGGGCTCGGGCGCGACATGCGGCTCACCGCGCCGGAGATGGCCGCCGCCTACGCGGACGGAATGTCCGCCGAGGGCGCCCATGTGCTCGACGCCGGGCAGGTGGGGACCGAGATGCTCTATTTCCTCGTCGGATCCCGGGACCTCGACGGCGGCCTCATGTGCACCGCCTCGCACAACCCGAAGGCCTACACCGGCGCGAAGCTCGTCCGGCGCGGCGCCATCGCCCTCTCCGGCGACGAGGGCATCGGGGACGTCAGGGCCCTGGTCGCCGACGGCATGGGCGATGCCCCCGGCGGCGGCAGCGTGGAGTCGGTCGAGATCTACGACGAGTTCCACCGCCACGTCATGGGGTTCATCGACCCCGCGACCGTGCGCCCGCTGAAGGTCGTCGTCGACGGCGGCAACGGCATGGCCGGCCCGATGGTCGGGCCCCTGCTCGAACGGCTCGGCCTCGACCTCGTCACCGCCTACTGGACGCCGAACGGAGCGTTTCCCGACCACGAGCCCAACCCGCTGCTGCCGGAGAACCGCGAGTTCATCATGGCCGAGGTCCGGCGTCAGGGCGCCGACCTGGGGATCGCATGGGACGGCGACGCGGACCGCTGCTTCTTCATCGACGACACCGGCTCGTTCGTCGACGGTGACTTCCTCACCGCGATTCTCGCCAGCTCGATGCTGCGCAAGCAGCCGGGCGCCACGATCCTCTACGACATCCGGGCCAGCCGCGCCGTCCCCGACACCGTGACGGCCGCCGGTGGCACGGCGCTCGTCAACCGCGTCGGGCACGCGTTCTTCAAGTCGCGGATGCGCTCGGAGGGCGGGATCTTCGGCGGCGAGGTGTCGGGGCACTATTACTTCCGCGACTTCTACTGCGCCGACTCGGGCACGATCCCGGCGCTGCTCATCCTCGAGGAGCTCTCCCAGCGGGGCGCCCGGCTCTCGGAGCTGCTCGCACCGATGCGCAGCCGCTACTTCATCTCGGGCGAGATCAACTCCGAGGTCGCCGACTGGCCGGCGAAGATGGATGAGCTCGCGGCCCGCTACGCCGACGCGGAACAGCAGCGGCTCGATGGCATCTCGATCGACTACCCGGACTGGCACTTCAACGTCCGCGCCTCGAACACCGAGCCGCTCCTGCGCCTGTGCCTGGAGTCCCTCGTCTCGGAGGCCGACATGGCGGCCAAGCGTGACGAGGTCCTGGCCCTGATCCGCGAGTGAGCGTCGGCACGCTCACCGAGCCGCTCGCGCCCGGCGTCCACCGCATCGCGGTGCCGACCCCGTTCGCCGTCGGCGAGGTGAACTGCTACCTGCTCACCGGGGACCCGCTCACGCTGATCGACACGGGCCCGAACTCCGGCACCGGCCTCGACCACCTCGAGCGTGCGCTCGCCGAGCACGGACGGCGCGTCGAGGACCTCGAGCTGGTCGTCCTCACCCACCAGCACATGGACCATGAGGGGTTGCTCGAGATCCTCGAGCGCCGGTCCGGGGCGGAGGTCGCGGCCCTCGCGGCCCTCGCACCGTGGCTCGCCGACTACCGGGCCAGCGCACGGGCGGACGACGCCTACGCCCAGGCGGTCATGCGCCGGAACGGCATCCCGCAGGACATCAACACGCTCCTGGGGGTCCTGAGCGCGGGGTTGCACAGCTACGGCTCGGCCGGGACGGTCACTCGGCCGCTCGAGGACGGCGACCGCATCACGATGGGCGGGCGCGAGTACAGCGTCCACCACCGGCCCGGCCACAGCCCCTCCGACATCGTGCTGTTCGACGCCGACCGGGGCCTGCTGTTCGGCGGCGACCATCTGCTGGGCCACATCTCCTCCAACGCCCTCGTCAGCCGTCCGCTCGACGGCCGACTCGAGGGACCCCGGCCGACTCCGCTGATCGATTACGGGCGCTCGCTGCGCGCCACCGCGCAGATGTCGGCTCGGCTCGTGGCCACCGGCCACGGCGAGGCGATCAGCGATCCGGCGACCCTGGTCGACACGCGCCTGCGCGACCAGGAGCGGCGCGCCCGCAAGATCCTGTCGCTGATCACCGAGCAGCCGCGCACGGCGCACGAGGTCGCCCAGCAGATGTGGGGCGAGATCGCCATCAAGCAGGCGTACCTGACGCTGTCGGAGGTGCTCGGCCACCTCGACCTCCTGCTCGCCGCCGGGACGGCGGGCGAGATCGAGGCCGACGGGGTCACCCGCTTCCTCGCCGTCTGACCGGACACGCCCCGCGGACGCGTGCGCCCGAGCCGCTCGGCTAGGACAATCCCGAACCGCCGTTGGCCGTCGAGGTGCCGGAGCCGCCCGACCCGATCCCGGACTGCCCGCCACCGCCCTGACCGGCCAGGGCGCTCGTTCCCGGCAGCAACGGCGAGACGGTGGCCCTGCCGCAGGCGGCGATGCCCGGAACGGCGACCTTCATCGTCGCAGTGTCGTTGGGCGCGATGATCTGCAGCGCGCTCGCCGTCGGGCACGTGCCGCCACCCGTGGCCATGTCGCTGGCCACCATCGGGAAGGACGCCGACTGCCCCGGGTCGAGCGTGAGCACGTTGGCGGGCGTCGGCCCCACGACGTCTCCGGTGGTCCGCGTCGCGTGGGTCGGCAGCTCGGCGCCGGAGGAGGAGAGGAAGGCGACGCCGGGCCAGCCGTAGGTGTGGCAGGTCGTCGACCCGGTGTTCCTCAGGGCGAAGCCGAGCACGATCGTCCCGGTGGCGCCGTTTGAGCCGAGATACGTCGGTGTGAGGTCGGCGGCCGTGCACGGGGAGCTGACCGCGCCGGGCGTGGTCCCGGTCTTGGTCGCGACGGTGTCGGTCTGGGGTCCGGTGTCGGTCGGAGTCTGCGTCCGCGTCGGGACCGTCTCGGTGATCGTGCGGGTCACGGTCGTGACCGAGCCGCCGCCCCCGGTTCGATTCGAGGTGTTGTTCGACCCGCCACAGGCGGCGAGACCCGCGGCGCAGAGGACCGCTGCGGCCGCGCAGCGAACGTTGAGGCGACGCCGCATCTAGGTCTCCTTCGCCGTGGGTTCGCCGAATCCTGCCAGCGACAGGAAGAACCGGTGCAGGCGGTCCTCGCCGGTGAGCTCGGGGTGGAAGGACAGGGCGAGGATCCGGCCCTGTCGGATGGCGACCGGGTGCCCGTCGACCTCGGCGAGCACCGTGACGTCGGGGCCGTGCTCGGCGATCCACGGGGCGCGGATGAAGATCGCGTGCACGGGCCCGCCGTCGACGCCGTCGACCTCGAAGGACGCCTCGAACGAGTGCAGCTGTCGGCCAAAGGCGTTGCGCTGCGCGAGGACGTCGAGGATGCCGAGGTGCGCCCGGTCGAGCATGATCATTCCGGCGCAGGTGCCGAGGATCGGCGTCCCCCCGGCGGCGAGACGGCAGAGCGGCTCCTTCAGTCCCTCCCGTTCGACCCCGAGCGTCATCACCGTCGACTCGCCGCCGGGCAGCACGAGCGCGTCGATCCCCTCGAGGTCGGTGGGAACGCGCACCTGCCGGGTGCGCGCGCCGAGTCGGCGGAGCACTCGCTCATGCGCCTCGAACCCGCCCTGCAGGGCGAGGATCCCGACGAGTGGGGCCGGGCGGCCCGTCGCCTGCTCCGCGCCCGTCGCCGGACTCACCAGCCGCGCGGCGAGAGCAGCTGCTCGGTGTCGAGCTTCGAGGTCTCGATGCTCTCCATCGCCGCGCCGAGGCCCGTCGAGGCCGCCGCCACCCGCGCCGGATCGGCGTAGTGCGTGGTCGCCTCGACGATCGCGCGCGCGCGGCGCTCCGGATCCGAGGACTTGAAGATGCCCGAGCCCACGAACACGCCCTCGGCGCCGAGCTGCATCACGAGCGACGCGTCAGCGGGCGTCGCGATGCCCCCCGCGCAGAAGAGGACGACCGGCAGCTTGCCGTCGGCGGCGACCTGGCGCACGAGCGGCAGCGGCGCCTGAAGCTCCTTGGCCGCGGAGGCGAGCTCCTCGGGACCGAGCTGCGTGAGCCAGCGGATCTCCGAGCGGATCTTGCGCAGGTGCGTGACGGCGTTGACGATGTCCCCCGTGCCCGCCTCGCCCTTCGAGCGGATCATCGCGGCGCCCTCGCCGATGCGCCGCAGCGCCTCGCCGAGGTTCGTCGCGCCACACACGAACGGCGCCTTGAAGGCCCACTTGTCGATGTGGTTGACGGTGTCGGCCGGCGTGAGCACCTCGGACTCGTCGATGTAGTCGACCTCGAGCGCCTCGAGCACCTGGGCCTCGGCGAAGTGGCCGATCCGGGCCTTGGCCATCACCGGGATCGTCACCGCCTCCTGGATGCCCCGGATCATCTCCGGATCCGACATCCGGGCGACGCCGCCGTCGCGACGGATGTCCGCCGGGACGCGCTCGAGCGCCATCACCGCGGCGGCCCCCGCCTCCTCGGCGATCTTCGCCTGCTCGGGCGTGACGACGTCCATGATCACGCCGCCCTTCAACATTTCGGCGAGCCCGGCCTTGACGGTGAAGGTGGACTCGTCGCGTGCGATGTGACCGTTCGTGCTCATGCAGCGAGTGTAACTCGGCCGACGTTCGCCGGATCGGCAGAACCTCGCCCGACTCCACACTCCAGATAGCCTGAGACACCGTGCAGGCGGCCATCTTCGAACGCCACGACGGCCACTACGTCGCGACCGAGCTCGCCCGCGGTCCGTGGAACCCCGACGCGCAGCACGGCGGCGCGCCCGCGGCGCTGCTCGCCGGCGAGCTCGAGCGCCTCGCTCCCGACCCCGCCCTGCGGATCGCCCGGATCACCTACGAGCTCCTGCGCCCGGTGCCGCTCGGCGAGCTCCACGTCCGCACCGAGATGAGTCGCCCCGGCCGGCGCGTCCAGCTGCTCGAGGCCACGCTGCAGGCGCCCGACGGGACGGTGCTCGTGCGCGCCCGTGCCGTGCGCGTCGCGCGCGCCCCGGTGACCGCCGGCTCGGCCCCCGAGCCGGCCCCGACGCCGCCGCACGGCCTGCCTGCCGCCACGGCGCCACGCTGGGGCCGGGCCACCCTGCCGGGGGGCGCCGTCGAGATCCGCTACGCCGACGGCGATCCCTCGCAGACCGGTCCGCACACGGCGTGGTTTCGCCTGAAGGTCCCGGTCGTCGCCGGCGAGGTGCCGACGCCGCTCCAGCGCCTGATGGTCGCCGCGGATTTCCCGAACGGCATCAGCAATGTGCTGCCCTGGGGCGAGTGGATCTACATCAACCCCGACCTCACCGTCTACATCGAGCGCGAGCCGCGCTCGGAATGGGTCGCCCTGCAGGCGCACACCCGGATGACCGAGGGCGACGGAGCGCTCGCCCAGGCCGCGCTCTTCGACACCGAGGGCCGCATCGGTCGCTCGCTGCAGTCCCTCTACGTCGCCCCGGCCGGGCGCTGAGCGAGGCGCGACGAGCCGCAGGGCGGGCAGCGAGGCGGGCGCCCGGCGCGCCCGCGCTCGAGCTACTTCAGCCGGAACGCCTTGATGCGCACGTCGTAGGACTGCGCGTCGCGGCTGTACACGCCGTAGGCGAGCGCCTGGATGATCGACAGCAGCGCGGTGTGCGAGCGCACGAAGGCCGGCGTGTTGGACGAGTAGTAGAGGCGGATGCGGGCGAGCCGGGCCACCTCGGAGAGGGTCGCGTCGGTGATGGCGAGCGTCGTGGCCCGGCGGTGGCGCGCCAGCTTCATCGTGCGCGTGATCAGCGGGTGCGGCCGCCCCGCCGACAGCCCGATGACGAGCGTCCGCTCATCGATCCGCGACAACCGGCCGAGCGCCTCCTGCGATGGGCTGGCCACGATCTCCGCGCGCACGTCGAGCAGCATCAGGAGGTGGCGCAGATAGCTGGCGAAGAACGCCATCTGGTCGGTCCCGGCGATCAGCACCTTCTCCGCCGAGACGATCGCGTCGATCGCCGCCTCGACCTCGGAGCGGGAGAGCTTGTGCGCCGTGTCCTCGACGTTGACGTGATCGGCGGCGAGCGAGGACTCGAATTCGGTGTGATCGAGGGAGAACAGCGGCGCGCCGGAGCCGAACGCATCGGCGGCGCCGCCCGCCGTGCGACGGCGATACTCGTCGCGTGCGGCCTGCTGCAGCTCGGGGAAGCCTTCGAAGCCGAGGGCCTGGGAGAAGCGCACGACGGTGCTCGAGGAGGTGTTCGCGCGCCGAGCGAGCTCCTCGGCCGTCTGAAAGGCGGCCTCATCGAGGTGGTCGACGATGTACTGCGCTACGTCCTTCTGCGACCGCGAGAACTCGTCGAAACGAGCCGTGATGTACGCGGAGAGGGCCTGATGGCCGTGGGGCGCCTCGGGCGCCGCGGTGGGAGCTGATGCTGGCTTCATGGGCAGCGTCTGATTCGACGCCGGCCGCCATCGTTCCTTCCCGCCGCTTTATCCGGCGTTCACGACGCGGTGCGGCGCCCGGACTCGTGCCGAGCATCGTACTCGCGCGCACGCTCCTGGTTCTGCTTGCGCTCGACCATGACGGCGCTGATGATGTACCCCACGAGGAAGTTCACGACGCCGCCCATGACGACGAAGAAGATGAGGATCAGCGCGAGCGTCTGCCCGAAGGAGCTGGGAGATTGGCCGAGACCGAGGATGCCGGACGCGATCACGAGGTGCATGGCCCGGATCATACGGCGCCCGCGCGACGGACGCGCCACCGCCGGGGGGCTCGCCGCTGCTTCGCCGCCGGATCCGCGGCGGGTTGGCCGGCGTTCGGGGAACCGATACCGTGCTCGCGGCGGCCCTGTAGCTCAGCGGTCAGAGCACCCGGCTCATAACCGGCGAGACGCAAGTTCGAATCTTGCCAGGGCTATTTATTACCGCCGCCGGTCGTGAGCCGGTAGCCAGCCCGGCCGCGCCCAGCCGCACGGACGCGATGCCAGTCACGGTCGCACGTCTGGATCGTGGCCCGGTGAGCCCATGGCCGGCTGCGCCGCGGACGCCTCCTTCCGTGGCAGCGGTGGCGCCAGCACCCAGACGACCTCCGACTCCTCGTCGAGCGGGTTGTGCCAGCTGTGCAGGGTCCGTCCGGCGAACGTCGTCGAGTCGCCCACGCTGAGCTCATACTCACGCGCACCAACCTGGAGGTGCAGGCCACCACGGATGACGATCACGAAGATCGTGTCGCAGTCCAGCCGATAGGTTCCCCCCGAGCCACCGTGCGGATCCATGACGGTCCGCATCACCTCGATGCGCTGCTCGGTCGCGGGCGTCAGCAGGTACTCCTGGAGATCACGGCCGCCCATGTCAAACGGGGTGCCACGGCCTCGCACCACCTCGCTGGCGGGAAAGTCGAACAGATCAGCGACCTGCACGTCCAGAACTGAGCAGAGGTTCAGCAGCGTCGGTACCGCCACCGACTTGTGGCCGCGCTCAAAGAGACTCAGGAATCCCTTGGTCAGGCCGGCTTCCTCCGCCACCCGCTCGAGCGTCAGCTGCCGCTCCTGGCGAATCGTACGGATGCGCTTGCCGAGGTTGGCCAGGCGCGCATTGTTGTCAGCGGTTGACATCCAGCAGGTTTACCCATATAAAACGCACCCGCGCGAGGTTTACCACCGGATACGCGTAAGGAGAGGATGAGAGTGGAGAATACGGTACGGGCTGCCGTCCTCAGCGGCGATGCGACACGCCCGGACATCGTCGAGGTGGAACTGGCACCGCCGGGGCACGGCGAGGTGGAGGTCATCATCTCCGCTGCCGGCGTATGCGGCTCGGACCTTCACGTGGCCCGGCACGACTGGGACGTACCCAAGCCCGTCGTCATGGGGCACGAGGGCGCCGGAGTCGTGAGCGCGATCGGCCCGGGCGTCACCTCACTGAAGCCCGGTGATCACGTCGTTCTGTCCTGGGTGCCGAGCTGCGGCAACTGCCGTCAGTGTCTGCGAGGCCGACCCTGGCAGTGCGAGCTCGCCGCCAGCGTCGTCGCCGTCGGCGGCGTCCTCTTCGATGGCACGAGCCGCTGGCACCGCCATGGCGAGACTCTCCACCATTACCTGGGCGTCTCGTCCTTCGCCGAGCGCGTCGTGGTGCCGGAAACCGGCGCGATCCGGATTCGTGAGGACGCGCCACTGGACCTCGTCACAATCGTCGGGTGCGCGGTGGCCACCGGCGTCGGCGCCGTGCAGAACACGGCAAAGGTGGAAGCCGGAGCGACGGTTGCCGTGATCGGCGCAGGGGGTGTCGGCCTCTCCGTGATCCAGGGCGCCAGACTGGCGCAGGCCTCCAGGATCGTGGCGGTCGACAGCAACCCCATGAAGTTCGACGTCGCCAGGCGCCTCGGTGCAACCGACACGCTCGACTCGAGCTCGGTCCCGGACCCGGCCGCTGCGCTGAGAGCGATCGTCCCGGAAGGACTTGATTACGTCTTTGACGCGGTCGGCCTCACCCAGACCACCGAGCTGGCCATCGCTGCCCTCGGCCTGGGTGGCGCGGCCGTCATCGTCGGCCTGCCGCCGCAGGGAACACACGCGAGCTTCGATCCGCTTGCGCTGGCGGAGGCCAACCAACGCATCCTCGGATCCAACTACGGGTCGGTCGACCCACACCGGGACATCCCGCGGCTCGTCGACCTGCACATGGAAGGACGGCTTGACCTGGAGGCGATGGTCTCCGGGAGACGCCCGCTGGAGGAGGCCGCGTCTGCCCTGGACGACCTTGAGCAGGGCCGGGCGCTGCGGACGCTGTTGGTGATGGACGCGCCAGGAACCTCCGGCGCGAATGGGTGATGGGGCTCAGCCAAAACGAATAGGAGAGGGAACATGGCTCTACAGGCGCCGGCGGGCGGCGAGGGGATCCAACTGACGCATGGCAGCGGCCTGGCCGCAAAGAGCGTCAACAGCTTTGAGGTGACCGCACAGAGCGTGGCGAACGTGGCGCCGAGCGCGGTGATCGCTTTCGGTCCGGCGGCGATGGCCGCGACGGCAGCCTATGGGGCGTGGTTCGCGTGGATCATCGCGTCCGCGGGCGTGTTCGCGATCGCATACTGCATCAACCTCTTTGCCAAGCGCCGCGCGAGCGTCGGATCGCTCTACGCGCTGGCGCGACTGTCGCTCGGACCGTCATGGACGTTCATCACCGGCTGGGCACTGGTGGTCGGGGTGATCGCGATCGCCAGCGGGTCGCTGGCCGGTGTCGGCTACTTCATCGGTCAGTTCTTCTCGAGCATCGGGGTCTCATCGCTCGAGCAGCCCGGCTGGCAGGCGTTGCTCGACATGATCATGATTGGGGTCGCGCTGTTCCTGACGATCACCAGCGTCCGACGCGCGGCCGTGGTGGCCGCGACGCTTGAGGTGATCTCGATCACCCTGATCGTGATCATCTCGCTCCTGGTCCTGGTCAAGCACGGGAACATCTTCGACAGCCGCCAGCTGTCACTGAAGGGCGCCACCAGCAGCGGCGTCATCTCCGCGATCGTGATCGCGGTACTTGGCTTCGTCGGCTTTGAGTCAGCCGCGGCACTCGGTGAAGAGGCGCAGGATCCGATCAAGGCGGTGCCACGCGCTATCTGGCGTGCCGCGATCCTGGCTGCCGTGCTCTACACGTTCGCCACCTACGTCCAGGTGCTGGGTTTCGGGTCCGCGTCGAAGCTGGCGACAGACGCGTCACCGATGGACTACCTCGTCGGGTATGCCGGCGTGAGTTGGATGCGCGGATTCATGGACATCGGCTTCACCTCGTCGTTCTTCGCCGTCGTTGTGGCCTGCATGAACGTCGCCGGGCGCATCTGGTTCGGGATGGCGCGCGAGGGGATCATGCCCAAGCGCTTCGGCACGGCCCATGCGAGCCATAGGACCCCCAGCTTCGCGCTGATGGTCACCATCCCCCTGGTGGCGATCCCGGCCGTGGCACTGGTGGCGAACGGCAACGCGCCGTTGTCGGTGACGACCTGGGTCGATGAGGTGGGCGTCTACGGGTACATGCTCAGCTACGCGCTGATCTGCGTCGCAGCGCCGCTGTTCATGCACAAGCTCAAGGACGCCAAGCAGATCGTGATTGCCTGGTCGGCCGCGATCGTGGGTCTGATCGTGATGGCCTACACGTTCTGGAAGCAGATCTACCCCGCTCCCGCCTATCCGCTGGACATCCTCCCCTACATCTTCATCGGCGGGCTGATGGTCGGCGTCATCGGGTACGCGTACGTCTACCTGCGCGACCCGGAGACGGCGCGGAGGGCCGGCACCTACGCCGACGACCTGAATACGGCCGCGGCGTAGCACGGTCGCTCCTGCACTCCTGGGGTTGGGCGGCCCGGCGAGGCCGCCCAACCCCAGGCCATCCCGCCGCGACCTGCGCGGGTTGCGTGACGGCGTACGAGCGTGCAGCCGCAGCGCATCGACGAGGCGGTGGCAGGTCCAG
>DAIDJO010000122.1 GCA_027451345.1 Solirubrobacterales bacterium
CGGTGCTCAGCCGGCCGGCTGAGCCATTCCGCCGGTTGAGAGGTCGATCGGCCGATCGAGCCGCACCGGCGGGCCGGGAGGGGGCGGCAGCTCCGCCTCCTCACTCTCGGGCCCGAGCGCGCGCGTGAGCCACAGCACGTCCCGCCAGGCTCCCGCCTTCCAGCCGATGCGCCGGAAGACCCCGATGGGCTCAAAGCCGAGGGAGCGGTGCAGCCGCTCGCTCGGCTCGTTGGGCAGGCTCACCCCGGCGAGCGCGGTGCGAAAGCCCTGGCGCTCGAGCAGATCGAGCAGGGTGGTGTAGAGCGCCGTGCCGAGTCCCCGACCACGGGCGTCCGCAGCGAGGTAGACGCTCACCTCGCACGCCCACCGATACGCGGCGCGCTCACGGTGAACGCCAGCGTACGCAAAGCCGGAGATCGAGCCGGCCTCCTCGGCCACCAGGAAGGCGTGCGTGCGACTCACGCGGACGATGCGCTGGCGGAACGCCTCCAGCGACGGGGCTCCGTGCTCGAAGCTCACGGGCGTGTGGTCGGCGAAGGGTGCGTAGAGCGCGAGGCAGCCGGGGGCGTCCTCCGGGGTGGCGTGGCGGATCTGCATCGGGCTCGCAGAATGTAGAGGGCGGCGGCGCCGGGGAGCCTCGGTCCCCGCCGCGCCGGTGGCTTCCGCGGACGGCGGCTACAGTCCGGTGTGAGATGGCACGGGACTACGACATCGTGCTGTTCGGTGCCACCGGGTTCGTGGGAGAGCTCACGGCCGAGTACCTGTCCGAGCGCGCGCCCGAGGTTGCCATCGCCCTGGCCGGTCGCCGCCAGGAGCGGCTCGAGGCGTTGCGGGAGCGCCTGGGGCGCCCGAACTGGGGTGTCCTGGTGGCCGAGGTCGGCGATGCGGCGTCGATCCGCCGTCTCGCCGAGGCCGGTCGCGTCGTGATCTCGACGGTCGGCCCGTACCTGCGGCTCGGCGAGCCGCTCGTCGCCGCCTGCGCCGAGGTGGGCAGTGACTACGTCGATCTGACCGGAGAGTCGGAGTTCATCGACACGATGTACCTGCGCTACCACACGCGCGCGACGCAGAGCGGCGCGCGGCTCGTGCATTCCTGCGGCTTCGACTCGATCCCGTACGACCTCGGCGCGCTGTTCACGGTCGCGCAACTCCCCGCAGATGTGCCGATCGCGCTGCGGGGCTTCGGAGCCGCGAGCGGATCGATCTCCGGCGGCACCTTCCACTCCGCCGTGGGCCAGATCGCGCGGCTGAAGGAGAGCGGGCGAGCCGCCCGCCAGCGGCGCTCCGTCGAGCGCAACGCCCCCGACGGGCGGCTCGCCGAAGGCCGGCGGGTGCGTGGCCTGCCGGGCCGGCCGCACCACGAGCCGCTCGCCGGTGGCTGGGTCGTGCCGGCGCCGACGGTCGACCCCCAGCACGTCCTGCGATCGGCGCGGCTGAACCCCCGTTACGGGCCCGACTTCAGCTACTCGCACTACCTCGTGACCAAGCGGCTCTCCGCCACCGTCGGTCTCGGTCTCGGCCTGGGAGCCGTCCTCGCACTGGCCCAGCTCGAACCAACCCGAAACCTCCTGTTGAGGTTGAGGGCGCCTGGCAGCGGGCCGGATGCCGCGCGCCGCGCACGGTCGTTCTTCCGCGTGCGGATGGTGGCCGAGTACGGCGCCGGCACAGCGCGCGAGCAGCTGATCACCGAGGTGACGGGCGGCGATCCCGGGTACGGCGAGACGGCCAAGATGCTCGCCGAGTCCGCCCTCGCCCTCGCCGACGACGACGGTCTGCCGCCGATCGGCGGCGGCCAGTGGACGCCCGCGCTCGCCCTCGGGGAGCCGCTGATCGAGCGCCTGATCGCCGCCGGGATCGGGTTTGGCGTCGTCGAGCCCGCCGGCTAGCGCAGCTCGGAGGAGCTCTTGCCGAGCAGCTCCCGGGCGATGACGAGCTGCTGGATCTGCTGCGTCCCCTCGAAGATGTCGAGGATCTTCGCGTCGCGCGCCCACTTCTCGAGCAGCTCGTCCTCCGCGTAGCCGACGGTCCCGCAGAGCTCGACGCAGCGGAGTGTCACCTCGGTGGCGACCCGCCCCGCCTTCGCCTTCGCGATCGAGGCCGCGAGCTTGTTGGGGAGTCGGTTGTCCGACATCCACGCGGCGCGCAGGGCGAGCAGCCGCGAGGCCTCCCAGTCAGCCTCGAGGCGGATGAAGTCCGCCACCGCGGCGGTCTGCGTCGCGGCGGGCCGGTCGTACTCGATCGTGACGCCCGCCTCCTCGAGCAGCTCGCGTGTCCGGTCCAGGGCGGCGCGTGCGACTCCGACGGCCATGCCGGCGACCATCGGCCGCGTGTTGTCGAAGGTCTGCATCACCCCGGCGAACCCCTCGCGGGTCGTGGCGAGCTCCGGAGAGCCGAGCAGGTTCTCTTTGGGTACGCGGCAGTTCTCGAGAACGAAGTTGGCCGTATCGGACGCGCGGATGCCGAGCTTGTGCTCGAGCCGGTCGAGCTTCAGTCCGGGGTTGTCCCGCTCGACGACGAACGACTTGATCGCGCCGCGGCCGGCCGATCGATCGAGCGTCGCCCAGACGACGATCAGCTCGGCCCGGTCGCCCGAGGTGACATAGATCTTCTCGCCGTTGAGGACATACTCGTCGCCGTCGAGTACGGCGGTGGTACGGATGGCGGCGGAGTCGGAGCCGGCCTCCGGCTCGGTGATCGCCATCGCCGCCCAGCGACCCCCGAACCGCCGCAGCTGCTCCGGCGTGGCGACGGCGTGGATCGCCGCCTGTCCGAGGCCCTGTCGCGGCATCGTGAGCATCAGCCCCACGTCGCCCCAGCACATCTCGATCAGGCCGACGAGACTGGCGAGGTTGCGTCCGTTGACGTTCTCCTCGCCGGATCGGGCCGAGCCGCTTGGCTCCACCTCCGGCGTGGTGTTGAGGCCCGCCTGCTGGGCGTTGGCCTGGGCGACGAGCTCGGCCAGCGTGTCGAGCTCGACGGGATATTCGTGCTCGGCGGTGTCGTAGCGGCGCGAGATCGGGCGCAGGACGTGGACGGCCGCCATGTGCGCCTGGTAGACGAGGGTGTCGAGCTTCGCGGGAACCTCCGGGTTGATCATCAGAGGATCAGGCCCCCCTCGAGCATGCCGGCGGCGCGCAGATCCCGGTACCAGCGCTCGACCGGGTGCTCCTTGGTGTAGCCGTGGCCCCCGAGGAGCTGCACGCCGGTGGAGCCGATCGCCGTCGCGTGCCGGGCCGCCAGGGACCGGGCGAGGCTCGCCGGGCGGATGAAGTCCTGCCCGGTCTCGGCCAGGCGCGCGGCGCGGTAGGTGGCGAGCCGAAGCGACTCGAGCTCGATCGCGACGTCAGCGACCATGAAGGCCACCGACTGCCGGTTGGAGATCGGCTCGCCGAACGCCGTGCGCTCGTTCACGTAGGCGCTCACGTAGGAGAGCACCGCCTGCGCGGCGCCGACGGCGAGCGCGGACCAGGCGATCCGGGCCAGGGCGACGAGCTCACGGTAGACCTGAGGGTCAGAGTCGGCGACGAGCGCGCCGGCCGGAAGCGAGACGTCGTCGAACTCCAGGCGGGCCGTGGCGGCCGCCCGAACGCCCATGGCCGGCTCGGCCGTGAGGCTCAGCCCGCGGGCGCTCGCGGTCTCGACGAGGAAGAGGGAGGGCGCCTCGTCGAGCACGGCGGCGACGAGGAGCAGGTCGGCGTCCACGCCGCGTGGCACGAGCGCCTTGCTGCCACGCAGGACGAGGTCTCCGCCGGCTCCGCGGCGGGCTCGGGTGCGCAGGGCGAACGGATCGAAGAGGACGTGATGCTCGGCGATGGCCAGCGCGGCGGCCGGCGGCCTCGCCTCGGTGAAGGCGGGAAGGTGAGCCGCCTGCTGGTCGGCATCGCCCCAGAGGCCGAGCGCCGTCGCCACCGCGCCCGGGGCCAGACAGGCGAGCGCGATGCCCATGTCCCCCTCGGCGAGTGCCTCGGCCGCCAGCACCCCCGTGACCGTCGAGCGATGCTCGAGGACACCGCCGAGCGACTCGGGCACGCCGAGGGCGCCGAGGCCGAGCTCGTCGGCGGCCGCCAACAGGGCCGCCGGCGTCTCGCAGGCCGCGTCGGCCGCCAGGGCGGCCGGTCGGCAGGCGCGCAGCGCGAAGTCCCGGACGGTGTCGACGAGCATCCGCTGCTCGTCGGTGGGGCGCAGGTCGAACATCGCGCCGGCCTCCGCCACCGGTTGGCGCGCCGGCCCTGCTCGGTGACTCTCGATCGACATCCTCCCTGATTATCTTGTTCAGAGGCGACCGGCGTCGTGCACCCCATTGAGATCACCCTGCAATGCGCGTCCTCCTAGTCGAAGATGAGCGCCGTCTGGCGGATGCCATCGCACGCGGGCTGCGACGGGAGGGGATGGCGGTGGACCTCGCCGGGGACGGCGCGGACGCGCTCACCAAGTCCGATCTCGTTCGCTATGACGTCCTGGTGCTCGACCGTGACCTGCCCGAGGTGCACGGTGACGACGTCTGCCGCCGCGTCCGGGCGCGGAGACCGGAGACGGGCATCATCATGCTCACCGCCGCCGGGGAGGTCGAGGACCTCGTCGAGGGGCTCTCCCTCGGCGCCGATGACTACCTGGCCAAACCCTTCCGGTTCGCGGAGCTCGTCGCGCGGATTCGGGCCCTGTCCCGACGGACCGCGCCGAGCCTGCCACCGCTGCTCACGCACGGAGACATCGAGCTCGACCCGGCGCGGCGCAGCGTCACCCGCGGCGGGCGACCGGTCGAGCTCGCGCGCAAGGAGCTCGCGGTGCTCGAGACGCTGATGGCGGCGCGCGGCGCGACGGTGTCAGCCGAGCAGCTGCTCGAGCGGGTCTGGGATGAGCACACCGATCCGTTCACCAACGTCGTGCGGATGACGATCATGACCCTGCGCCGCAAGCTCGGGGAGCCGGCGGTGGTCGAGACGGTGATCGGCGTGGGATACCGGATGGCCTGAGATGAGGCTGCGGGCCCGCACGATTCGGCTGCGCCTGACGCTGATCTACGGAGGGGTGTTCCTCGTCAGCTCGGCGGCGCTGCTGACGGTCGGCTTCCTGCTCGTGAGCCACAACCTCGACCATCGGCACACCTTCCGCTCCGAGGTCGTGGGACTCGCCCAGTCGGTCTACCGCTCGCTGTTCGGGCGGCTGCCCGGAACGCTCGACATCCGGGCCTTCCAGGCCGGCTACCACCAGGCGGTGGACGCGGCGCTCCATCGCCTGCTGTTCGAGTACATCGCGGCGCTCGTCGCGATGACCGGCGTGTCGGTGGGGCTCGGCTGGTGGATCGCCGGTCGGGCGCTCGCGCCGCTGCGCGCGATCATCGCCACGGCCCAGCGCGTCTCGGGCGAGAACCTCGGTGAGCGCATTGGCCTGCAGGGTCCCGAGGATGAGCTCAAGGAGCTCGCCGACACCTTCGACGGGATGCTGATGCGGCTGGATTCGGCCTTCGCGAGCCAGAAGCACTTCGTGGCCAACGCCTCGCATGAGCTGCGCACGCCGCTGGCGATCATGCGCACGGAGATCGACGTTGCGCTCGCCGACCCGGGCGCGAGCGCCGAGGAGCTTCGGACGATGGGGGAGGCGGTGCGCGAGACGATCGATCGCAGTGAGGCGCTGATCGCCGCGCTGCTGACGCTCGCTCGCAGCGAGGGGATCCACGGGCGCGAGGAGACGGTTGACCTGGCCGAGATCGCCGGTGATTGCATCACCGATCTGAGCCGGAGCGCCGAAGCAGGCGGCATCCGAATCGTCACCTCGCTGGAGCCGGCGGTGCTCCGCGGCGACCCGGCCCTGCTCGAGCGCATGCTCGCCAACCTCGTGGAGAACGGGATCCGGCACAACGAGCCGGGCGGCGTGCTGCACCTCACGACCGCGACGGCGGGAGGGACGGTCGAGGTCGTCGCCCGCAACGGCGGTCCGGTCATCGATCCCGCGCAGGCGGCATGCCTCACCGAGCCGTTTCGCCGGCTGAGCCGCACCGCCGGCGGCTTCGGACTCGGGCTCTCGATCGTCCGTTCCGTGGCCGAGGTGCACGGTGGGGTCGTCGGGCTGACGGCCCCACCCGAGGGCGGCCTGGAGGTGCGCATCCGTCTCCCCGCGGGCCCCAGCGGCGTCGCCGCCGTCCGCCGCCCCCGGGCGCTCGCCGGCGGCTGAAGCCCCGGCCCATCACTCTTACGAAGCTCTCGCAGTGCGCCGCCACGATCGGTGCAGAGGAAACGACCAGGCAAGCTTCGACAGGAGAATGACCATCATGTCCCGCCTCATCAAGGTGCTGCCTGTGATCGCAGGCGCGGTCGCGGGCGCCATCATCGCCCTGCTCGTCGCCCATGGCGGCACACGGACCGTGATCGAGCAGATCACCTCGGGCTCGAGCGCGGTACCGACCTCGAACGTCCAGGTCACGCGTGGCCTGACCGTCAACCAGATCTACAAGATGGACAGTCCGGGTGTGGTCGACATCACGGCCACGTCGGTCCAGCCGGGATCGAGCAACGGGTTCTTCAGCACGCCGTCGCAGACCACTCAGGACGAGGGCGCCGGCGTCGTCTACGACAAGAGGGGCGACATCCTCACGGATGAGCACGTCGTCGCGGGGGCGAGCCGCGTCATGGTGAACTTCCAGGACGGGCTCAGCGTGCGCGCCACCGTGCTCGGCACCGACCCCTCCACCGATGTCGCGGTCCTGCGGGTTCACGTGAAGCGCTCCGAGCTGCACCCGATCCCGTTCGCGAACTCCAACGCCGCTCAGGTCGGCGATCCGGTCGTCGCCATCGGCAGCCCGTTCGGGCTGCCGGAGACCACCACCGCCGGCATCGTCAGCGCCGTCGGCCGCAGCATCACCGCCCCGAACAACTACACGATCCCGGGCGCGATCCAGACGGACGCGGCGATCAACCCGGGGAACTCCGGCGGACCGCTGCTCGACGGCCGTGGCCAGGTGCTCGGCCTCAACGACCAGATCCAGACGAGCTCCGGCTCGAGCGCCGGCGTCGGTTTCGCCACGCCGGCGAACGCCGACGTGCAGGTCGCCAACACGATCATCGCCGGCCGCAAGGTCGAGCACCCGTATGTGGGGGTCTGCCTGGACTCGACCGGGCCCGCGCGGATCTCGACGACGGGCGGCGCGGCCTGCCCGACCGGGCCGATCGTCGCCGGGTCACCCGGTGCGCGCGCCGGGCTCCTGCCCGGTGACACGATCACGAAGGTGAACGGCCGCTCGGTGACCAGCAGCGACGGCTTCATCTCGGTGATCAGCGGCTACAAGCCGGGCGACACGGTGACCCTCTCCGTGATCACGCCGAGCCATCAGAGGACGACGATCAAGGTCACGCTCGGCACCCGGCCGGCCTCGGCGCCGACCGCCGGCTGAGCCTGACCTCCCACGGACGGCGGCGGCACGCGTGGCCGTCGCCGAGCCCCGTCCGCCGGGTCAGCTGAGCGTCAGCGGCCCAGCGGCGGAGGCCTGGGTGCGCTCCATCAGCTCGCGATGCACCGAGCGGGAGCGACCGAGGCGCCGGTTCCATCGGCCGTGCGCGTCGAGCGTCCAGGCGTTCGTGTCATCGGCCAGGCACCGGTCGAGCGTGTCGGCGAGCTCGGCCTGCAGGTCGGGATGCTCGATCGGCACGAGCAGCTCCACGCGCGCGTCGAGGTTGCGCGGCATCAGGTCGGCGGAGCCGATGTGCATGACGCGCTCCTCGCCGAACTCGAACGAGTAGATCCGCGAGTGCTCCAGGAAGCGACCGACGACCGACACCACCTCGATCGTCTCGCTCACCCTCGGGACGCCGGGCACCAGGCAGCAGATCCCGCGCACGTTGAGCTCGATCGGGACACCGGCCTGCGAGGCGCGGTAGAGCGCCTCGATGATCCGCTCGTCGACGAGCGAGTTCATCTTCATCCGGATCCGGGCGTGGCGCCCGTCGCGCCGGGCGGCCGTCGTGCGCTCGATCAGCTCCAGCAGCGGCTCGCGCATCGCGTCGGGGGCGACGAGCACCTTGCGCCCCCGGCCCGGGTGGGCGTAGCCGGTGAGCGCGTTGAAGAGGTTCGCCACCTCCTGGCCGATCTCGCGGTTCGTGGTGAAGAAGCCGAAGTCCTCGTAGAGCCGGGCGTTCTTGGCGTGGAAGTTGCCGGTGCCGATCATCACGTAGTGGCGCACCTCGTCGTGCTCGCGCCGGATGATGAGGATCGTCTTGGCGTGCGTCTTCAGGCCGGGGATGCCGTGGACGACGTGCGCCCCCACCTCCTCGAGCTCGCGCGACCACCGGATGTTCAACCGCTCGTCGAAGCGCGCCTTGAGCTCCACCATGCACACGGCCTGCTTGCCGTTCTCGGCCGCCGTGATCAGCGCCGGCACCAGCGCCGAGTCATCGGAGGTCCGGTAGACCGTCATCTTGATCGCGAGCACGTGCGGGTCCACGGCCGCCTGCGTCACGAGCCGCTCCACGCTGGAGGAGAACGAGTGATACGGGTAGTGAACGAGGAACTCCCCCTCGCGCATCTGGGCGAAGATGTCGGGCTGGTCGCCGGTGTCCTCGGGTCGCGGGCGCAGCGCCGGGTGGGTGAGCGGGGTCCACGAGCGTTGGCGCAGCTCCGAATGGCCCTCGATGCGGACGATCTGCCAGAGGTCCGAGAGGTCGAGCATCCCCTTCTCGTCGTACACCTGGTTGTCGGCCAGGTCGAGCCAGTCGATCAGGCGCGCTCGCATGCCGGGCTCGATGTCGCTGGAGACCTCGAGCCGCACCACCTCGCCGAACCGCCGACGCCGCAGCTCATCCTCGACCGCGGCCAGCAGGTCGTCGGCCTCGTCGGAGATGTCGAAGTCCGCGTCGCGGGTCACCCGGAACAGGCTGTGGGAGACCACCTCCATCCCCGGGAAGAGCGCGTCGAGATGGTGGGCGATGATGTCCTCGAGCGGGACGAACGTGTCCCGGTCGATCTCGACGAAGCGCGGCAGCACCTCCTTGGGCACCTTCACCCGCGCGTAGACCTCGGTGCCGAGCTCCGGGTCGTGGAGGTGGACGAGCAGGCTGAGGGACAGGTTCGAGATGTACGGGAACGGTCGTCCGGGCCCGATGGCGAGCGGCGTCAGGACGGGGAAGATGTGCTCGAGGAAGTGGCGCTTCAGGCGCTCGGGAGTGGCCCCCGAATCCGGGCAGGAGACGACCCGGATCCCCTCCGCCGCCAGCGCGGGCCGGATGGCCTCCGTGAACTGCCGCGAGTGCCGGCGGTCCAGGGCGCGGGCCTTGCGCGCGATCTCCTCCATCAGCTGCGAGGGGGTGAGACCGTCCGGAGCGCGGCGATCGACGCGCGCCTCGAGCTGCTCGTGCACGCCGGCCACACGAACCATGAAGAACTCGTCGAGGTTCGAGGTGTAGATGGCGAGGAACTTCAGCCGCTCGAGCAGCGGCTGATGCTCATCCTCGGCGAGCTCGAGCACGCGCTCGTTGAAGTCCAGCCAGGAGAGCTCCCGGTTGATGTAGAGCGACGGTGATCCCAGGTCGACCGGCTGGCCGGGGTCCTCGGCGGGCTGGCCGTTGGGCTCGGCGGGCTGGCCGCTGGGCTCGGCGGGCTCAGCGGCGACCGTGGAGTCGCTCACGGCGTCGCGACCCCGGCCACGGCGGCGAGCTCCGCCGGGGTCATCAGCAGGTGCAGTTCGCCGCGCTCGACGGCCGCGAGGCCGCCCTTGCGCAGGTGCACGCGGGCGCCCGTCATATCGCGCAGCACGTTCGACATCGACGGGTTGTGGCCGACGAGCATCGTTCCGCCGAGGCCCGCGGCGAGACGCTCCGGGTCGTACATCGACCCGGCGAGTGCGGGCTCCGTCGTGATCTGCACCCCGAGCGGTTCGCAGGCGAGCTGAGCGGTCTCCATCGCGCGGCGCTTCGGGCTCGACAGGCAGGCCTCGAGCGTGACGCCGAGGCGGGCGAGCGCCAGCCCCGCGGTCCGGGCCTGCTCGATCCCGCGCGGGGTCAGTGGCCGCGCCTCGTCGGGGCGGCCCTCGGCGGCATCGGCGTGGCGCAGCAACCAGATCATGAGAAGAAGACTACGCGGTGCCCGGCCACCGGCGACACGATTCCGTGCGGCGTCATCCGATCACCAGGGGACGGTGGAACGTCCGCTCGAACGCCTCGTCGTCGCCGTAACGCTCGACGCTCCAGCGCGGGAGCGTGAGGTCGCCCTCCGCCAGCAGATGCAGGGAGATGCCGTCCCCGTTCGTGCGCAGATGCACCTCGCTGACGGACTGGTCCCGCCCGCGCTCGAGGTGCTCGGCGAGGCGCAGGATCATCGCGCAACGGTCGAGCATCTCCTCGTCGCCCGGGCGCCCGAGCCGCGACCACTCCCCGAGCTTCGGGACGCCCTTGCGGTGGTAGCGCGTCATCTGGGCGATCAGGGCGCGCTCGCGCGGATCGAACCCGGGGAGCTCGGCGCTGACGATCAGGTAGCGGGAGTGCTTGTGGTGGTCCCCATAGGAGATCGTCATGCCGACGTCGTGCAGCATCGCCGCCGCCCACAGCAGCTCGGTCTCGCCCGGCAGGGGACCGAACAGCCCGGCCTCCGCCAGGGACTCGTGCATCTGCAGAGCGAGGTGGGCGACGTGCTCGCTGTGCGGGAGGTCGGACTCGTACTGCACCGCGAGATTGCGCACCGCCGCGCGACGGACGTCCGGGAACCGCGGCTCGTCCTCGCCGAGGATCGCCCGCGCCAGGAAGAGGCCGTCCCGCAGGCCGAAGGCGGTCGCCTCGATGCCCTCGTAGGCCCCGACCTGCAGCACGGTCTGGAGCGCGACCGCCGCCGCGAGGATGATGTCCCCGCGCCCCGGCTTGATGCCGGGGACGCCCCGCCGCTCGGCCACGGGCAGGCCGGCGAGGGTCTCGACGAGACCGTCGAGCGCCTCGAGGGTCAACACGAAGCCCTGAATGCCGATGTCGATCCCTCCGCTCGAGCCGTACGACGCCCGCTGGGCCGCCGCGGCGAGGTTGCGCACCGCGCCGCCGGTGCCGACGAGCCGGCCGCCGCGATGGCGCAGCCACGGCGCGCCATCGAGCTGCGCGACGATGTGGTTGCGCAGGCGCTGAAGGTCCTTCCTGCGGGCCGGCTTCTCCGGCGGGCTTCCGGCGAGGAACGACTCGGTCATGCGCACCGCCCCGACCGGCAGTGAGACGGACGCGCGCTCGAGGCGGTCCTCCACCTCGATCAGCTGCATGCTGCCGCCGCCGATGTCGAGCACGGTCCCGTCGGCGAGGGTCGTGCTGTTGATCGCCGCGACGTAGCCGTAGTGCGCCTCGCCCTCGGATGAGAGCACCTCGACGCTGTACCCGGTGGTCTTCTGCACCCGCTCGAGGAACTCCTCGCGATTGGCGGCGTCGCGGATCGCGCTCGTGGCGATCACGTGCACGTCGCCATCGCTCAGGCCGTTGGCGTGGCAGAAGCGGGCGAAGATCGCGAGCGTCTCGAGCCCGCGTTCCATGGCCGCGGCGCCGAGTCGGCCGCTCGCCGCCAGGCCGCTGCCGATGCGGACCGACTCGTAGAGCTCGTCGGTGTGCTTCCACCATGGCTGCGGAGCGTCCGCTCCGTAGGTGTAGACCACCAGTCGCCAGGAGTTCGAGCCGAGATCGACCACGGCGACGTGCCGCGGCTCACCTCCGGCCAGGGCGGCCGCGCGCGTCGTCCTCCAGCTCATGCATGGATGATCCGCTCCGACCCGGACAACAGCCGCGCCCCCGCGGCCACCCTTCCCCCGGTGGCGAGCCGCTCGCGCAGCGTCGCCCGGCGTGAGAGCCAGCGGATCGCGTCGGTCAGGGCGACCGGGTCATCCGGAACGAGGAAGCCACTGCGACCGTTCTCGATCAGCTCAGCCGCCTCGCCGCCCTCGACGGCGAGCACCGGCACGCCCTCACGCTGTGCGGTGGCGATCGTCTGGGCGGTGTCGGCGCCCGTGGTGGGGCAGACGAGCAGGTCCACCCGCTCGGTGAGCGCCTCGATGTGGGCCGGAACGGCCCGGTCCAGAAACGTCGCCGCGGGGCCGAGATGCCGCTCGAGCCAGTCCCGCTCCGCGCCGTCGCCCACGATCAGCAGGTGCAGGCGCGGGTCGTGATCGCGGGCGGCCAGGAAGGCGAGCGCGAGCTCCCGGACGCGGTGCTGGCGGTCGAGCGGGCCGGCGTAGATCAGGTGGATGTGGGCGAGGGCGCCCTCGCCGCAGGCGGGTAGAGGCATGGCTGAAAGCATGGCCGCCCACCGCCGCGGACTCGTGACGTCTCGGGGAAGCGGTCGTGAAGAAGGTGTGAAGCCGTCAGACGGGCGCCGCGCCCGCCGTCGTCTCGCCGCGCAGGAAACGCGCGCCGGTGAGGACGGTCAGGATCGTCAGGCAGACGGCGCTGCCGACACACCACTCGCAGATCGCGTGGATGGAGAAGAGCTCGCGGTAGGTCAGGTAGAGGCTGAAGCCGAAGCCGATCAGCGCGATGCAGAAGCTCATCCCCCGTCCGAGCTCCCCGTCGAGCCGCGCGGCCACCCAGTAGGAGACGAACAGGCCGATATAGCCGAGCAGGCCGAGCAGGGCGACCGGGATGCCGACGATCTCGGCCCACTGGGAGGACTGCACCGTCTCACAGCTCGAGTGGCCGCTGTGCGCCCCGAAGCAGGCCAGCGCGCCAAACCCCGCGTAGTGGACATAGGTGAGGTAGGCCGCGTCGAGGAACCCGAGCGTCGTGACGACGAGGATCGCGACCATCAGGCGGTCGCGGGCCACGTCGCCACGCGCCACGGGTGGGCGCTCGGTCGGCGCCATCGCGCTCACGACACCTGCGTGACGGCCTTGGCCAGCTGGCTTGGGCCGGGGAAGGCGTACGTGTTCAGGTACGTCCCGTTCACGATCTCAGTGCCCTTCTTGCCGCTCATGATCAGGGTCGGCGTGCCGGTCAGCGCCGCCTTGAGCGCGAAGCTGTTGTCGGTGGCGAGCTGCTTTTTCAGCGCGGGAAGCGTGCGATCGGCCCGCCATTTGGCGAGGTTCAGGCCGGGCACCTGCTTGGCCAGCCCGGTCAGGTAGGCCTGGTTCGGGTAGAGCGTGCCCTCCTTGCCCTGCTGGTGATAGAAGAGCTCGGCGTACTGCCAGAACTTCCCCTGCTGCCCGGCGGAGTAGGCCGCGAGCTGCTGGGAGTTGAACTGCGCCTGGTTCACCGCGTTGGAATGCTCGGGCCCGCAGGTGGCCGTGCACATCGAGCGGTAGACGACCTTCACGTGCCCGGTCTTGACCTCCTGCTGGACGAACGTCGGGAAGACGTCGAGGGTGAAGGCCTGACAGATCGGGCACTCGAGGTCCCCGTAGTACTGCATGGTCACGGGAGCCTTGGGGTTCCCGAGGGTCGTGCCGCTCTGCGGGATGCCGGCGAGCTCGGTGTTGACCGCGCCGAGGATCTGGTGGAGGGTGCTGCCCTTGGCGAGCGTTGTCGTCGTGCCCTTGGGCCGGTTGCCGTTGCCGCTGCTCGAGAGCACGATCGCCACGACGATCACGATCACGGCGATGGCGATGACGCCACCCAGAATCTGAAGCCGACGCGTGCGCTGCGCGCTGGAGGCGGCCGCCTGCTCCTGTGCGATGCGCGCCGCGCGCGCCTGTTCCTTCTGTTCTTTTCGGGACGCCATGGGCGGCCAGATTACCGGTTGCCCGTAAGAGGTTGCACAGAGAGCGAGGTCGGGGCGGGGGGCCGAAAAGTGCGCACGTTGCGTGTGAAGATCCTGTGACCGGGCCGCGCGCCACGCCGTGCCGCTCACGGCGAGACCGTATGCTGAGCCCATGTCGCCCGAAGCTAGGGACGTGCTGGCCGGCAACGCGGCGGGTGCCGCGAACCAGCAGCGTGCCAACCACCGCCTGCGTCTCGCGGTCATCGACCGCGATCCCGGGTTCATGCAGGTGCTCTCCAACCGGCTCGACGCGCTCGGCTGGGACCTCCGGGGCCTCTCCAGCGCCGTCACCGTCGACGCCCTCGTCGCGATGCGCCTGAACGCGCTCGTGATCGATCTCGCGGTCCTCGGTCCGGGCAGCTGGGAGTACCTCGAGCGGGTCTGCGGCCGCCTGCCCGGGCTGGCGGTGATCGTCTGCACCGGTCCCTCGTCGGTGGCCCAGCGCGTGCGCGGGCTGCGGCTCGGCGCGGACGCCTGGATGACGAAGCCCTGCCACGCCGAGGAGCTGATCTGCGTGATCGAGGCGGCGATCCGGCGGCACCGGCGCAACGAGATGCCGCAGATCGAGGAGTCCACCTCGGTCGGTCAGATCACGATCCGCCCGGACCTCTACCAGGCCTACGCCGGCGGCGCGAGCCTCGAGCTCACCGCCCGCGAGTTCGAGATCCTGCACCTGCTCTCGCAGTCCGACCGCGTCCTGCGTCGCGAGGAGATCTACGAGCGCGTCTGGGGCTACGCCATGGCCCACGGCGACCGCTCCGTCGACGTCTTCGTCCGCAAGCTGCGCCAGAAGCTTCGCGCCGCATCGCCGGAGTGGAACTACATCCACACCCACTTCGGGGTGGGGTACCGTTTCGCGCCCGAGCGCGACGGGGGCGAGGCCACGCCGGACGCGACCGAGGACGCCCGTTCGGGCGCTCGCGAGTCGGAGTTCGCTCCGGCGCTCGTCGGCTGAGACCCCCGCCACGGGTGGTCGCCGCCGGGCGACAGCGGGAGCCCCGGCGGCGCGGCACGGCCGGTGACACCCCGGTCACAGCTTGTTCACAAGCGCTTCACGAGGAGGTAACGCGCCGACACCGGCTTGGGTCGAGCATCCAGGTATGTCCGTCAGCGTCCCCGAGCGGCCCGAGCGCATCATCATCGGCCCGCTCGAGATCCTCCCGGAGGAGCATCTCGCCCGGGTCGACGGCCACACGCTGACGCTCTCCCTGCGCGAGCTGCGGCTGCTCACCGAGCTCGCGCGGCACGCCGACCGGATCGTCGCGCGCGAGCGGCTGTTCGAGATGGTGTGGGAGCGCCCGATGCGGGCCGGCGACCGGTCGGTGGACGTGTACGTCCGCAAGCTGCGCGTGAAGCTCGACACCGCGGTGCCCGACTGGTCGTTCATCCACACCCATTTCGGGTTCGGCTACCGGCTCTCGGCCGAGGCGCGGCAGCCGGTTGCGTGATGCCCGCTCCGGCGTAGGATGGGGCGGAAGATGTCCGAGACGGAGAGAGCGGCTGGGCGAGGCGCCCCGCACCAGGCCTGGTTCCGCGACGAGCTGCAGCGGCTCGAGGACCAGGTGATGGGCGGCCTGGACCTCGTGGTCTCACAGCTCGACCGGGCGCTCGAGGCGATCAACTACCAGGACGTCGAGCTCGCGGCGATGGTCGCCGCCGACGACGACCGGATTGACGGCCGCTACATCGAGGTGCACCAGGGGGTGCTCTCCCTGCTCGGCCGCCAGGCGCTGTTCCTCGACGATCTGCGCCTCGCCGCCGCTCTGCTGCACAGCATCCGCTGCATCGAGCGCATGGGCGATCAGTGCGCGAACATGGCCAAGCTCGTGCCGCTGTCGGGGTACGAGGCGCCCAAGGACCCCACGATCCTCGAATGGATCGAGCGCATGGGGGTCTGCGTGCGCCAGGAGGTGCTGCAGGCGCGTGACGCCTTCCGCACCCGGCACGTCTCGCTGGCGAGGGACCTCGTGCGCCAGGATCAGGAGGTCAACCGGCTCAACCGGGACATCTTCCAGCGCGCCGTCGACATCGGGGACGACCCGGAGCTGCGCGAATGGTCGATGTTCATGGTGCTCGTCGCCCGGTGCCTGGAGCGGATCGGCGACAACACGGTGGACATCGCCGAGCAGGCCGTGTTCGTCGTCACCGGGCTCTACCGGCAGTTCGACGAGCCCGTCGACGAGGGCATCTGACGCGGCCGCCGGCGTCGGCCGGCGGCGCCGCGCGAGTGGAGGCTCGTCGGCCGCGGTCAAGCCGCGCCTCAAGCTGCCGATGATCTAGGGCGAACTCGATGACCATCGGCACGCTCTCCGACGTCCTGACCCGCATCGGCGGGATCCAGCAGCAGCTCCAGTCGCTGCGCAGCGGCGCGCTGCTCGACAGCGCGCTCGGCGCCGGTGGCGTGAGCGGCTCCGCGGCCCCGACCCCCGGCTCGGCCGGGGCGTTCGCCGGCCAGCTGGCGGCCGCCCAGCAGCCGCCGTCCTTGGCCGGCGCGGCGGTGGCCGGGGCGCCCGGGGCCCAGCCGGCCGGCGGGGTTCCGTCGACCCTGGGGGGCGTGGCCGGCCTCCTCGCCGGCGCTCCCAGCGGCGGGGTCGGGCTGAGCGCCGGCACGTCCGCCGGGGTCGGCCTCTCGCCGGCCGCGAGCGCGCCGTTGACGTCCGCGCAGCAGCAGTTCGCCTCGACCCTCTCCGCCGAGACGGGTCTGAACCCCAACGTCGTCAGCGCCTGGGTGCTGGCGGAGGAGTCCGGCGGGGCCGCCCAGTCCCGGCAGGCGGCCGGCAACAACGACTGGCTGAACATCGGGTACACCGACTCCGGCACCTACGGAGCCGGTGACTCGGTGTGGTCGGACCCGACAACGGCCGCGACGGCCACGGCGGCGTGGCTGAAGGGACAGGACTCGATCCCGGGTTACGGCACGGCCAGCGCCGGGATCCAGTCGATCCTCGCCACCGTCGGGCAGCCGCCGGCGGCGCAGATCCAGGCCATCCAGAGCTCAGGGTGGGCGTCGGGGGGCTATCCGAGCCTCCCGAGCCTCTACGCGCAGACCGCCGGTTCGTAGGCGGGGACACGACGATCGGCGGGGGGGTGCGGCTCACCCAGCGGGCCGTTGGAACACGTACATGCCACAGGCGTACGTGGACTCGGCGAGCTCCTCCAGGGCGCGGAAGCGTCTGAACGCCCCCGCGTCGTCGACCCCCGAGAACTCGATCAGCTCGAGTTCGTCGAAGAGCACCGGGACACGGCGCGGGTCGTGGATTCGGTGCGCGTTGAAGCAGGTGCGCTCGCGCCCGACCGGTCCGGAGAAGAGAACGCGGCCGCCGGGTGCCACGACGCGCTGCAGTTCGGCGATCGCCTTCACGGTTCCCTCCGGATCGAGCGGGTCGCCGTACCGGCCGAGGCCGATGTGCTCGGCCACGTGAAGACATGAGACCGACTCGAGCGAGCGGCTCTCAAACGGCATGGCGAGGACGCTCCCGACCACCGACGACAGACCCTCCACCTCGGCCGTCAGTTCGCGTATGTCGACGAAGACGACCTGGGTGAGAGCCGTGAGGAAACCGACGAAGTCGATTCGAGAGCCAACGTCGACGTGCCGCTCCGGCCGAGCCTCCGCGACCCGCCGGGCTGCCCACACGTCCTGGAAGAAGTAGTGCTGGTCGTACGGGTTTCCGGGTGT
Source organism: Solirubrobacterales bacterium (assembly GCA_027451345.1). Classification (GTDB taxonomy): domain Bacteria; phylum Actinomycetota; class Thermoleophilia; order Solirubrobacterales; family Solirubrobacteraceae; genus Palsa-465. The sequence goes on from DAIDJO010000122.1 coordinate 17,378, forward strand.
CCGATCATTCAGCTGCGGGTTGAGGTCCTCGTCCCGCGCCTGTTCTCCGCCGGGCATCCCGCGGTAGCGCCGTAGATCCTCGACGAACCAGTCCCAGCCGGGAGGGCGATGCGCCACGATCGACGGGATCGGCGCCGGCAGATCGGGCTCGGTGGGACGCGTGCCCGGGGGCGTCGGCGCGTGGCTCGGGCGCCTGAGGGCCTCCGCCAGGGCGGCCAGCGCGTCGCTTCCGAAGCGTGGCAGCGACTGCAGCGGAACGGCGTCGGCGCGGTCGGTGACGAGCGCGTGGGCCACCGACCGTAACGACGCCTCGCCCTCGTCACTCGGTACGACGAGCACCTCGACCTGCGGGGACTCCGGCTGGTCGAGGCCAACCTCGGCCGCGAGCGCCTCGAGCGCCGGCGACAGGCGATCGGGATCTCCGTCGGGCGCGTAGAGAACGAGCTTGGCGGCATCCTCGACGATCGTCAGGTAGTCGGCGAGCAGGCGAGGGGCTGCGAGCACCTCGTCGACGAGCATCACCACGATCCTGGAGGAGGATCGCGGCGAGCCTTCGGCGCTCCGCAAGGGAGGGTCCCAAGGCTCCCAGCGAAGCGGCAGTTCCTCGTGCGGGCCGCGGGTTGCGGTGCCTCGCACCGTCGTCTCGGAGAGTCGTTGGCCGGCCAGGAACTGCTCGTTGAGCCAGGTGGCGGCGATCCCGCCATGGCGGTTGAGCGCCGTCTCCTGCACGCGGTTGACCGGGAGGTTGACGATCTTCGCTTCGGAGAAGCAGATCATCTTCGGGTTGGCCAGGGGTCGAGCCGCGAGCGCCGCCTCGAGGGAGTTGGGGTTGTGGAAGGCGGCTTCGGCGAGCAGCGGGCGCAGCTCCTCCGTGCGGAAGACGTGGCCGTCCAGCGACATCGGGTAGTTCCAGTCGTACTCGGCCGTCGTCCAATCCCAGACATTGCCCGCCTCGAACTCGGGGCGAGCCATCGAGCGGTCGTAGGCGTAGCAGTACTCCATGTGCGGAGCCATGCGCAGGGACAGGCACGCGATCTCCGGTGTCGCCGCGAACGTTCGGTATTCCGGGCTTTCGACCGTGAACTCGTCCTTGAAGACGTCATCGTCGACGAGAAACATCACGTGCTCGTGCGCGCCGATGCGGCTGAGCGTCAGATCGCGGAAGCTGGCGTGCGAGTCCCGTTCGCAGATGTAGGCCACGTCCGGGTGGGCCATGCGCGTGGCCGCATATCCGGCGGCGAAGTCCGGATCACTGAAGGTGTAGATCACGGTGACCTGTGTGCGCCGCCATTCCACGAACTGACGCTCGAGACTCCGGAGCAGGAGGTCGAGTTGACACGCGCGGTCCTTGGAGAAGATGACGAGATCAAGCATCGACCAGCCGCTCCTGCGTCGAGGGGAGCCTCAACCGCTCTGTCGCCGGGTGCCGCGGCAGGTCCGCATAGGGGGCGGGGAGGGGGCGAAGCGTGAGGCAGAAGTCCGCGATCGACGCGAGCAACGCCATGGCCGCCGGCGTGCGCGGGGCGCTGACGACGTCGATCGTGAGCTCCGCGATCGCCTCGTTGGTCTCGGTCGCCTCGACGAGACGGGCGATATCGGTCGTCGGCTCCACCAGGATGGCAAGGCTCGTCTCCGGGTCGGACGCCGTCGCGTGCGCGAAGGCCGACAGGAGCTCGGGCCCACGCATGAGCTCGTCGTGCCACGCCAGCGTCAGCGGCCCGGCGGCGAGCAGATCGATGAGCACCGGCGCGGGGGGGAGGGATCCGAGGCGGTGCTCGAGCTCGAGACTCCGGTCGAGATCCAGCCAGAGCGCTCCATCAAAGGGGTCCGCGGCGAGTGCCCGCATCATCGCCTTGCTGCGGGGGGCACCGACGGCGGCTCGAGGCAGGTGCTCGAGGATGCGCTCGGCGGCGGCGCGGTCAGGGCGCAGCACCTCCCTGGCCCCGCCGGCCGCGTTGCTCGCGGCCGTCTGAATTGCGTACCGGAAGGTGGAGCGCGCGTGGGCGAGGTGGGCGGCGGTGACGGTCGCGTCCGCCGTGAAGTCAGCCAGGAGCCTGCGACGCCAGGGCAGCTCGCCCCTCAGCACCCGCGGCATCTCCTTGGCGCCGGCCCCAAGCCCCATGTTCGCACCGTGCTGGCGGTAATGGTTGGCCACGCCGTCGACCGTGCGAATCTCCGCCACCGCCGCGATGCACGTGGCGATCCACCAGTCCGGGTAGGCCGCGTCGTCCGGAATCGGTCGCAGGGCCGGGAGCAGCGAGGCTCTGAACGTGCAGGCGCCGCCGGAGACGAAGTTGCCCCCGAGCAGCGCCCCGAGCACGCGACCCTGCGCCGGGGCCATGTGCGGACGCGAGAAGAATGACGGGTCGATCACATCGCCGTGGGCGTTGGTGACGACCATGTCGCCGTGGACCAGGCCCACCGATGGGTGGGTCCGGAGGGCCCGGATGTGCCGCGCGAGACGATCCCGCGGCCAGGTGTCGTCGGCATCGAGCAGCGCGATGAACTCGCCCGTCGCCAGGCGCAGGCCGTGGTCGATGGCGCTCCGCAGCCCCCCATTCCGCTGGCGCACCGCGCGGATCCGGTCGCCATACCGGGCGAGGACCTCAGGCGTTTCGTCCTGCGAGCCATCGTCGATGACGAGCACCTCCAGTGGTCCGTCCAGGTGCGGCCTCTGCGCAAGTGCGCTGTCGAGGGCGGCTGGCAGGTAGCGCGCGAGGTTGTAGGCCGGCACGATGATGGAGACCGTCGGCCGGGTCGACGGCGTCACCGACGCATCGGTTCGCAGCGGAAGATCGGACGGGATGGCACTGATCGAGTCCGGCGCCGGATCGGGCGGGAACTCCGGGATGGCTCCCACCGTGTCGCGCACCGTGTCGGCGAGGGGGTTGCCGTCGAGGACGGCCTGCGCCCACGCCTGCTGCATCGGGCTGTAGAGCCCCGGGCGTCGCTGCACGAACTGGGCCTTCGCCGCCCGGTCGTTGACACGATCATCGGAGAGGTAGCGGCCGTCCGCGCGGACCCGGTAGCGCCAGTGCACACCGGGCACCTTCACACCCAGGTGGCCGACCGCTCCGCAGGCCAGCCAGAAGTTCCAGTCCTCGTAGCGGGAACGTGGATCGAAGCCGCCCACCTCGAGCCACGCCTGTCTGCGGAACACCGAGCAGATGCCGAGGAAGTTCCGGTTGACGAGCGTGGGAAAGTCGTACTCGGGAACCGAGTGGTAGGCGTCGGAGGCGCCGAAATCCTGTTGGTCGGTGTAGGCGATGCTCGCACCGTGCTCGGCGGCCAGGGCCGTCACGCAGGCCTCGAGGAACGGGGGGGTCAACTGGTCGTCCGCGTCCAGGCACAGGACGAGGTCGGCGGCTGCCGCCTCGATCCCGACGTTCCTCGGAGTCGCCGGATGGCCCGAGTGCTCGATCTCGATCACCCGCACGGTCCGGTGGGGGTGGGCGTTGGACCACGCCCGCGTCAGGGACACCGAGTCATCTGTGGACGCGTCGTCGACCAGGATGAGCTCGAACGCGTCGAAGGTCTGGGCGTCGAGGCTCGCCAGGGTGTCGCCGAGATACGGCGCGGCGTTGTGGCACGGGATCACGACGGTGACCTGCGGCCTGGTGTCAGTCGGTCTCACCATCGCGTTAATCGGACGATGCGTCCGGGAGCTGGAGCGCGCGGAGCTGGAGCGCCCGGCGGGTCCGCGAACCGCCCCGAGTTGGCGGGGCGCTCACGGGAGCGTGATCCTCGACTTGAGCCACTGGCTGAGGGCGCTGTCCGGTGCGACGACGGGGCGTCCGGCCGAGCGCGCCATGCGCGCGTGGCCCGCGCACCCGGGATGCAACGGGACAAACGCGTCGACCGATCGGTGAAGCATTGCGTCCCGGTCACTGCGGAACGGCTCCAGGAGGATCTCGATGTCGGCGCAGCGCTCCAGATCGACACCGGCGCGCTCGGCGGCGCCGACGACCCGGGCCTCGATCACGTCGGGCTCTCCCGCGGCGGCGGGATCGGCCAGGAGGTAGAGGCAGGCGTCGGTGTCCGGCGTGGTGACCGACCAGGCGGTGAGCAGGCGGTCGAGTTCATCGCGACCCCGCCAGGCCGGGGTTGCCAGCACGCGGACGCCCACCTCGCCGCTGAGCGGGAAGGTCGACTGGGCGGCATCTGCGCGTCGCGCCGGCATGGCCGCCAGCGAGCGGATGCGCTCCTCATAGGTCCGCGCCACGGCATCCCAGGAATAGCCTGCCGCGGCGGCCCGCCCGGCCTGGCCGCGGCTCCGAAGGTCGTCTGCCCGGGCGGCGGCGCGGAGCAGCGTGACGAGATGCTCCAGGTCGGGCTCGAGCATCCACGGCGTGTCCTCGGGCTCGAAGCCGCGGAGCAGTTCGAGCGGCACGGGTTGGCGCACGGAACGGATGCGCCAGCCGGCTTCCGGGGGACAGAACTCGTCGGTGGGCCCACCGGCCGTGGTGATGACGGGCAGGCCGCTCGCCATCGCCTCGAGCACCGGCATCGCGAACCCCTCTCCCCGGTAGGGCAACACGAAGACGTCGCTTGACCGGTACAACTCGGCGAGTTGCTCGGTGTCGAGGTCCTCCTCGATCAGCGTCACCCGGGGAAGGCGCGCCTCAGCGGCGCGTTGGCGCAGCCAGTCGCTCCGGGCCTCACGGTACGCGCCTCCCGCCAGTGCCGCCTTCACGACGAGTGCGACGTCGTCACGGCCGGGGAACGCGGCGTCCCAGGCGGTGATCAGGGCATCGACGCCCTTACGCGGCGTGATGCCGCCGACGTAGAGAAAGCGCAGCGGGTCGGATGCCGGCCGCGGCGCGTCCCGGGGCCGGAAGGCATCGAGGTCAACCCCGTTCGGGAGCACGTGAACTCGCTCCGGTTCTACCCCGGATCCGACGTACATCGCCCGGACGTACTCGCTCGGGACCCAGAGCTCATCGACGTTCGCCTGGATGTCCCGCACCCACTGCGCCGGTGCTGCGCCGAACTCCCACGGAGCGATGGCGGCCAGCCGGCCCGACGCGGCACGCTGAAAGTCAGGCGGCCATTGGTGGCGGATCTCAACGTCGGCCGGATGACGAAGCGGTGGGTCGAGTGCCTGGTCACCTCTGTCGACTCGCTGGATCGTGACGTCGACCCGGCGGGTCACCTCGTCGTTGATGATCGCCAGGCTCGTGACTCGACCATGGTCGCCCTTCCAGCGCACCTGGACCGGCGGCTGCGTCCGCGTGCGCCGCTCAGCCCCATGATCACCTCGGTAGTAGGCCTCGAGCTCGTCCACGTGAGCGGAGAAGTCCACCGGCGGGTGGATCCCCCGCTGCAGGCGCTCGAGCAGTCCCGGCTCGCCGTCGAGGCGATCGAGTTGACGAGCCAGATCGTCGACGCTGAGACCCGCGAAGGTCAGTCCGTCGATGCCGTCCCGCACCGTCTCGCCGAGGCCACCCAGCCGTGGAACGACGAGAGGGACACGCGCCGCGTGGCACTCCTGCGCCGCCAGGTTCGCGCAGTCCCACCATGTCGAGGGAAGAGCCGCAACGTCGACGTCGGCAAGGAGGGCGGGGAGCTCGCTCGGGCTGTAGCCACCCTTGAAGTCGACCACGCCTCGGTGATCCATGGCGCGGAGCCGGGCGGCGAGCGACGCGGGGACCTGGCCGATGAGGTGGACGTCCACGCGAGCGCGGGTGCGCTGTGCCGCCTCGACCAGCAGCTGCGGCCCCTTATTGGCGTAGGCGTAGCCGACGAAGCCGACCGTGAGGCGCTCGCCGCGTCGGCCCGGCACCCGACCGTTCCCGGTCTCCTGCCAGATCTCGTGTTCGTGCGGCATCGACTGCGGGACGACGTCGATGGCGTCGGGCTGATAGCCGGCGGCGATCAGCGTCTGTCGAACCGACTCGGAGATGGCGAGTACGCGGGTCACGCCGGCACCCACCCGGCTGCGCAGGGCGGCCAGGCGCTGCGCGTTGAGCTCGGGTGTCTGACTCCCGGTGCAGGCCGCACAGCGCGAGCCGTCGCCCGGGCCGCTGCAGAGCGAGCCGTCGTCCCGAAGCAGGTAGGCGCGCGGGCAGATCAGCCAGTAGTTGTGCGTGGTGAAGAACGAGGGCGCGCCATATGCCGCAACCTCGTCGATCAGCGACGCGCCGAGGTTGTGGAGGTTGTGGAAGTGAACAACGTCCGGCTGGAATGACTGAAGCTCCTCCCGAAACAGTTCGCGCATCACCGGGTCGTCGATCTCCCGCAGGGGGTCATGGAGGTCGAGCAGCGCGCTGGGCCGGTTGTGAATGCCGACGAGGCGCACCCCGTCCTCGACCCACTCCCGTCTCGCGTACATCGGCTCGCCCGGGAGCGTGGCGGTGGCGGCATGAACGACGCTCACCTCCCACCCACGTCGCACGAGCTCCTTGGCGATGAGACGGGGCAGGATCGTTCCACCGCCGCTGTCATTCCACCCGAACATCGTCATCAGCAACCGTTGGCCGGTTCTGGGCGGGGTGGGGGGGACGGGAAACTCGGCGGCCCGCTGGCGCAGGTGACGTGCGAGCCTGGGCGTCGGCACCCCTCTATGTTCGACCTGGTCGGCGAGGCGCTCGAGCGCCTGACGCCGTGCGCTCTCCGGATCGATCACCGCCCAATCCAGCTCGGGAACGAGCTCTCGAAGGCTGTACCGAGGCAGCGCCTCGAGCAGCGCGAGCTCGACCTCCTCGGTCTCCGCTCCGCGCTGCGATTCATCTGAGCCGTTCTCGCCGTGGCGTCGCAGTTGGATCAGCGGTGCGCCGCCGGTGTGTCGGAAGCGAAAGTGCCGGGCGGCCCGCAACCAGAACTCGAAGTCCTGCGCCACCTTGAAGCGGTCGTCGTATCCGCCGACCCGGTCGTACACCTCGCGCCGAACCATCCGAGACGGATCGACGATGAAGTCATGGTTGCGGTAGAAGCACCGGACCAGCTCGGCCGGCGTCATGTCCACGTTGCGCCACTCGCCGACGGCCGTGCCGGTCGAATCGATGATCACCGCATCCCCATGCACGACTCCGGTGTCGGGGTGGCGGTCGAAGATCTCGGCCTGGCGGCGGATCCGTCCCGGCAGGCAGACGTCGTCGTCTCCGAGCATCGCGATCAGCTCGCCACAGCCTTGCTGCACCAGCGTGTTGTAGGCGGCGGAGATGCCTCGGTTGACGGGGTGACGGACGACGCGGAACCGCTCGTCCTCCAGGTAGTCACCGAGGATCGACTCGATGCGGGGATTGGTGGAGCCGTCGAGAACGACCAGGACCTCGAGCGATGGATAGTCCTGGCTCAGGCAGCTCTCGATCGCCTCGGCGAGGTAGCGGTCCCGGTTGTACGTCGCGATGCCGAGGGTGATGCGAGGGGCGGCGGTCATCGGCTACCCGAGATATCGGCCTGCTGCGGCACGAAATTGAGTTTGGGGCGAGGCTTGCGCCTCGCCCCAAGACTCTTCCCGTTCCCTCGATGGATCGGAGATGGGTATGGGCTCGCCTGGATGAAGGGCGAGGTATGGGCCCGGCCGACACGGAATTTGCCGTAGGTGTCGGCGAGGTCTGGATCGTCTGGCCCGGGCGACGCGAGGCGCCGCCCGGATCAGGCGAAGGAGTGACTACGCGCCGAGGAGCTTCAGAACCTGCTGGGGGTTCTGCTCTGCCTGGGAGAGCATCGAGATGCCGGACTGCTCGAGGATCTGATCCTTCGTGAACTCCGTCATCGCGGACGCCATGTCAACGTCCTGGATCGTCGACTGCGCGGCGTTGATGTTCTCCGAGTAGGTCGACAGGTTGCTCATCGTGTAGCTCAGCCGGTTCTGCACCGCACCGAAGCCGGAGGCCATCGTCGACACGGCGTCGATCATGTTGCTGATCGAGGTGAGGACGTTGGCGTCGCCCAGGCAGAACGAGGTGTTGCTGCCGGCCGCGCCGATGCCGCTGGTCACGGTGTCGATCAGGCTGATGGCGCCGGTGGCGCCGGTCAGGGCCTGGAGCGTCACGCTGATCGTCTCGCCCGCGTCGGCGCCGACCTGGAAGGTCAGGTTCCCGGACTGGAACAGCGTGATGCCGTTGAACTGCGCCTGGCTGCCGATCTGCTCGATCTGGCTGGCCAGCTGCGCGACCTCCGAGACGATCGCGTTCTGGTCGGTCGTGGACAGCGTGCCGCCCTGGTACTCGACGGCCAGCTCGCGGACGCGCTGCAGCATCTGCGCCACGTCGTTCAGGGCGCCGTCGGCGGTCTGAACGAGCGAGGTCGCGTCCTGCGCGTTGCTGTTGGCCTGGTTCAGGCCCAGGACCTGGGAGTTCAGGTCCTGGCTGATGGCGTAGCCCGCGGCGTCATCGGCCGCGGTGTTGATGCGCAGACCCGAGGACAGGTCGGTCATCGCGCTGCTCAGAGCATTCTCAGTGCCATTGAGATTGTTCTGGGCGATCAGCGCCTCAGAGTTGGTGTTGATGATGAGGGACATGCCGATCTCCTTGATGGCTGTTGAGTTACCGTCCCGACCGACTCCATGTCGGCCTACGTCCCGTTCATCGGCGCCCGGCCGAAAGACTTGAGGACTTTTTTCCCGACGCTGGACGTTCAGGCAGTGATGTCGATGTGCGGGCCCGCGCCGGAGTCCGACGGGGGCTCGCCGTCCCGGGGCCGGGAGCGACGCTCGCCGTCGATCCGCGGATCCCACGGCCGCGGGGACCGGGTGGGGTCCTCGGCGGGGATGGCGGCATCCTGACGCGACCCGTCCGGGCCGTACGGCTCCGCCTCGGCCGGGTCGCTCCAGTCCGGGTCGTACTCGTCCTCGCACTCGCGGTCGGCCCCTCCGTCCGGTTCGCCCTCGGAGTCGCGCTCCCAGTCGGGACTGGATCTGCGCTCCTGGTCGCGCTCGATCCGTTCGACCCGGTTGTACTCCGGCCGCGTGGGGGAGGGCGGGGTGACCGGGAGGAGGGGGTGAAGCGGGTCCATGACGGCCTCTCAACTGCCCCGCCACGCTCAGGGCGCGGGCGCCTCGCTCTCCTGACGGCGGCGCTGGATGAGCTCGTAGGCGGCCTTCTGCTCGGCGATGATCAGCTGCCGCCAGACGAGGACGCCGATCCACCAGGCGAGCAGGTAGCCCAGGACACCGGCGCCGATCGCGCGCAGCCCGGTCGTCACCAGCGGGACCGACGCCTGCAGGGAGAGCAGCGCGGCGAGGGCGAAACCGCCCAGGCCACCCCAACCCTTCATGCGGCGGATCATCGCGCGGGCGCGAGGATGGTTGGCGATGCTCGCGCCCCGGGCGCCCTCCTCACCGCCCTTCCTGCCCTTCTTGTCCTTCTTGTCCTTCTTGCCGGCCTTCTCGGCCGCGTCCTTGTCCTTGTTCTTGGCCATGGGATCGTGGGTCAGAGGGTGTCGCCGCGGGTCACCCTGAGGGCGACGCGCTGGCGCTCGAAGACGAAGCGGATGAGTCGCTCCTGGTCGCGCGTGGCGATCTGGTCGAACTCCATCGCGATCCGGTTCTCGGCGTTGCGGCGCACGACCTTGGCGGCGCCGCTCACCTGATCGTCGTAATCGGTCAGACCGAGGAAGAGTGAGAAGAAGATCGGCGTGTCCATCGGCACCTCGGCCGAGCGGGGCAGCTGGACGAGCATGCCGCCCCCGCTGATATCGACCGAGAGTCCCTCGGCGAGCACCTCGCCCTCCTCGTCCTCGAGGACCACGCGCTTGGCCGCGATCACTCGCACGAACTCCCGCCGCTGCACCAGCTCGACCGAGTCCTCGAGCACGAAGCGCAGCAGGTTGGCCTCGACGAGCTCGGCCGAACCGGATGTCCGCACGACGCCCCGGTGGCCGGTCGACTCGAGCATGAGGAGGCTGAGCGGGCCGGCGACGAACTCCTCGACGCCGTCGAGGATGACGAGCAGCAGGTCATCACCGTGGCTGGAGATGCTCACCGGCACGCTGAGGCCGTCCGGGGAGGAGAGCCGGCCCGTGGGGCCGTGCTTGGCGTGCGGTGTCTCGTGCAGCGAGGTCATGGAGCGGTCGGGTTGGGGTGAGGAACGGGCGCCAGCGGTCGGTCGGGGCGGCTCAAGCCGTCAGCAGTCGTCTCGCCAACGTACCCGCCTCCACCGCCGAGAGAGCGGTGCGGTGGTCGGTGCCGTCGTGGAGATACGCGAGGGGAATCCGGTGCGCGACGGCGACCTCGAGGACGACGGCGAGCTGCTCGGTCTCGTCGGCGTGCGTGATCGCGACCGCCGAGGGGTCGAGTCGACCGAACGCGGCCAGCGCCCGTCCCGCCGCCTCGGAGCCGAGTGTGGCCGGCAGCGTCACGAACGTCGCGTCGAGGCCCAGCGGCGCGAGGCGCGCGCCGAGGCGATCCACCGCGCCTGCGTCCGTGGGCGTGGTCGTCGGCGTATCGATCACCACGAACCCGTTCGCCCGGGCGGCCGCGACCGCCCGCGGCGCCGCCTCGCCGCTCAGGGAGAGCACCGGGACCCCGTCGGCGCGCAGGAGCCGCTTCAGCTCGCGGGCGCCGTCCGGATTGTCGATGGCCACCACGGTGACGCCGAGCGTGCTCGCGCGGCTGTAGGCGCTGGCCAGCGCGGCGGTGCAGCGCGTCTTCCCGGCTCCGCCGGCGCCGATGAACGCCACCGCGGCTCCGCTGGCGGGCAGGGGCGCGGCGGGCACGATGCGCCGCGCGATCTCGGCCTCGGCGGCGGCGCGCAGACCCTCGGCGAGCGCGGTGCCGTGGGCCCCTGCGGTCGCGATCAGCTCGGCCGTCCAGCCGGCGCTCGCTCCCCGCGCGGTGAGCGCCGCGGTGAGCGCGCGTGCCGCTGCGGCATCGAGTGGTCGCGGGGGGGAGGGGCGCGGCAACGTCGAGCCGCCGAGGCGCCCGCCGAACAGGCGGAAGAGGAGGCCGCGGAGCCGCCCCTCACGCTGGTGGCGGATCTCCAGCGGGGCGACGACACCGGGCGCGGCGGCACCCGGTGCGACGATGGGGGCGGCATGCGCTGTGGCCGTGGCCTCCGTGGGCAGCCCGACCCGCAGCGACGGCGGGCGCTGGCGGACTCCGGCGTACGGGTTGGCCGTGGGATCGCTCGCGCCGCCGGCCGGCGCACCGGTGGTGGGGGCGCGGGCGGGCGGGGCGCCGGCGGGCGGCGCGGGAGGAGGTATGGAGGCCTCCAGG
>DAIDJO010000123.1 GCA_027451345.1 Solirubrobacterales bacterium
TGAATGCCGGCGGTGAAGAACGTCGGAGAGCCGTGTGCGGGAGAACCGCATGCACGGTTCGATGCGGCGGCGGGAGGAAACCAGGCTCAGTCGGCAACAGCCGCGCGAACCGGGCGCCTCCCGCCGACCCTACCGCCCTCGCAGGCCGGCTCCTCTCGAAGCGCTAATCACGCGTTGAAAGTCTGCAGCGGCGCTATGCCACGTGAACGCAATCCGCGCCTGCGAGGTGTTTGGTCTGCGCGGGCGAGGGGCGCGCCGGCGCATCAAAGGAGGGGGGTCGCGGGTCAGCGTGGCCGGTATGCGTCGCTGCGGTGTTCGACGCGCAGCACGATGACCTCGGGAGGGTCTTCGCGGATGCGGTACAGGACGCGGTAGGTCCCGCGGCGGGCGGACCAGACGCCGGCCAGTTCACGACGCAGCGGCTTGCCGACCCGGCGGGGCTCCCGGAGCAGGCTGCCGGTCAGGAACTCGATAACCGCGGGGGCCACCGCCTCTGGCAGCTGCTCGGCTATCGCTCTGGCTGCGGGTGGCGCGACGACGAGTTCGCAGTCCCGCGCTTCGCTCACGGGCGCAGCGCGCGAGCTGCGTCGACACCCCGAACGACATCACCCCGCGAGTAGGCAGCATCCGCTTCGCGGATGTCGGCCAGGGCCTCGGGGTCGGCCAGCACCGAAAGCGTCTCCTCGAGCTCTGCGAGATCCGCGGTGCTCATCAGCACAGCCGCTTCCCGGCCGTTTCGAGTGATCAGCACGCGATCATGCTCACGTTCGACCCGATCGACGATCTCGGAGAGATGGTCTCGCACCGCCCGCAGAGGCTCAGAAGTCACGCCACAATTGTGGCGCACAGTCCCAGACTCGTCAACCGTCCACCCCTTCCGCGCGAAGCACAACCGCCGAGCCCGAGGGCGGAGATGCGTTTGCTGTGAGCAAAGCGGGACAGACCGCGGTCTCAGAACCCAACGTCTATGGTACCATTTCTGGTACGAGCAAGGAGGAAATGGTGGCGATCACTGCAAGCGAAGCACGACGGGCGTTGTTCCCGCTCATCGAGAAGGTCAACGACGATCGGTCTGCGATCGAGATCACGTCCAAACGCGGCAACGCGGTACTGATGTCCGCCGAGGACTACGCAGCCTGGCAGGAGACCGCCTACCTGTTCCGCTCACCCGCAAACGCGCGGCGCTTGCTCGATGCGGCAGACGCGGCCGAACGTGGCGAGCTCGCTGAGCACCCGCTCGATCGCGAGTGAGGCTCGTCTTCACGCCCCAAAGCTGGGAGGACTACTGCCACTGGCAGCAGTCCGATCGCTCGATCCTGAAGCGGCTCAACCGGCTGATCGATGACGCCATGCGCGACCCGACGGCTGGGATCGGGAAACCAGAGCCGCTGAAGTATGGAATCGCTGGCGCGTGGTCACGACGAATCACCGATGAGCACCGACTCGTCTACCGCGTCCAGAACCAGGACCTAGTGATCCTCCAAGCTCGCTACCACTACCAGAAATAGCCGTCGATGACCCAAGCCTCCGCTGCCCCCTGTCCGCGCAACCCAGGTCTCCCGGCGCTGAGGTCGGCACACCTCAGCCAGCGCGAAAGCGAATCCTGTCGCATTGGTCGATGGGATAATCGACTTATGCCTCGCCTGGCTGATCCTGTTCTCGCGCCAGGAGCGATGTCGGCCGGCGAACAGCCGACGCTGTCTCAAGACGGATTGGTACTTCGGCCGTTCACCGTCGGTGACGCGCCAACGCTCGTCGCGGCGTACTCGGATCCGGGCATCCAGAAGTGGCACGTCGCATCACTCACCCATGCTGAGGCTGAGGCGTGGATCGCCTCGAGGCTCGAGCTCTGGCGTTCTGAGACGCTGGTCAATTGGGCGGTCACTGACGACGCGACGATCGTCGGGCGCGTTGGCTTGAAGTCGATCGACCTGGATCAGGGGATCGCTGAGATCACCTACTGGGTCCTTGCCGAGCACCGTCGCAACGGTTATGCGAGCCGTGCGGTCGCGGTGATCACTGACTGGTCCTTCAACGAACTTGGTCTGCATCGGCTTGAGTTGACTCATTCGACGCGGAACGATCCGTCGTGCAGAGTTGCCGAGAGCACTGGTTACCGGTTAGAGGGAACGATGCGTCTCGCCGGTCGCCACACGGACGGATGGCACGATATGCACCTTCACGCCCGGATAGCCACCGACCACGACGCGCCGCCGCAGGAGGCGTGAGGCGGCACGGCAGCGCGTTCCGCGCAAAGCGTGCATCTCGGCGCATCGGTCGAGATACCCCAGCGGGGGCGAATGCGGGTCGCGAGGTGATTGCGGTCCTTTGCTGCTGACCGCTGGTCAGGCAGTCGTCTTCTCGGCGTAGCGTTGCCGCGCGGCCTGCCGGGACACCCCGAGCGCTACGGCGATCCGGTTCCAGGAATGGCCGTGCCCGCGGGCGATCTGCACGGCCTCGCGCAGCCTCGCCTCGTCTGCCCGCATTGCGCTGGCGGCGGTAGCGATCTCGCGGAGGTCATTGACGTCCTCGAGCTTGGCGGGGTCAAGTGCGTCCGCCCACTGCTCAAACCGGGCGGCGGCCTCGTTGATCTCCTGGTCGGTGTGCTTAGTCATGATGGTCACCGTCCTCTACGGCAGGAACCTCGGTCTAGCTGGCATCGCATGGATGACGACTGGGTCCTCGCCTTCCAGGTCGAGGACCCCGATCTCAAGCAGTGAGCCGTCGGTTGCAGGGCCGATCAGCATCGCGAACTCGTCGCCGACGTGTTGGCGGATCGCGTTTCTGATCGCGTTCTCGATGTCATCGTCGGACACTCCGTGTCTGCATGCCGGCTCACCAATCCTCACCTAGACAAGGTAGCTTGTCTAACGGGACTTGTCAACATCTCTTGTCTGTTGGTCCACCCAGCTCGCGTGCGGAGTCGCTGCTACCGATGGCTTGAGCCCCGCGAGTTCCGCGCAAACCGGGGCCGCCTCCGGCGGCGGCGAGATACATGCGCCGTCGGCAAAGCGGGTCGGTCGGACGAGTGGTCGGGTGGTACGGCACTCGCGAGGCCAAGCGCTGCGGCGGCGCGTGCGTTTAGACCGAATGAGCAGCATGGACTGCCCGTCGACTCGGTCACCTGAAGAAGCCGTGTTCAGGTCTCTGGTGCGAGATTGCTCCTACGCCGAACGATCAAACGACAGCGATCGCTTCGATCTCGACGAGCTGATCGGGGTATCCCAGCATGGACACACCAATCAGGGTGCTAGGCGCTCGCCCGAGCCGGGGAGAGATCGTGTCCCATACGCGGACGAGGTCAGCGCGCTCCTGTCCAGCGACGAACACGGTCGTTTTCAGGAGGGCATCCGGACCAACCTGGTACTCGGCGAGCGCCGCGAGGAGGTTCTCGACCGTTTGCAAGGCCTGCCGCTCGAAGTCCCCGGGGGCCACCACGCGTCCGTCCTCATCGAGCGGACATGCTCCAGCAGTGAATATGAGTCCTCCCCCAACGGCGCTGTACTCATACGGCGCACCTGGGTAGAGCGTCATGCGACGAGAAGATAGCGTTCGCCACGGTTGCGCAAGCCGCGCCAAGCACGTCTCTCGGCTCAGAGCTCGAGATACATCAGCCGTGACGAAAGCGGGGCTCTGGCCCCCGCGTGACTTCCTGGGGGCTAAGAAGGTCTTTCAAAAAGAGGGTTATGACCACTTGACCTCGAATCTGTCGGCGGTGTCGTCGAGGATTGGAGGTCATGGAGGTGCCGTCACGGTTCGAGGTCAGTGACGAGTTGTGGGCAGAGGTTGAGCCTCTGATCCCG
>DAIDJO010000124.1 GCA_027451345.1 Solirubrobacterales bacterium
TCTCGCCACAACGGCCACGGATACCCGCCCGCCCCGAGCTGGCTACACCTACCCCTTCCCCAGCAAAAACCGGTCCCGCACCACCACCCAGCGTTGGGTTAGAAAATGCGGCCGCTCTGTCGCGAACTCAGAAACACCGCAACACGATCCGACTGCACGCCGGGATCGGCTACGTCACCCCCGCCGACGAGCACGACGGCCGCGGCCCCAAGATCCGAGCCGCACGGAAACGCGGGCTACGCCACGCCCGCTGGGCGCGCATCGCTTACCATCGAATCCAACACACCAAAGCCAACCGCCGGAGCCCCACCGATGTGGACTAATTCGCTCCCCGATCTGTGGCTTTGACTCAGAAACACCTCACTCCCGCCGTCCCCTCGAGTCCGCGCAATGCGTGTCTGTCGCCGGCTGAGACGTGATGCTTGTGCGGAGATGAATGCAGGTGCCGGCGGGCGTGATGCTGATGGTGGCATTTGGCTAGTGGCGGCTCCGGTCGGCGCGGCAGGCGCCGATCGAGGTGGACGGTCGCGCGTCACAGGGCCGTCCGCATTGGCAATAGTCGATCGGAGGCGTTTGGTGACCGCCGTTTGATCCCGCGTGAAGGAAAGGCCTTGCGCCCAGTTGCGAAGTCCAGCGTTGGAGTCATTGCAGTTGCGGTGGTGGCTACCGCGCTCGTGGTTGTGTTGAACCTGGGCTCATCAGTGCCGCGCCATCGTGGTCTGCTCTCAGGCCCTCAGCCTCCGGCTCTGGTCGACGCCGGACCTGGTCAGGGACATTGCAGGTTGGACGCGCCCGACGTCCAGAGCTATCCGTACTCGACGGACCCGGACTCGCTCGCGGACGTGCGGTTCGTGTCACGTTCGACCGGTTGGGTGCTTGGCCCCGCTCATCTTCTCGCTACGACGGATGCGGGCGACCATTGGACTGTTCAGCTGAGCTCCCGTACCTCGCTTTGGAGCGCTCTGGACTTCATCAACACCTCAACCGGCTGGGTGATCGGCGCCCACGATCTACTGGCCACAACCGACGGTGGGCGGCGCTGGCGTGCCCTGCCGCAAACCTGCCCGGCGATCAGGAGCCTGGACTTCGTTAACTCGCGTGTCGGGTTTGCGGTAGCGAGCGGCACGGCTGGACCGTTCGGCGCGGCGTCGGGTGACCACGCGGCGCTGCTCACGAGCCATGACGCAGGGCGAACGTGGCAGCGTGTCGCGACCCCCGAGCAGCCCCAAAGCGTCTGCTTCTACAACCCCCAGCGCGGGTGGCTCGGAGCGCACGGCAGCATCTACAGCACAACCGACGCGGGGCGGCAGTGGACGCGCAGCTTCACCGACTCAACCGGATCCAAAGCGTTCACGGCCACAATCGTGCTGCGGTGCGCCGGTCCCGACTCGGGATGGGCGGAAGCCGTCGGGCCGGGAGCGGCCATGAGCCAAGAGCCGCACATCGGCCTTCGCAGCACCGGCAGCACCTGGAAAGCGCTGTTCGCCGAGCAGTACTTCCCGCACCCAGGCATCCCCACGAAGACTAATTCGCCAAGCTCGGATCCGAGCACGTTCGCCGCGATTAACGCCTCACACGCCGTGTTCCTCGATGAGTGCACCGCATGTGGGTATGGCACCGAGACGATCGGGTTCATAACAGGCACCCGTCTCACGAAGGCCCGCAGCATCCCTGGCATCAACGCCTCCGTGTCAGCCAGCTTCACAAGCCCGACCGACGGCTGGGTGATCGGCGTCCGCGTTCACTACCTGACCTTCGGCTACCGCGTGATCCACACCACCGACGGCGGGGCCAGCTGGCACACCCAATACGCCATGCCCACGAGGAAGGCCTAGTCACCGATGCCCGAACTACGGGAGCCGCGAGCCCAGCACCGCACCCACCGCTATCGCTTCGACGGCATGGCCGGTTCCGGATTCCGCGCTAAGCAGGCGCCTGGCTGCGGGTGTGCGAATGCATGCCGCCTGACAAAAGCGGTACCGGGCTCTCAGGCGGTGAGAATGATCGGAGCGCCGTCGGTAATCACGATGGTGTGCTCCGCATGCGCGGCATAGGAACCATCGCGGGTCTTCAGGGTCCATCCATCTCCGGCATCTCGGACCGCTCCGCTGCCGGCGGCGAGGATCGGCTCGATCGTGATCACAAGTCCTTCAGTGAGCGGCTGCCCGAAGCGGGGATGGTGGTAGTTAGGAACGTTTGGTGGCTCGTGGATTCGCCGACCGATTCCGTGACCCATCAGGTCCGGGCAGACCGAGTAGCCGTGGCTCGACACGCTCTGCTGTACCGCGTAACCGATCGCGTTGAGCGCCGTCCCGGCACGCGCGGTTTCAAGAGCGCAGTTCAGCGCCTCGCGGCTTGCAGCAGCGAGCTTTCGTGTCGCGTCGCTCGCGTTGCCGACCGTCACGGAGACGCACGCGTCGGCGTAGTAGCCACGAAGCTCGGCCGTCACGTCGAGCTTGACCAGGTCACCGTCTCGGAGTCGGCGCTTCCCAGGAATGCCGTGCACGGCCTCGTCATTGACGCTGATGCAGGTCGTGCCGGGGAATCCATAGTCCAATTGCGGACCAGGGCGCGCACCAGCACCGGCAAACACTCCAGCAGCTATCTCGTCGAGCTCGCGCGTGGTCACACCGGGACGAACACGCGTCCGCATCGCCCGGATCGCCTCAGCCACCACACGCCCAGCAGCCCTGAGCGCGGCGAGTTCCTCCGGCGTCTCGATCGACATGCGCACAGACTACGCAGCGAAACCCACGGTCGCGTCAGCCGCGCATTGCGCGTCTGCGGCCTGTTGCTTGTCCTGATCGAGAAGCAAGTCCCAATGATCACGTGGAGAGAGTTGTGGTGTCGCGCCAGTCGCCTCCGACTGTGCAGAAGGTCGCATGGTGGATCGAGGCCGTGAGGTCCCGCGACAGCCCCGCGTAAATCAGCATGGGGTCTTGACGTCGGCAGTCGGTAAGCACATAATTGATCTACTTTGAGTAGGTCTATGTCGCCAAGTATCGATCCGACGGATCCGATGCCGCTGTGGGAGCAGGTTGCCGGTGAGGTTCGGCGGGCTATCGCTGATGGCGAGATCAGCCCAGGTGAGCGGATGCCGCTTGTCAAGGATCTCGCCACGGTGCTTGGTGTGAATCGGAACACGGTGCTGCGCGCGTTGCACCAGTTGCGTGATGAGGGGCTGCTCGAGATTCGTCAGGGGCGTGGGATCACCGTTGCCGGGACGCCGCAGCGTGGCGCCGTGTTGGCACGTGTGAGAGAGCTGGTGGCCTTTGCTCGCAAGAACGGGTACGCCCAGGACGAGATCATCGCGATGATCGAGGCTGTGTCATGACGCTGCTGGAGCGCGAAGCCGACCGCGCTCAGCAGCCGGAAACGGACGCTTTGATCAAGGAGGCGCGCCGCCTTCGGCGTCGGCGCTGGTTCTTCGGCTCAGCGCTCACCACACTCGCTGTCGGTGCGGGGACCGGTGGCTTCCTAGTCACATCCGGGCCGCCGGCGAGTCCGCGGCGTGCGGCGCCGGCTCGCGGCTCGGGTCCGGAGGGCTCGTCGGTTTCTGCGCGTGCGGTCGTGCCGACTCGCTCACCGGACCTTCTGCAGCCCTCGACGCTCGCGACTCTTCCCAACGGGACCGTGCTGATCGCTGATAGCTCGCGCGATCAGATCCTCAGCCTGAAAGCCAACGGTGACCTCTCCGTCTTCGCTGGACCGGGACGTCTTGGGTTCTCCGGCGACGGTGGGCGGGCGCGGGACGCCGAGCTGGAGTTCAGCCAAGGCTCGTCTCCCGATATGACGGTCACTCGATCCGGAGCAATCGACTTCCTCGATGACAACAACTGCCGGATCCGCCAGATCAGCCCAAGCGGAACCATCCACACGATCTTCCGGGCTCCGCGCCGCGCAGAGGCCCACGGCCGGTCGGCCTGTCTTCCGTTATCAGCCCTCGCGTTCTCACCGGCCGGGCCCCTATATGTCGCTACCAGCTCACAGGTTGAACGCGTCTCGGCATCCGGTCATCTCGTCTGGGTCGCGGGGAACAACGGCAGATCGGGTGGCTATCAGCGCGCGCCAGTCCATCCCACTCGCTCAAACGTCACCCTGGAACCAGACGCGCTGGCGTTCAACCGCGCGGGCGACCTATTCATCTCAAGCTTCGCATTGAAACTCATCTACGAGCTCACGCCCACGGGGAAGCTGACCGACCTCGGGATCAGTTACGCCGATCAGCTCGCGCTCGATCCCACCGGCCAGATGCTGGTCGGGACCCACGGCGGGCTCATCGAGAAGATCACAGCCACCGGCATCAAACCGTTCTACAACGTGATCCCGAGACGCGCGGGTATCAACTGGGGTCGCGACCAGGGCTTCCAAGAGGACGGCATCGCGGTTACGAAGACCGGCACTATCTATGTCGACAACTTCCAGGGAAATGGATATGGCGACGGGACTGTATTGCTGCGGATCAGCCCAACCAAACGCGCCTCGCTTGCACCGATCCGCACACCCGTTGCCGCGACCCTGCCGAAAGTCGGCGCCTCCGGGTTTCCCATCTCCACCTACCCGGCCGCCCGACCATCCCGCGGCTCGGCGGTGAGCTCGTGCCCGAGCGACAGAGGTCTCGAACCCTTCAACACAGCGGCGGTCACGCAGGCGCGAAAGATCGCTCGCACGTATCTGACCGGCCAGTTCGCGTCCGACATTGCGGTCACTGACCGATCGTGGTGGACATCCGCCTTCGACAAGGTCGCAGGCGGCGACATCGCCGGGAGAAACACCATCACCGGCGAGGCACCAGGCTCAAAGAGCCCCATCGCCCACAGCCTGGCTCAAGCGTGCGGTCAGAAACTGGTCAACGACACCATCACCGTGACCATCGGCCAAACGCCCTACTCAAACTTCACCGGCACCCTCTATCTATTGGACCGTCACGGGCACCCGCTCGTCTACGACGCACGCTGATCATCACCGAGGCCCTCCACTCCTCGAGGCCGCTCCGAGCCTCTGGCCTGTGTGCGTCCCGGATGCCGCGCATTGCGAGGCTCGCTTCTCAAGCGGCAAGATTCACTCCGGGAGATCGATGCAGGTCCTCGCGAGGTGGGATCAGTTCGCGACGATTGCGAGGCCTTGGAAATCCCCGCCGTTGGTCCTATGGAGCGCGTTCGAGCATTCGCACCAGCTCGGCTCGTGTGTAGCCGCGTTGTTGCCCGGCTTTGACGAGCTCGGCGATCTTGGTGAGGATTACGCTGCGGTCGGGCGTTCCGACCACTCGAATTCCGTGGCCTTGGCGCAGCTCGAGCAGCCCTTCGTCGCGTAGGAGGCGGACTGCTCTCAACACGGTGTTCGTGTTGACGCCCATCACCGCGGCAAGGTGGCGGGCTGAAGGGATCCGGTCTCCGGGCTTTGCTTCACCCTCGGCGATGGCCTCACGGATCTGGGCAGCCACCTGCTCGTGCAGCAGTGCCGGATCGTCACGGGTCACCTTGACAGGCCACATTGCGCCAGTCATAGTAGCTCAATCGGGATGACGACGCAGACGCTCGACTTCGAAGCCGCAGTGACATCCGACAGTCCCGAGGCCGGGGTGATCAGGGACGCGCGACGACACCGACTCCGCGAGCGCGCCGCCGCGTCATTGCTTGTATTCGCATTGATGGCGGCGGGGCTTTTTCTCTTCATCGGCGGGAGCGCCGGTCAGCCCGCGCGCGCGAGCTCCTCCCGGCCGAGGTGGTTGGCCGGGGCGCCTCTGCGCAAGCCCACGCATCTGCGTCTGATCGTCTGGGGGAACACTCCGCGGGTCTCGATCGTCGACGTCGACAGCGGGCGCGTTTCGCTCGTGCGTGGCCTGGGTCTGCCACACCGCTACAGCCTGAGCGGTCCGATGATCGAGTCTTTGACCCCGTCGCCCGGCGGGGTCCTCGCCGCTGTCTGGCGCCAAAGCTGCGGGCACTGCTACACGCTGACCGGCTTCCGGATCGGAGCCGATGGCCTGCTGGCGCGACGCACGAGCAGCGTGACGATCGGACGCCATCAGCAGAGTACGCAGGCGATCGGTTCGATACCGGGGGTCTGGGTGCTGAGCCGGCCACTATCTGGCCGCTGCACGCTGAAGCTGATGCCCGGTTCGCGCGCTGGGGTCGCGGCCCCGTGCGGGACGCTCGACGCAGACACGGCCGCCGGGTTGGTGATCCAGCGGGGCGGGGAGGTGAGGCTTGTCGATCCGTGGACCGGGCGCGTCCGAGAACGGATCGCGATCGGCGATGGTGGCCAGTTCGATTTCCTCGGTCACGACATGGCGCTGATCGGCGGCTCGTCAGACCTGCTGACTCTCGTGAACTTGTCGACCGGTGCCCGCACCCACCTGCGGTGGCCGAGCACCTTCCAGTTCGGCTACTACGTGATCCCGGATCCCCACGCGCCGCTGGTCGCGATCAACTTCGGCAACCCCGCGGACCCGGGGCCTCGCCAAGCCAGCGACCTATGGCTCCTGAATCCGCGAACCGGCAAGTTCACGCACGTGCCGGGATACCCGATCTTCGAGGACCTCAAGTTCTCCAGCGTCGCGTGGACCCCCGATGGCCGTCTCATCGTCGCCGCCCAAGGCCAAGGCCACACCGCGCTCGCCCTGTACCGCCCCGGCAGCGCCCAGCTCCAAGTTGGCCGAGTGCCACGCCTTAGAAGGTCTTTCAAAAAGAGGGTTATGACCACTTGACCTCGAATCTGTCGGCGGTGTCGTCGAGGATTGGAGGTCATGGAGGTGCCGTCACGGTTCGAGGTCAGTGACGAGTTGTGGGCAGAGGTTGAGCCTCTGATCCCG
>DAIDJO010000125.1 GCA_027451345.1 Solirubrobacterales bacterium
GCGCTCGACGCCGAGCTCGCGGTAGCGCTCGTCGCTGACGACCGGGTCGTACGCGATCAGCTTCATGCCGAAGCCCCGGGCGCGCTCGGCGACGAGCTGCCCGATGCGGCCGAAGCCGAGGATGCCGAGCGTCTTCTCGTAGAGCTCGACCCCCGAGTACTTCGAGCGATCCCAGCGACCGGCCTTCAGTGACGCGTCCGCCTGGGGCACGTTGCGGGCCAGCGCGAGGAGCAGGGCCATCGTGTGCTCGGCGGCGGTGACGACGTTGGAGAGCGGGGCGTTGGCCACGACGATGCCGCGGCGGCTCGCCTCGGGGACGTCGACGTTGTCGACGCCCACCCCGGCCCGGCCGATCGCCCGCAGTCGCGTGCCGGCCGCCAGCAGGTCGGCGTCGAGCTTCGTCGCGGAGCGGATGAGGATCCCGTCGAAGTCGGGCAGCCGCTCACGGATCCGCTCGCGATCCCAGTCGAAGCCGAGCTCGACGTCGAAGTGCTGCTCGAGCAGTTGGATGCCGGAGGCGCCGACCTTCTCGGCGACGAGGACGCGCTGACGCGGGCTCATGCGTCCTGCTCCAGGACGTAATCGATGCACGCGGTGAGCGCCTGCACCTCGGAGGGGTCGGTGGCGGGGAACATCGCGACGCGCAGCTGGTTGCGACCGAGCTTGCGGTACGGCTCGACGTCGACGATCCCGTTGGCGCGGAGCGTCGCGGCGAGCTCGGCCGCGTCGACCGTGTCGCTGAAGTCGATCGTGCCGACGACGAGCGAGCGCTTCGCGGGGTCGGCGACGAACGGCGCGGCGTGCTCGTGGGCCTCCGCCCAACCGTAGAGGTGCGAGGAGGAGGCGGTGGTGCGCGCCACCATGCCGTCGAGCCCGCCGTGGGCGAGCATCCACTCGATCTGGTCGGCGAGCAGGAAGAGCGTCGCCACCGCCGGGGTGTTGTAGGTCTGGTCCTTCACCGAGTTCTCGAGCGCCGTCGTCAGCGACAGGAACTCCGGGATCCAGCGGGCCGGGCCGGTGGTCGGGCGGTCGGCGTCGATTGCGGCGATGCGCTCCAGCGCAGCGGGGCTGGCGAGGGCGAGCCACAGCCCGCCGTCGGAGGCGAAGCCCTTCTGCGGCGCGAAGTAGTAGACGTCGGCGTCGGCGACGTCGACCGGCAGCCCACCGGCGCCGGAGGTCGCGTCGATGAGGACGAGGGCGTCGGGGTCGAGGTTCGCCGGGCGGGACACCGGGACCATGACGCCGGTCGAGGTCTCGTTGTGCGCCCAGGTGATCACGTCGGCGCCGGGCTGGGCGGCGGTCGCCGGGTCCGGGGCGTCGCCCGCGGGGGCCTCGACGACGATCGGGTCGGCCAGGAACGGGGCCTTCCGGGTGCCGGAGGCGATCTTGGAGGAGAACTCCCCGTAGCTCAGGTGGAGCGCGCGCTCGCGGATGACGCCGGCGATCAGGGCGTCCCAGAAGGCGGTGGTGCCGCCGTTGCCGAGCAGGACCTCGTAGCCCTCGGGAAGGCTGAAGAGCTCGCGCAGGCCGGTGCGGACGCGACCGACGAGCTGCCGGACGGGCTTCTGGCGATGGGAGGTGCCCATCAGCGCGGCGCCGGAGGCGGCGAGCGCGGACAGCTGCTCGGGCCGCAGGCGCGACGGGCCGGAGCCGAAGCGGCCGTCGCGCGGCTTCAGGTGCTCTGGGATGACGACTTGGGTCTGGGGCACGTTCGCTCCTCGAGGGGTCCTCGGGGTCAGGGAGAGAGAGATGAGGTGCCCAGGCGCGCGGCGACGAACGGCCCGTCGCTCCCCGGTGGTTCTCCACCTCGTCGCGCCAGTCACGGCGGGCGAGGCGAAGGTTAGCGGAGGCCGGAGAGCGGGCGGGGATCAACCGCCACGGAAGGGATCCTCGACCCGGACACCGTCGTAGTCCTGACCGTGGTTCAGGTCCTCCGACAGGACACTCCGGCAGCCGAGCTCCCTTGCAGCCTCGATGATCGCCGCGTCCCAGTAGGAGATCTGGAAGCGGCGACCGGTGGCGATCGCGGCGAGCACCAACTTCGCTGTGACGGGCGCGACCGGGAAGCGGGTGAGGCCCTCCAGGATGTCCGTCGCCTCGGCGTGTTCGAGCGCGCGCTCACGGGTGGGCCGCGTCGCCTGCACGTAGAACTCGGCCATCACCTGCGCAGAGAGGGCGAGGTCGACGCCCTGCAGGAGGTCGACGGCGATCTCACGCTTGCGGCGGTTCTCGCCCTCGAGCGAAACGGCGTAGAGCAGGATGTTCGTGTCAATGAAGCGCATCACGCGGACTGAGCTTGCCGGTCAGCGCCCGGTCGTTCACCTCGTCGCGCGTCAGGTTCTCGCTCATGTTCAGCCCGCCGCGCCGCGCGACCCGAGCGAACGCTGCATTCTGCTGCTGCTCCAGCCGCAGAAAGTCAGCGTTCCTGCGCGTCAGCGACCGCAGATAACCGCCGACCATCGCGCTGACCGAGGTGCCCTCCTCCGCCGCGGCGATTCGGGCGGCTCGGTACACGTCATCCGGGACTGAGACGGTGATGTTCCTCACAGTCTCACAGTATCACGGTCCACTGTGAGACTGTGACCGTGGTGAGACTCTGACTCGAAGCGGCTACTCGTGGAAGGCGGTGTCGATCCAGGCCATGTGGGAGCGCAGGTCCTGGCCGACGTGCTCGATCTGGGTGTCGGTCTGCTCCTGGCGCATACGGCGGAAGTTCTCCTGGCCGGCGCGGTTCTCGGCGATCCACTCGCGGGCGAACTCACCCGACTGGATCTCACCGAGGATCTGCTTCATCGCCTGGCGGGTCTCGTCGGTGATGACGCGCCGGCCCCGGGTGTAGTCGCCGTACTCGGCGGTGTTGGAGATCGAATACCGCATCCCGGCGAGGCCCTTCTCGTACATCAGGTCGACGATCAGCTTCAGCTCGTGCAGGCACTCGAAGTAGGCCATCTGCGGGTTGTAGCCCGCCTCGACGAGCGTGTCGAAGCCGGCCTGGACGAGCTCGGAGACGCCGCCGCAGAGGACGGCCTGCTCGCCGAAGAGGTCGGTCTCGGTCTCCTCCTTGAACGTCGTCTCAAAGACGCCCGCCCGGGTGCAGCCGATCCCCTTCGCGTAGGCGAGCGCGAGCTGCTGGGCGTGCCCGGTGGCGTTCTGGTGCACGGCGACGAGGCCGGGGATGCCGGTCCCCTCCTCGTAGAGACGGCGGACCATGTGGCCGGGGCCCTTCGGGGCGACCAGGGCGACGTCAATGTCCTGCGGCGGCCGGACCGTCTCGTACAGCACGGAGAAGCCATGGCTGGTGAGCAGCAGGTTCCCGGGCTCCAGGCCGCCCTGGATCTCCTCCCAGACGGCGCCGTGCTGCTCGTCGGGGACGAGCAGCATCACGACGTCGCCCTCGTGGGCGGCGGTGGCCGGGTCGGTCACGCGCAGGCCGTGGCCCTCGGCCTTGGCGACGCTCGAGGAGCCGGGGCGCAGGCCGACAACGACGGTGACGCCGGAGTCCTTGAGGTTGTTGGCGTGGGCGTGCCCCTGGGAGCCGTAGCCGATGATCGCGACGGTCTTGCCGTCGAGCAGGTGAAGGTCAGCGTCGTCGTCGTAGAACATGGGCGGCAGGCTAGAGGATTCGGCGCGGCGGGCGAGGATCGCCGAACGCCACCGCCGCGGCGGCGCCTACTGCTTGCGGTGGATCGTGATCGCGGGCTTGCTGCCGACCGCGGCCTGGTAGCGCCAGACGAGGCTCGACTGGCCGCCGACGGTCGCGCGGTAATACCCGTTGGCGAGCGCCGAGCTGGTGAAGTCGAAGATATGGCCGGCGCCGGGACGGAACGTCCGGATCGTCCGCCAGGAGCTGCCGGTGCGCAGCTGCACCTTGACCAGCCCCGCGACCGGCGCGATCCCCCACGCCTGGGCCGGCGTCCGGGGCGTGTTCAGCACGACGAACGGGAACCGGTAGGCGGTGAACGACGGCTTGCGCCGGCCGTTGCGGAAGTACACGCCAGAGAAGTAGTTGACGTTGTACGGCGGCAGCTGATCGCGGACGAGGTACCACATCGCGGCACTCACACCCTCGTGCCAGAACGTGTAGAAGCCCTCCTCGAGCCACCGGGCCTGGGTGGCCGTGGACACGGCCGCCCGGTTCGGCGGGTTGGAGTCATAGCCGAACTCGGTGACCCAGAACGGCTTGGGGGACCGGGGCAGCAGCGAGCCCGCGGCCACGCCGGCGCGGACGACCTTCGTCAGGCGGCCGAGATCCGGGGCCGAGGCGTCGAGCGGCGAAACCGCGTGGGTCTCCGGCGAGAACGAGTCGTAGGGGTCGGCGGCCATGATGTCGAAGTGAGCCGCCCCACCGGCGCACTTCAGGCGCTTCAGCGAGGCGTTCAGGCACAGGACGTTCTGCGTGAACGTCACCGGGTGCGTGCGGTTGAGGCCGCTGAACGGCGCGTCGCCATAGCCCTCCAGGCCGCTGAAGAGCACCTTCGCGCGCGGGTCGCCGCGTTTCACCCCCGCGTAGAACGCGTTCAGCATGCCGCGGTAGATCACCGCGCCGGTGTTGACCGCCTGGCTGCCGACCCGCGTCCACTGGGGCGCGAGGTGGAAGGGTGTGTTCGCCTCCGCCCAGGCCTGCAGGTAGAGGACCCGGGGGAGCCTGTGCTTCGGGGCCAGCGGGTTGGGAAACGTGCCGGAGTAGCGCCTGGCGAGCGCCTGGCCGAGCTGGCCAAAGGCCTTGGCGTTCGGCTCCCAGCCGCCCTCGGCATAGGCCACGGCCGTCCCGTGCGGTCCCTGCGCCCAGCGGGGCGCGTCGGTCACGAGGAAGACCGGCGTCAGGCCCGCGGAGGTGATCTCGCTCACGCGCTGATCGAGGTAGGCGAAGTTGAACTGGGGTGCCGCCGGGTTCGTCGGGCTGGCTCCCGGCTTCGGCGGGTTCGGCTCGACCGCGGTCCAGTCGACCTCGATCTGCACGAGCCGAGCCCCGGTCGCCTTCGTCTTGGCGATCCAGGTCATGGTCAGCTTCGCGGTGGGCGGTGCCTGGAACCACACGTCGTCCACGAACCCGCGCGTGAACGTCGTTCCGGCGCGCGCGGTGGCGTCGCCCAGCGCCAGCGCCAGCAGCAGCGTCAGGCAGATCAGGAGCGCACGCCGCCGCCCCGACGACGTCGCGAATGTCAGATGCACGCCGGGCATCATAGGGACTCGAGGGGCGGCACCACCAGCGTTGGGTGGCGCCGCCCAGCCGTCGGCCCGGGCCGGGTCAGAGACGCTGCGCGAGGGCGAGCACGTCGGCGACGTACTGGCGGGTGGACCGGTACATCCCCACCGCCCGCACCGAGCTGAGTCCCTGGAAGTACCCCGCCACCGCAAGCGGCTCGTTCCCGCCGGTGAGCGCGAGCAGCTGGCGGAGCAGCAGCACCCCGGCGCGGATGTTCTCGGTCGCGGACGCGGGCCCGAGCGGGTTGCTCGGCGTCAGGTACGTGTCGATCCAGCTCCAGGTGCTCGGCACGATCTGCATCACGCCGACGGCGCCGACTGGGGAGACGACCGCGTTGTTCCAGCCGCTCTCCTGCCAGGCCACCGCCTCGGCGAGGTTCGCCGGCACCCCGTAGGCGGCGGCGACGCTCGCGATCTCAGCGGCCGAGACGCGCTCCGGCGTCGGCACGGGGCCGGCCGCGGCGACCCTGCCCGACCCGGTGGTCGCGGGCGTGGTGGCGGTGGAGGTCGTGGTGGCGGTGGAGGTCGTGGTGGCGGTGGAGGTCGTCGTGACCGACGCCCGGTCGACGTCACCGTCCTCATCGGTGCCGACGACGGTCGATCGCGTCCGGGAGACGGTCGTGGTGGCGGCCTGCTCGGTCGTGGCGGCTGTGCCGGCCGTGGTCGCCGGTGCGGCGGAGGTCGCCGCCTGGGAGGAGGTGGACAGGGTCTGAGGGGGGATCCACAGTGTCTGGCCGGCGATCAGCTCGGCGTTCGGCGAGATGCCGTTGGCCCGGGCGATCGCCTCGATGCTCAACCCGTCCGTGGCGGCGACCGACGTCAGCGTCTCGCCCGGCTGGACGAGGTGGGCGTAGTCAGCCGAGGCCGCGACCGGGAACAGCACCGGGACCAGCACCGCGAGGAGGAGAGCTCGTACTCGCATTGGCCCAGTCTCCCCCGCCTGAGGGAACCCTAAAAGCCCTGCAAAGCGCCGCCCAGTTTGGTCCACACGTTGCGCCGGGAGGACTTCCCGCGGCGGCGTCGAGGCGGTCGGGCGGGCCGTCCCGCCCTCGCGGGACGACGGGTCAGGCCGAGGCGAGCGCGGCCAGCGAGCTGCCCGGGAGCGCGAGCGCCCCGCGCGCGTCGGTGTAGTCGCCGGCCGCCTCCGCGACGACCTCCCGCAGCCGCTGGCGCTCCGGGTCCGGCAGCGAGTCCCAGACCATCCCGAACTGGCGCGAGAGGTCGCGCGTCTCGCCGAGCCAGTCGGTGAGGCTCGCGTACCGCCGGAGGATCGGCACCGGCTCGACCTCGACGTCGAGAAAGCCGGCGTCCTCGAGCAATCCCGTGAGCCTCGCGCGATCCGCGAGGGCGAACATCCCCGGCCCGGGGGCCGGAGGTTCGACGTGCCCGAGGTCGACCAGCGCGCGCTGGATGAGCGTCGTCCAGGGGTTCTCCTGCGGGCGATCCCACACGGCCAGGGCGAGACGCCCCCCGGGCCGCAGCACACGCCGGCACTCGCGCAGCGCCGTGGCCGGATCGATGATCAGCATCACGCCCCACCGGCAGAGGACGACGTCGACGCTCGCCGTCGGCAGGTCGATCCACTCGAGCTGCAGCTGCTTGAACTCGACGTTCGTGATCCCCTGCTCGGCGGCGCGGTCGCGGGCGACCGCGAGCATCCCGGCGGTGGCGTCGCTGGAGATCAGCCTCCCGCCCGGCTCGATCAGGGACGCCGCCATGAAGCCGGTGTCGCCCGGTCCGGCCGCGAGCTCGAGCACCGTCTCCCCCGGTCGTGGGTTGGCGTGCGAGAGCATCCAGTCCGAGATCGGCCGCGCGGCGGCCTGCAGTCGGTCGGCCTGCCTTCCCCAGCCGCGCGACGCCTCGTCCCAGCCGTCGAGCAGCCGCTCGCGCTCCTCGCTCACATCCCCGGTGCTCAGGTTCTCCTCGGCCACGGCCTCAGCGTAACTCCCGGCGCAGCAGCTTGCCCGAGACGGTGCGCGGCAGCGCGTCGGCGAACTCGATGTCCTTGGGCACCTTGAAGCCGGCGAGCCGGGCGCCGACGTGCGCGCGGAGCTCGGCGGGGGTCACCGACCGGCCGTCCCGCAGCACGACGACGGCGCTGACCCGTTCGCCCCAGTCGGGATCGGACCGCGGAAAGACGCCGGCGTCGAGGATCGCGGGATGCTCGAGCAGAACGGCCTCGACCTCGGCCGGAGCGACGTTCTCGCCGCCGGACACGATCGTGTCGGACCGCCGGCCGACGATCTGCAGCCGCCCGGCCTCGTCGAGGGCGCCGAGGTCACCGGTGCGCAGCCACCCGTCGGCCCCGAGCGTGTTCGCCGCGACGTTGGGCCCGCGCACGAGCACCTCGCCGTCCTCGAGCCGCAGCTCAACACCGTGCAGCGGCACGCCGAAGGTGGCGATCTGCGAGCAGCCCTCGGTCATCCCGTAGCTCGGGGCGACGGGCACCCCGGCGCGCCGTGCACGGTCAAGCAGCGGAGCCGGGATCGGGCCGCCGCCGAGCAGGGCCCAGCGCAGCGTCGGCGGGCGCTCGAGCCCCGCGTCGAGCAACCGGGCGAGCATCGTCGGCACGAGGGACACGAGCGTCACCGAACGGGTCGGGTTCATCAGCTCGCCCAGCACCGCGTCGGTGTCGAAGCGCTCGTGCAGGATGACGGTCGTCCCGTACAGGGTGGAGCGCAGCAGGATCGAGAGCCCTCCGACGTGGGCGAGCGGCATCACGCAGAGCCAGCGCTCGTTGCGATCGAGGCCGAGCGCGAGGGCGGAGCCGATCGCGTTCGCCTCCCAGTTGGCGAGCGTCAGGTGCACCGGCTTGGGCGTCGAGGTCGTCCCGGAGGTGAACATCACGGTCGCCACGTCCGGGTACGGGAGCGATCCGTCGAGCCGGCGCAGCGCGAGCTCCTCGGGACGCAGCCGCGGGTCGATGGGGACCGCGGCGAGACCGGCGAGGAGCGCGCCGTGCAGGTCGGCGGCGAACGCCGCCCCCGCGCCGCGCAGCTCGATGACGGCGCGGCCCGCCGCCCGCGCCCGCAGCCGATCGGCGGCGGTGGACGCCGCCTCCCGCAGCTCGCGGTAGGTCAGGGAACGGTCGCCCACCGCGTCGAGGGCGACCGCGTCGGGCGCACGGAGCACGGCGCGCTGCAGCCAGTCGTACATGGTCAGGAACGGTAGTCTCAGACGCCGTGAGCGTGACATGGACGGCTGCGGCCGAATACAACGACATTCGCTACGAGCTCGCGACCGGCGAGGGCTGGGAGCCCGGCGAACCGACGATCGCGAAGATCACGATCAACCGCCCCGAGGTGCGCAACGCGTTCCGCCCGGAGACGGTGATCGAGATGATGGACGCCTTCGAGCGCGCCCGCGAGGACCCGGCGGTGGGCGTGATCATCCTGACCGGCGAGGGGCCGCTCGCCTTCTGCAGCGGCGGCGATCAGCGGGTCCGCGGCAGCCGCGGCGGCTACGTCACCGGCGCCGACCCGGCGCAGGCGGGCCACCACCAGGCGGCCGGTCGCTTCCACGTGACCGATCTGCACGTCCAGATCCGGCGCCTGCCCAAGCCCGTGGTCGCGATGGTCGCCGGGTACGCCGTCGGCGGAGGCCACGTGCTGCACGTTGTCTGCGATCTGACGATCGCTGCGGACAACGCCCGCTTCGGCCAGACCGGCCCGCGCGTGGGCTCCTTCGACGGAGGGTTCGGCGCGAGCGTGCTCTCGCGGCTCGTCGGCCCCAAGAAGGCCAAGGAGATCTGGTTCCTCTGCCGCCAGTACGACGCGCAGGAGGCGCTCGCGATGGGGCTCGTCAACGCGGTGGTGCCGCTCGACGAGCTCGAGGCCGAGACGGTCCGCTGGTGCCGCGAGATGCTGGCGCTCTCCCCCATGGCCCTGCGGCTGCTGAAGGCGAGTTTCAACGCCGACGAGGATGGCCTGGCCGGGATCCAGCAGCTCGCCCACGACGCCAACTACCTCTTCTACATGAGCGAGGAGGCCGCCGAGGGCCGGCAGGCGTACCTGGAGAAGCGCCGCCCCGACTTTGGGCAGTTCCCGCGCCGCGCCTGATGCCCGTCGCCAGCCCCAGTCCGGTGCGCATCTGGCTGATGGCCGCGCGGCCGAAGACCCTGCCGCTCGGGGTCGCGCCGGTGCTCGTCGGCACCGCGCTGGCGGGCTCCCTTCACGTCTTCCACCCCGTCGTGTTCCTGGCCGCGCTGCTCGGCTCGGTGTTCATCCAGGTCGGCGCGAACCTCTCCAACGACTACTCCGACGCGCACCGCGGAGCTGACACCGAGGACCGTCTCGGGCCGGTTCGGGTGACGGCGGGCGGCCTTGTGCCCCCCCGCCAGGTGCTGATCGCCACCTATGTCACCTTCGGCCTCGCCGTGCTCTGCGGCGTCTACCTGATCGCCGTCGCGGGCTGGCAGATCCTGCTGATCGGTGTCGCCTCGATCATCGCCGGGGTCCTGTACACCGGCGGTCCACGCCCGTACGGTTACGAGGGGCTCGGCGAGGTCTTCGTCTTCCTGTTCTTCGGGGTCGCGGCGGTAGCCGGCTCGTACTTCGCGCAGGTGCGC
This sequence comes from Solirubrobacterales bacterium, assembly GCA_027451345.1. GTDB lineage: Bacteria > Actinomycetota > Thermoleophilia > Solirubrobacterales > Solirubrobacteraceae > Palsa-465. The sequence continues at coordinate 9,773 of DAIDJO010000125.1, forward strand.
GACTTCAGCTGGGAGTCGCTCGTGCTCTCCACGCCGATCGGGCTGATCGCCGCGGCGGTGCTCGTCGTCAACAACACGCGTGACATCGACACCGACCGGCGCGCGAACAAGCGCACGCTCGCCGTGCGCCTCGGTCGCGAGCGCTCCCGACGGATGTACGCGGCGATGGTGCTGCTCGCCTACCCGATCGTGCTCGTGCCGTGGGTGTTCGGCCCGCTGTCGGCCTGGCTGCTGCTCCCGTTCCTGACGCTGCCGCTCGCCCGGACGATGATCGGGATCGTCGCCGGGCACAGCGACGGTCCGTCGCTGAACCGCGCGCTCGCCGGCACCGGCCAGCTCCAGCTCGGCTTCTGCGTGCTGCTCGCGATCGGCCTGCTCCTCAGCCGATGAGGACGACGGCGAGCGTCCTTGACGTTCGCCTGACCGATCCCCTGCGCCCGACGGCGGCCTCGCCGCAGCTTCGGCCGCTGATCCGCCTGACGATCGAAGCCGGCGACGGGGCGATCGGTCACGGCGAGGCGGCGCCGCTCGAGGCCTACGACGGCGTCAGCGTCGAGCGGGTGATGACGGCCGTCACCGCCTACGCGGAGGTGCTCGCCGGCGAGGATCAGGCTCGCGAGGACGCGTTGGCGGCGTGCGCGCGGGCGGACCCGCTGCCCCAGGCGCTCGCGGCCGTCGACCTGGCGCTCTGGGATCTCGCCGGGCGGCGCACCGGGAAGCCGGTGTGGGAGCTGCTCGGCGTCAGCGATCCGCCGCCCGTGGCCGTTAACGCGACGATCGGGGCGGTGGAGCCGGCCGCGGCCGCCCGCGACGCGCACGAAGCGCTTCTGGCCGGATTCCGCTGCGTCAAGCTCAAGGTGGGGACGCCGGACGACCGCCAGCGGCTGGCCGCAGTGCGCGAGGCCGTCGGTCGACAGATCCTGATCCGGGTCGACGCCAACGGCGCCTGGGATCAGCTCACGGCACCCGAGCGGATGCGCGCGCTCGCCCGCTTCGGGGTCGAGTTGTTCGAGGAGCCGGTCCACGGCGCCGCCGCCGCCGAAGCGGTGACGCGAGCGGTCCCAGAATCGGCACTCGCACTCGATGAGAGCGTCGGTGTTGACACGTTCGCGCACCGCTGTTGCGACGCCCTCTGCCTGAAGATCGCGGCAAGCGGGGGGATCAGCGGCTTGCTCGACCACGCACGGCGGGCGCGTGCGGTCGGCTACGAGGTGTACATCGCCTCGACGCTGGACGGGCCGCTCGGGATCGCCGCGGCGCTGCACGCGGCGGCGGTGATCGCGCCCGACCGGCACTGCGGCCTCGCCACGCTCGGGCGGTTCGACCGACGGGTGCCGGAGGCGCTCGTGCCGGCCGGCGGGCACATGCGGGTGCCGGTCGGACCGGGACTCGGAGCTGGACTGCTCGAGTGGTACGAGAGCGATGGGAGCTCGGTCTAACATCCAGCTTGTGCGTGTGCTGACCGTCGACCCACCACCCGCCGAGCTCGAGGCGGTACTGGAGCATCGCCGCCGGATCGGCGCGGACACCCATGATGAGATCTGGGATGGTGTGCTGCACATGGCTCCGGCAGCTCATGAACGCCACGCCGATGTCCAGGCGCAGCTCCTCGAGTTGCTGGGCCCGCTTGCCCGTGCCGCCGGTCTGCGCACGCGCGGCGAGTTCAACCTCGGAGAGCCGGACAACTATCGGGTTCCTGATGGCGGCATGAGGCGTCCCGGACCCCAGGCGGTGTTTCTCCCGGGCGCGGACCTCGTGTTCGAGGTCGTCTCCCCCGGCGACGAGACATGGGACAAGCTCCCGTTTTACGCCGCGCACGGCGTCGAAGAACTGCTGATCGTCGACCCCGAGACACGCAAGGTCGAGTGGTTGGGTCTGCGGGATGGGCGGTACCTGCCGATTGAGCGCAGCGCGCTGATCGATCTCGGCGCCGAGCAGCTCTACGAGCGGCTCGAGTGGCCTGAACTCGACTGAAGGGGGGCAACCGCGAGCAACTCCTCGACGACCGCGTCGGGGCGCTCGAGGTGCACGGCGTGGCCGGCGTCGGGGACGACGGTGACGTGGGACTGGGGGATCCGGCGGGCCATCTCGTGCGCGAGCGCGGTGAACTTCGCGTCGCGCTCGCCGACGATCAGGCGCACCGGCATGCGCAGCTCGCCCAGGCGCTCCCAGAGAGACGGGAGCGAGCCGGTGCCGAGCCCGCGCAGCGCGGCGGCGAGGCCCTCGGGCGTGCTGCGCAACCGGTCGGCGTGGGCGCCGGCGACGAGCGCGGCCGGGAGGTCGGCCAGCACCGGGGTCCGCGCCCAGCGGACGGCGAACGCCTCGATCGTCTGACCCTCGATCTCAGCGGCCAGGCGGGCGTCGGCCAGGCGCCGCCGCTCGCGCTCGTCCGCGTCGGCGAGGCCGGGGCTGGCGCCGATGAGCACAAGCCGGCTGACGCGCTCGGGGTGCGCGAGCGCGACGTGCAGAGCGATGCGTCCGCCCTGCGAATAGCCGGCGAGCGCGAACGGCCCGTCCGTGAGAGCGGCGACATCCTCGATCACCGCCTCGAGGGTCACCGGGCGAGCGTTCCCGGCCGACGCGTGACCGCGGATGTCCGGGGCGAGCGCGCGATACCGTTCCCGAAGCCCCGAGATCACCGGCGCCCAGCTGGCGCCGCTGTTGGTGAAGCCGTGCAGCAGAACGAGCGCGGGCGGGTCATCCATCCACTGCATCATGACCGCCACCGCCGCCGACAGCCACCTCGTGCTCCGCGCGATGCTCGACGAGTTCGTGCGCTGCGGGATGGAGCACGCCTGCACCTCCCCCGGCTCCCGCAACACGCCGATCGTGCTCTCGATCGTCCGTGAGCCGCGTCTGCGGGCGTGGTCCCACATCGACGAGCGCTGCGCCGGCTTCTTCGCGCTCGGGGCGGCGAAGGCGAGCGGACGGCCGGTCGCCGTCACCTGCACGTCGGGCACGGCGGCCGCCAATCTCCTGCCCGCGGTGGTCGAGGCGCACGAGGCGGCCGTGCCGCTCATTCTGCTCACCGCCGACCGCCCGCCCGAGCTGCGTGACGTCGGCGCCGGGCAGACGATCGACCAGATCAAGCTGTACGGCTCGTTCGTGAAGTGGTTCGTCGAGCTCGGCGTCCCCGAGGCGAGCCCGGAGCGCCTGCGTTGGGCGCGCGCCCTCGCCTGCCGCGCCTACTGGACGGCCGCCAGCGGACGGCCGGGGCCGGTGCACATCAACATCCCGCTCAGGGAGCCGCTCGTCCTCGACGCGCCGCTCCCCGCGCCGGAGCCCGGCGGCGGCGGCCGGCCCGACGGGCGGCCGTGGCTCACCCAGGACCCGCCGCCGAGCGCGGGGCCGCGCGCCCTCCCCCGTCGTCACGAGTTCCGGCGCACGGTGTTCATCGCCGGCGACCTCGGGCCGGACGCCCGCCTCGGCCGCCGGCTGGCGGCGTTTGCGGCGCGGGCGCGGGTCCCGCTGCTCGCCGACCCGCTCTCGGGCGCGCGGAGCGGACCGGCCGCCGTCGCCCATTTCGACCTCATCCTGCGCGACCCGGCGAGCGCGCGCGAGCTCGCACCCGATGTCGTCTGCCGGATCGGCGACCTGCCGACGTCCAAGCCGCTGCGCACCTGGATCAGCGGGCTCGACCGGGCCGAGCACGTCCTCTTCGCGCCCGACGAGCGCTGGAGCGACCCCTCGGCCCGGATCACGCAGCGCACCGTCGGCCCGATCGCCGATCTGCTCGACCGGGTCGAGCGCGACGACGTGGTCCCCGACGACAGCGAGTGGCTCAACCGCTGGACGCGCGCGGACAGCGCCGTGGCGCACGCGATCGCCGAGCCGCTCGCGGCGGCGGGGCTCAGCGAGCCGGCGGCGGTCACCGCCCTGGCGCAGTTCCTGCCCCCGACCGCGACGCTGTTCGTCGGCGCCTCGATGCCGATCCGCGACGTGGAGGAGTTCTTCCCCGCCCTCCACGAGCCGCCGCGGGTCCTGGCCAACCGCGGGGCCAACGGCATCGACGGGACCGTCTCGACGGCGTTCGGCGTAGCGGCCGCCTCGTCGGGTCCGGTGGTTCTCCTGCTCGGAGACGTCACCCTCGCGCACGACATCGGCGGGCTGCTCGCGGCCAGCCGCCTCGGCCTCAAGCTGACGATCGTCGTCCTGAACAATGACGGCGGGGGCATCTTCCACTTCCTGCCCGTCGCCTCCGAGGGCGAGGCGTTTGAGCGCCACATCGCCACGCCGACGGGCCTGGCGATCGAACGGGTGGCGGCGCTCTACGGATGCGGCCATGTGCGCGCCGACACGGTCGATCGGTTCGCGGAGGCGCTGATGGGATCGCTCGGGGGCGACGGCACGACGCTCATCGAGGTGCGGACCGAGCGGGCGGCGAACCGGCGACTGCACGCTGAGGTCGATGCCGCGGCCCGCGCCGCGCTCTCGAGCTGACCGCCGACGGCCTCAGCCGGACAGGACCGGCAGCAGCGCCTGCAGCTTGACCTCCGTCTCGGCCAGCTCGGAGGCCGGGTCGGAGTCGGCGACGATCCCGCAGCCCGCGTAACACGAGGCGTGGGTGCCGCGCAGCAGCGCGCAGCGGAGCGCGACGCAGAACTCGCCGTCGCCGCCCGTGTCGGTCCAGCCGAGGGTCCCGGCGTACCAGCCGCGGTCGAGGCCCTCGAGCGCCGGGATCAGCCGGGCGGCGGCGTCGCCCGGCTCCCCGCCGACCGCCGGCGTCGGGTGCAGCGCGCCCGCGAGCTCGAGTGCGCCCGCCGGCTGGGCGAGCTGGGCGCGGATCGGCGCGGCGAGGTGCTGGATGTTGGCGACCTTGATCACGACCGGCTCCGGGGCGACCGTCACCCAGACCGCATGGGGCGTCAGCGCCCGCGCGATCCGCTCAGCGACGAGCTGGTTCTCATGGCGATTCTTCTCGCTGCGCAGCAGGCTCTCAGCGAGGTGGTCATCGACGGCGGGGTCGGCGCTGCGCCGCGTCGAGCCGGCGAGCGCCACCGTGCTCGCCCGGTTGCCCTCGCGGCGGATGAGCAGCTCGGGCGTGGCGCCGATGAACGTGGCGTCGCCCCGCCCGACGGCATAGACGAAGCATTCGGGGAATCCGCCGCGCAGCACGTCGAAGACGGCCCCCGGATCGTGCGGCTGGGGCGCCTGCACCTGGACCTCGCGGGCCAGGACGACCTTGTCGAGCTGCCCGGCCCGGATGCGCTCGACGGCCCGGGCGACGGCCTCCTCGTAGTGCGATGGGGGCATCGGGCTGTGCACGGCGAACGTTCCCGTGGGCGACGGGTCGAGCAACGGGAGGGGCCGCTCCCGCAGGCCGGCCAGCAGTTCGTGGAGGGGCTCGAGCAGGGCGTCGGGATCCTCGTCGGCTCGGTCGACGAGCACGTTGCAGGTGAGCCATGTCGTCTCGCCGCGGCGCGCCAGCCAGACCAGCGGCACCGTCAGCGACGCGGTGCCGAACCCCGCCCAGTTGGGGCTCCTGGCCCCGTCGTCGGCGAAGGCGAACCCGGCGACGGCGACGAGTCCCACCCCGGGTGCCGCGTCGGGCGCGTCGGCGAGGGCGCGGCGGCTGTGCTCGCCCCACGTCGCGTCGAGAATCCGAAACCGGCTCGCTCCCCCGGCGTCGAGCCGCAGGGCGGCACCGAGGCCGGCGTGCGCCATCCGGTCCCGCGCCGGCTGCTCGAGGCAGAACCAGGTGTCGCTGAGGGTCCGGGAGCCGAGCACGATCGCCGCCGGGTCGTGGGACCCGGCGAGCCGCTCGGTGACGCTCGCGAGCACCGGGGCGCCCCGCCGGGAGCGGTCCCGGGCGCTGATGACGCGTGCGCGCAGGCGTGCCGCGGCGGCGTCGGACAGCCAGGCGGACGGACGAGCACGCGGCGCCCCGGTCGACGGGGCGCCGCGTCGCATCCTCATCACCGGGGCCGCCCTCAGGTCTCCGTGCGGCCGCGCGTGATCGCGATCTCGCCCGTGCGCGCCATCTCGACGAGGCCGAACGGCCGCACGAGCCGTTCAAAGGCGTCGATCTTCTCCTGCGTGCCGGTGACCTCGGCCACGAGCGTGCGCTTGCTGACGTCGACGATCTTGGCCCGGAAGATCTCGCACACCTGCATCACCTCCGCCCGGTTGGCGCCGTCGGCGGAGATCTTGAAGAGCGCGAGCTCGCGGGCCATCGTCTCGGATGGGTCCAAGTCGCGGATCTTCAGCACGTTGATCAGCTTGTGCAGCTGCTTGGTGACCTGATCGATCGACTGCACCGCCCCATCGAGGGTGAGCGTGATCCGCGAGACGGTCTCGTCGTCGGTGGGCCCGACGGCGAGCGTGTCGATGTTGAATCCGCGCCGGGCGAACAGCCCGGTGATCCGCGTGAGCACGCCGGGCTTGTTCTCGACGAGGATCGAGACGATGTGCTTGCGGCCGGTCCGGAAGCTCCCGGCGGCCTCGAGCTCCTCCAGCGACAGGATCTCCTTGGTGCCTGGTTCACCCATGGCTCAGCCCACCATGTTCCGCGCCGGCTGCCCGGGCGCGATCATCGGATACACGTTCTCCTCCGGGGCGACGCGGACATCGACCACGACCGGGCCCTCCGTCACGAGCGCCTCGCGCATGTCGTCGACGAGCGTGTGCTTGTCGGTCAGCCGCAGGCCGGTGGCCCCGTAGGCCTCCGCGAGCTTGACGAAGTCCGGGTACTGGCCGGTGTCGACCTGGCTGTAGCGCCGGTCCCAGAACAGCTCCTGCCACTGGCGCACCATGCCGAGGTAGCCGTTGTTCATGATGAACACCTTCACGTCGATGCCGTTCTGAGCGCAGGTGGCGAGCTCCTGCGTGTTCATCTGGAAGGACCCGTCGCCGGTGATGCAGACGACGGTCGCCTCCGGGCAGCCGACCTTGGCTCCCATGGCGGCGGGCAGCCCGAACCCCATCGTGCCCAGACCGCCGGAGTTGATCCAGCGCCGTGGCTTGTCGAAGTGGTAGTGCTGCGCGGCCCACATCTGGTGCTGGCCGACGTCACTGCAGACGATCGCGTCCCCCTGCGAGGCCTCGTAGAGCGCCTGCACCATGTACTGCGGCTTGATCTCCGAGTCGGTGCTGTCGACGTAGCTGAGCGGATAGCGCTCCTGCCAGGAGCGGATCCGGTGCCACCACTCGTCGAGCCGGCTCGGGTCCGGCTCGAGCGCGCGGTACTCCGCCGTCAGGCGGGGCAGGATGTTCCTGGCATAGCCCACGATCGGGATGTGCGCCGGGACGTTCTTGGAGATCTCGGCGGGGTCGACGTCGATGTGGACGAACTTCGCGTGCGGGGCGAACTCCGAGAGCTTGGCGGTGACGCGGTCATCGAACCGGGCGCCGATGGCGACGATCAGGTCCGCCTCGTCCATCGCGTAGTTGGCCGTCCGCGTGCCGTGCATTCCGAGCATGCCCAGCCACTGCGGGTGGCTGGCCGGGAAGGCGCCGAGCCCCATCACCGTGCAGGTGACCGGCAGCCGGTCCGAGGTGGCCAGCTCGGTCAACTCGGCCGAGGCGTCGAGCGTTCCGCCACCCGCGTAGATCACGGGGCGGCGGGCGTTGGCCAGCGCCTTGGCGGCGAGCCGGATCTGCTTCTGGTTCCCGTCCGTGGTCGGCTGATAGCCGGGCAGATGGATGTCGGTGATCGGCTCGTACGGGATGTCGGCTCGGCTCAGGTCGGTCGGGATGTCGACCACCACCGGGCCGGGGCGGCCGGTCCGCGCGATGTGGAAGGCCTCGTGGATGGCGCGGGGCAGCTCGAGCGGATGCTGGATCATCACGCTGTGCTTGACGATCGGCATCGTGATCCCGATCGTGTCGGCCTCCTGAAACCCGTCGGTGCCGAGCAGCTCGGTCCGGACCTGGCCGGTGAGGAACACGACCGGGACGGAGTCCATCATCGCGTCGCAGATCGGCGTCACGAGGTTCGTGGCCCCCGGGCCGCTCGTGCCGAGGGCCACCCCGACCCGACCGGTCGCCTTGGCGTACCCCTCCGCCGCGTGGCCGCCGCCGGCCTCGTGCCGCACGAGGATGTGGCGGATGCCGGCGTCATAGAAGGCGTCGTAGGTCGGGAGGTTCGCGCCGCCGGGCAGCCCGAATACCACGTCGACACCCTCTGCCTTGAGACATTCCATCAGTGCGTCGACTGCACGCATAGCGCTCGCCTCCTTTCCTGAAAGCTCGAGTGAGGGCGCGAGGTCTCGCGCCCGGTCCGAGTCTAATGGCTGCAGGAGGATTCGCCGCGGGCAGCGGGGGGTCCTGCGTTACCGAGCCGCCCGGGGGGCGACCCGGGCCTCCGGAGCGATCGCCACGTCCGGGAACTCGAGCTCCTGGCCGCAGCGCATGCAGACGGCGTCGTAGAGCTTTACGACCTTCTGACATCGCGGGCACTGCCGCCGCAGCTCCTGGTTGTCATAGCGGTAGAGCACCGCGGTGAGCAGGCCGATCACCGGCACGCAGAACGAGATCACGAACCACATCGCAAAGGAGCTCCCCTTCACGCGGCCGACGTAGCCCCCGGCCAAGCCGAAGAAGAAGAGGATGACGAGGAGTCCGAGGCCGTAGCCCGACATGGCCCGGTCCTCTAGAACAGCTCGCGGGCGGCCCAGATGGCCGCGGCGATCACGGCGACGATCGCCACGATCCAGAAGACGGTCATGACGAGGCTGACGATGAAGTGGAAGGCGAGCACCGCGACGGCGACGAGCACGAGGGCGGCGACCGCCTTGCGCATCACCGGCGGTCGTGACCGGCTCCGTTCGATCTGCCGTGCCATCACCGGATAGCGTAGCGCCGGAGGCGAGCCGGCGGGCGATTAGTGCCGACGGCGCCCGCGCGACCGCTTGTCCCCGGCGGGTGGAGCTCCCGTCACGAGCCGTGCCAGGCGGTAGCGGCGCACCGGGACGGGCGTCCGCTCCTCCGCGGGCGTCCGAGGCTCGGGCAGGAGGAGCATCTTCAGCGTGGTGGGTGGTTCGGTCATGGGGAGGATGATTCCCGGGCCGGCACCGCAGCACACTGGCCCGACGGCGAAACTGGGACGCTCCCCGGTTCGACACGCGGCGGATCGGGGGCGCGATGACCGCCCCGGGGCGCGCATCGGCGAGTGCGCTCTGCGAGTGCTCGGCGGCGGCTCGCGCCACTGAACTCGGACATACGTCCAGGCGAGGCCCCAAACACCCGTCCACGTTTGCCCACCGACGCTGGCTCAGAGCTCGACGTACCTCGATCCGGGTGGTATGCCGAAGTCCCGCCGCCCGCTCCAGCATCTCCGCCGGGCCGCCTCTCCCCTCGTCGCTCTCCTCCTCTCCCTCCTCACCATCGCCCCCTCCGCCTCCGCCGCGCCCGGTGCCGGCTCACGCGCAGCGGCGCCCGGTCGGGCGGCCCCCGTGAGCCCGGCGGCGCGCCGCCACGCGCTCGGGACGCTCCCGGCTCAGGGGATCTTCGACAGCTGTGCCCTCAGCACGAGCCTGAGCGTCTGCGAGCAGGACCTCACCCAGATGCACCAGGCCGGCCTCCAGGTCGTGGTGATGAGCGCGCAGTGGGACACCCTGAGCGAGATCTCCGCCTACGCGGCCTATGCCCAGAGCATCGGCATGTCCGTGATGTGGGAGCTCAACGACCCCGGTTACTGGGGCGGCGCCTGGATCGGGTCGAGCGCCGCCACCGACTGGCCCGCCTTCAGCTCCGCCTGTGGCTGCACCGATACGACGCAGGTCCTCGACTACATGATCCGGTACCTCGCCGCGCTGCCCGCGACCTACGGGTACTACGCCGCCGACGACTGGACACTCACCCCGAACCAGCAGCAGGGGCTCAGGCAGTACGTGAGCGAGATCCAGTCGGTCGACCCCAGCCACATGGTGATGGTCGGCTCGAGCCAGGGAGATGGCACGACCTACTACTCCTCGGGCGCGACGATGGGGAACGAGATCTACCCGGAGACCACGGCGTCACTGATGCCCTACGGCGACAACCTCGCCACGTGGGACACCGTTCAGCAGGCCGTTTCGCAGGATCAACGGGCCGCCACCCGCACCGGCACGGCGTCGGCGTTCATTCTGCAGGCCTTCTCCTTCGGGGACAACCTCGACGACGGGGAGGCTGTGGGCGTGTGCACGGCCGCGATGACCGCGGCGCACTGCGCCAGCCTGCTCCAGTACCCCTCCCAGGCGGTGCAGCTGGAGCTGCGCAACCAGGTGCTGCTGAACGCCCACCCGAAGCTGATCCTCTGGTACACGTTTGCCCAGGCGAGCCAGGGCGGGAACTGGGGCGCGCTCAGCAACGTCGTGCAGGCGCCGTACCCGACGAGCGCCGTCGTCGCCCGGGCCGGCCAGGCACGCCATGGTCGGCACGCGCACCGCAGGCGCCACCGCCATCGTCACCATCACCTGCGCCACCGGCACGCGCATCACCGTCGCGCGCACCGCCGCCACCGCAGCGCCTAGTGTCCCGCGTCTGAAGTTGGTTGACGGGTGGCGTGGGGCAGGATCTCGTCGGGGGTTTTGGTCCAGACGAACGGTCGGCAGCGGTTGTTGTAGGCGTCGATGAACGCGCGGATCGCCGAGACGAGTTCTCTGACGT
>DAIDJO010000126.1 GCA_027451345.1 Solirubrobacterales bacterium
ATGGGCACCGACCTGCGCCACACGCCCGTCGTGGGCGGCGAGGCGGGGTATCCGGACCTGGTCGTGCGTCCCGACCTCTCGACGATGGTGACCCTGCCGTGGGAGCCGGGCGTCGCCTGCTGCCTGGCCAACCTCGAGCCCGCCGACCCGGACACGCCGATCTGCGACCCGCGCGGCGCCCTGGCCCGCGCGGTCGCGACCGTCGGCGAGCTCGGCTTCGAGCCGATCGTCGGGCCGGAGCTCGAGTTCTTCCTCGTCGTGCGCGATCCGGCCGCCCCGAACGGCATCCGCCGCAGCGTCGACAACCTGAGCATGGTCTACACGGTCGGCCCGCTGGCCGACCCGAACGGCCTCGTCCGCCGGATGACCGAGCAGCTCGCCGCCATCGGGCTGCACGTCTTCGCCGTCAACCACGAGTTCATGAACTCGCAGTACGAGATCAACCTCCGCCATTCGGGGGCGCTCGACGCGGCCGACCGGGCGTTCCGGTTGAAGTCCGCCGTCAAGGACATCGCCGCTCAGCACGGGCTGCACGCGACGTTCATGGGCAAGCCGTTCAACGACCAGGGCGGGTCGGGCACCCACCTGCACCTGTCGCTCAACCGTGACGGCGCCAACGCCTTTGCCGATCCGAACGGGGACCACGGGGTGACGGCGGAGCTCGGGCACTTCACCGCCGGGCTGATCGCCCACGCCCCGGCGCTGATGGCGTTCCTCAACCCGACCGTCAACGCGTATCGGCGGCTGCAACCTGACTCGCTCGCTCCCACCCATGCCAACTGGGGCTTCGACAACCGGGCGAGCTTCGTGCGGATCCCGCCGGAGCGCGGCGGCGCCACCCGCATCGAGCTGCGCGTCGGCGACGGGTCGGCCAACCCGTACCTCGGCATCGCGGCCGTCCTGCTGGCCGGCGCCGACGGCGTCCGGCGGCGGCTCGCCCCACCGGCCCCCGTGAGCGGCGACGCCTACCGCGCCGACCCTGACCTGATCGGCCCCGCGCTGCCGACCTCGCTCGACGAGGCGCTGACGGCGCTGCGTGACGACGCGGTCCTGCGTGAGGGCCTCGGCGACGCGATCGTCGAGACGTTCCTGGCCATGAAGGGCTTCGAGCTCGAGCGTCACCGCGCCTGGGTCTCGGACTGGGAGATCAGCGAATACCTGCACCACCTCTAGGAGCGAGCCCCGATGTCCGTAACGAGCGACTTCATCGACCTCTCCGACCACGACAACTTCGTCGACGCCGTTCCCCACGAGGCGTTCGCGCGGTTGCGCCACGAGGACCCCGTGCACTGGAACCCGGAGCCCGCGGGACGCGGCTTCTGGGCAGTGACGCGGTACGAGGACATCCGCTCCGTGCACCGCACCCCGGAGGTCTTCTCCTCCGAGATCGGCGGCACCTCGCTCGAGGATCTCGAGCCCGAGCACATCGAGGCGCGCAAGTCGATGATCGACATGGACCCGCCACGGCACGACGAGCTGCGCGCGCTCGTCAACCGCCGGTTCACCCCGCGGGCCGTCGGGGTCTGGGAAGAGCAGGTGCGCAACGTGGTTCGCCAGGTGCTCGACACGGCGCTGCCGAAGGGCGAGTTCGACTTCGTGCATGAGGTCGCCTCGGAGATCCCGATGCAGGTCTTCGCCGAGATCCTCGGGGTGCCCCAGGAGGAGCGTCGGGAGATCATCGAGATCGGTGACCGCCTGCTCGGCAACGCCGACCCGGAGTACGCCCACGACGGCGACGACGACGCGCACCGCCACCTGCCGTTCTCGAGCCCCGCAGCGCTCGACATGTTCGCGTTCGGCCGCCGGATCGCGGAGGAGCGCCGCCACAGCTCGCGGGAGGACATCATGAGCGACCTGGTGCGGGCCGGCCTGACCCAGCGCGAGATGGACGTGTACTTCGTGCTGCTGGCCACCGCCGGCAACGAGACGACGCGGCACACGATCAGCCACGGGCTGATCGCCCTCTGTGAGCACCCGCAGGAGCGCCGCCGGCTGCGCGAGAACTACGCGGAGCTCGGCCGGACGGCCGCCGAGGAGATGCTGCGCTGGGCCACCCCGGTCCACCACTTCCGGCGAACCGCGGCCGTCGACACGGTGCTGGGCGGCCGGGAGATCCACGCCGGAGACAAGGTCACGACCTGGTTCGTGTCCGGCAACCGGGACGAGAGCGTGTTCGCGGAGCCGATGCGCTTCGACGTCGGGCGGACGCCGAACCCGCACATGACCTTCGGCCCCGGTGGGATCCACCATTGCCTCGGCGCGCACCTCGCGAAGATGGAGGTCCGGCTCACGTTCGAGGATCTGCTCTCGCGCGGCGTCGAGCTCGAGCTGGCCGGTCCGCCCGAGCGGCTGCGCTCGAACTTCTTCAACGGCATCAAGCGCGTTCCGGTGCGGGTGCGCTGATGATCGAGCTGCACCGGATCGACCATGTCGGCCTGCGGGTGGCCGACCTCGCCGAGGCGACGGCGCGGTGGTGCACCCAGTTCGGCCTGCACGTCCGCGAGCGCCGGGCCGACACGGTGAGGCTCGCCTGCGACGACGAGCCCTGCGCGCTCGAGCTGATCGCCGGCGCGCCCGCGGGCCTGCACCACGTGGCCTACGAGCTCGCACCCACCTGCACGATCGATCAGGCGTGCGAGCACCTCGAGCGGCAGGGGGCGGCCGTCGCCGCGCGCGCCGGCCGCCTCGACACCATGGATGCCGACGGCAACGCGATCCAGCTGCTCGCCCACCGCGAGCCGGCGTCGCGCCTGGTCGCCCACGCCCGTCCCGCGGGCCACGCCGTCCCGGGGCACCCGCGCAAGCTCGGCCACGTGAACTTCCTCACCGGCAACCTCGAGGACCAGGTCCGCTTCTACACCGAGACGCTCGGGATGCGGCTGACCGACTGGCTCGGCGAGGACGGCGTGTGGTTCCACGTCAACTCCGACCACCACGTGATGGCGCTGATTCGAACCCAGCCGCCCCAACCCCACTTTCACCACCTCGCCTTCGACGTCGTCGACGTCGGCCAGATGCGCCTCGCGCTCGACCACCTCGGCCGCCACGGGCGGTGGCTCGGCTGGGGCCCGACGCGGCACGGCGTCGGCGGCAACATCGCCTCGTACGTGCGGATCGTCGAGGAGGAGTGCTTCGTCGAGCTGTACTGCGACATGGAGCAGCTGCAGGCCGATCACCGGCCGCGTCGCTGGCCGGACGACCGCTTCTCCTCCAACACGTGGGGCCCGCTGCCGCCCCGGTCCTACTTCCGCTTCGACCAGGCGGCGATCGACTCCGAGCGCGAGAGCCTCGAGATGCTCGGGACGCCGCTGCCACCCGCGCCGGCTCAGGAGGCCGTATGACGCTGCAGGGCTACACCGTCCCGCGCACGCCCGAGGGCCGTGCCAGCCTCGTCCCCGCGCCCCCGTGGCACTACGTCGGTGACTTCCTCGTCGTCGACTTCCACGCGGACCCGGCCGCGGCCACCTCGCTGCTGCCCGAGGGGCTGGAACCGCACCCCGACCCCGGGCGCTGTGCGGCCGTGTTCGTCGACTGGCAGTCCTGCTCGGAGAGCGGCGACGAGCTGACGGACCCGGCGCGCTCGCAGTACCGGGAGTGCTACCTCGTCGTCAGCGGACTGCTCGACGGCCAGCCGGTGACCACCTGCCCGTTCATCTGGGTCGACCAGGACTTCGCCATGGCCCGCGGGTGGATCCAGGGCTATCCGAAGAAGCTCGGGGCGGTCTGGATGACCCGCGCCTTCCAGCTCGATGCGACGGCCTCCCCCGGCATCCACGCCGGCTCGCGCTTCGGCGCGACCTGCTCGGCGCGCGGCCGCGAGCTCGCGCGGGCAACGATCACGCTCGAGCGGGAGAGCGAGACCGGTTCCGTCCACACCGATCCCCCCCTCGTCAACGTCCGCCACTTCGCCCGGCTCGCGGCGGGACGCCACGCCGAGCCGCAGGTCCACGAGCTGGTGCGGGCGCGCAGCCGCGACCGCAGCGTCTCCCCGGTCTGGGAGGGCGCGGCCACGCTCGAGCTCTTCCCCGCCCCCGGCGAGGAGCACACGCTGCTCGCTCCCGTGAGCATCGCCCGCGGCTACCGCTTCACGTTCGCCTACACGGTGGACGACCTCGAGACCGTGCGGGAGTACGTGGGATGAGTGGCGGAGCCCACACCGCAGTGGCCACGGTCGCCGGTCACGAGGTCTGCACCGATCACTGGATCGGCGGCGAGCGGGTCCCGAGCCCCGAGCGCTTCGACGTGATCACCCCGATCGACGGCAGCGTGATCGCCGAGGTGGCGGCCGGTGGGGAACGGGAGGCGGATCTGGCCGTGCGGGCCGCGCACGAGGCCGCCGCCGGCTGGGCGGGGCTCGGCGCCGCCGGCCGGGCGGCGCTCCTGCACCGCCTCGCCGACCTGATCGACGCCAACGTCGAGCGACTCGCCGCCGTCGAGTGCGCGGACATGGCGATGCTGCTCGAGTCGCTGCGGCTGCGCGTGATCCACCGGGCGGCGGCGAACTTCCGCAACTACGCCGATCTGGCCGTCGCCTACGAGGAGCGCGACTGGCACTCAAAGGGCACGTGGAACCGCGTTCAGCGGATGCCGGCCGGCCCGGCGGCGGTGATCACACCGTGGAACGCGCCATTCATGCTCTCCACCTGGAAGGTGGCTCCCGCCCTCGCCGCCGGCTGTCCGGTGGTGCTCAAGCCCGCCGAGTGGTCCCCCCTCTCCTGCTCGCTGCTCGCCGAGCTCACGCGGGCGGCGGGCTTTCCTCCCGGCGTGTTCAACGTGCTGCAGGGCGTCGGTGAACAGGTCGGCGCGGCGCTCGTCGGGCACCCGCTCCTGCGCCGGATCTCCTTCACCGGGTCGCCCGAGACGGCGCGCCACATCGGCGTCGCGGCCGCCCGCAACCTCGTGCCCTTCACCGGCGAGCTCGGTGGCAAGGGCCCGCTGATCGTCTTCGACGACGCGGATCTCGACGCGGCCGCCGCCAAGGCCGCAGGCCAGTACGACGACGCCGGCCAGGTCTGTCTGGCCGGGACCCGGCTGCTCGTCCAGGAGAGCATCCGCGAACCGTTCCTCGAGCGCTTCCACGCCGCGGTCGACCGGCACGTGCTCGGGGACCCGCGCGAGCCGGAGACGACGGTCTCCCCGCTCATCCATCCCGACCATCTCGAGCGCGTCGACGGGTTCGTCCAGCGGGCGATCGCCGCCGGGGACACGCTCGTGCGCGGGGGCCGGCGGCTCGAGGGGCTGCTCTACGAGCCGACCCTGTTCGAGCCGCGCTCCAACGACGCCGAGATCGTCCAGCGGGAGGTCTTCGGCCCGGTGCTGACGTTCCAGACCTTCGCCGACGAGGAGGAGGCGGTCGCCCTGGCCAACTCGACGCAGTACGGGCTCTCGGGGATCGTCTACACCGGCTCGATGGGCCGCGCGGACCGCGTCGGCCGAGCGGTGCGAGCCGGGATCGTGTGGGTGAACACGTTCCTGGTGCGCGACCTGACCGCCCCGTTCGGCGGCGTCGGCATCTCCGGCATCGGCCGGGAGGGCGGCAACTACGCGCTCGACTTCTACTCGGACCTGAAGACGCTGCAGGTGCTCGACGGCAGCGTCCGCTGATCGGACACACGGAGAGGGACAACCGCAATGAGGAGAGGGATATGAGTGAGGGTTCCGCCCAGGGGCACCTGGGCGAGCGACGGTTGACGACGATCCATGCCGTGGGTCAGTCGCTGGCGATCGGGCCGATGTTCTCGGCCGGTCTGCTCACCGGGCTGGTCGCGAGCGTGGCGGGGTACAGCACGCCGCTCTCGGTGCTGCTCGGCACGGTCGGGGCGATCTGCCTCGGCTACGTGATCTCGCTGTTCGCCCGCCGCTTCGCGGGCGCCGGCGCGATGTACGAGTACCTGGTGCACGGCGCCCACCCCGGCGTCGGGGTCTTCGGGGCGGGGATCTACGGCCTCGGGATCCTCTTCCTCGGCGGCGGGGGCGTGTTCATCGCCAACGGCTTCCTGGCCCAGGCCTTCCTCGCCGACATCCACGTCAGCATCACCTGGTGGATCCTCGGCATCGTCGTGCTGCTGATCGCCGTCGGCCTCAACCACGTCGGGGTGCGCGTCGCGGTCCAGGGCGTGCTCGTGCTCGCCGGCATCTCGATGATCCCGTTCCTCATCCTGGCCGTCACGATCATCGCCAAGGGCGGCGCCGCCGGCAACACGCTCGCCGTGTTCGGCACCGGCCACAGCTCGTGGAACAGCGTCTTCCACGGCATCCTGTTCGCGGTCACGCTGTTCATCGGCTTCGAGGCCGCCGCCTCCCTCGGAGAGGAGGCGCGGGAGCCGCACCGGGCGATCCCGGTGGCGCTGATCGGCTCGGTCGCGCTCGCCGGCCTCTTCTATCTGCTCGTCACCTACGCGGGCGCGATCGGCTTCGGGGTCAAGGGCGCGGCCACCGCGTGGGTCGCCGATCCCTCGCCGATGGGGGCGCTGGCCCAGCAGTACGACGGGCACTGGCTGTCGGTGCTGATCGACCTCGTCGTGATGCTCGACTCGATCTCCGTCGCGCTCGCCTTCACGGTCGCCGGCTCCCGCGTGTTCTTCGCGCTCGGCCGGGACGGCCTGCTGCCGAGCTTCACCACCCGCGTCTCGACGCACGACACGCCGCTCGGGGGCAACCTGATCATCCTCGGCGCGGGCCTGCTCGCCGTCCTGCTCGGCGGGATCACCACGCTCGGCGACCTCGTCAAGCTGCCCAACAACATCGAGGCGTTCCAGATCAGCGCGGGAGTCGGCTCGTTCCTCATCGAGGCGGTCTACGCGATGCTCGCGCTCGCCGCCTTCCGCATCGTCTGGCGGGACTGGAGCGGGGGCGCCCGGTTGTGGCGGCTCGCCGTCGCGGTCGTCGGCGTCGCGACGCCCGTGCTCGCGTACTACGGGTCACTGCATCCGTTCCCGCCCTACCCCGGGGATCTCAGCCTGATCATCGCCGGTGGCTCCGCCGTGGTGGTGCTCGCCTGGTTCCTGTACCTGCGCAGCGCGCACCCGGAGCGGATCGCCGCGGCGGCGCGGCACGCCGAGCAGCACCACGGCGTGCCGCCGCTCGACGAGTCCCTCTCCTTCCATCACGAGCCAGGCCTGCCGGCCTGAGAGCCCGACCCTTCACCGTCACGATTCCGCGGAATCGTGACGGTGAAACAGGACGGAGTCGTTAGGCTGTGCCGGTGACCGAGACGACGCTCGACGCGGGCACGATCGGGGAGGCCTGGCTCGCCGTCGCCCGCCGGATCCTCGAGGACGGCGCCGCCTCGACCTACGACGGCCGAGCGATCCTCGACCTGGAGCGGGTGACGCTGCGAATCGACGCCCCGGCCAGCGAGGACCCGGTGGTCCGCGAGCTCGGGGATCCCGAGCGACTCGCCTGGATGCACGCCAACTTCACCGACCACCGGCTCGTGGCGGAACTGGGCCACGCCCGCAGCTACGCGAGCCGGCTCCATGACTACGGCGGCACCGGCCGCGATCAGGTGCGCTGGGTGATCGAGCGGCTGCGCGCCGACCCGACGTCACGCTCGGCGACGATCACGACCTTCGAGCCGCTGCTCGACACGACCTACATCCCGTGCGTGAGCCTGCTCGACTTCTGGATCAGCGCGGGCCGGCTCACCGCGATGGTGTACGCCCACTCGATCGACTTCGGCACGAAGGGCTACGGCAACCTCGTCGAGCTCGCGCACCTGATGGAGCGGGTGGCGGAGGGCGTCGCGCGGCCGGTCGGGCCGCTCCACTTCGTGGTGAAGTCGGCGCACATCTACGACCCCGAGCTCGCGCGGATGCGCGAGGTGACGCGGGAACGAAAGAGCGGCCCGGGGGCGACGATCACGCCTGCTCTCGCGCGTAGCCTGCGCGCGAAATAAGCCTCGTCGTTCGCCTTTGGGAGCGCCACTTCGCTTGGCTGTCGCTGGCGTCGCTCCCTCCCGAACCGCTGCGTGAACCATATGTCGGGCCGAGGCGACGCACAAGGCCGTGGCCGACACGATCCCGCAATTTGAGCGAATTTGTGCCGGGGGTTCCGGCGTCAATCGCGCGGTGGACGCAGCCGGTTGGCGATCGCCCGGCCGGCCGTTCCGCGGCGCCGGGTCAGACCGCGGGAGCGCCGACGGCGTGAAAGCCGCCGTCAACGTGCACGATCTCCCCGGAGATCCCGCGCGAGAGGTCGGAGAGCAGGAAGCAGATCGGGCCGGCGACGACGCTCGGATCGTCGATGTCCCAGCCGAGCGGCGCCTGCTGCTGCCAGAGCGCGGCGAGCCGCTCGAAGCCCGGAATGCCACGGGCGGCAACGGTGCCGAGCGGCCCGGCGCTCACCAGGTTGACGCGGATGCCCTGGGCGCCAAGGTCGCGGGCGAGGTAGCGCGAGACGGACTCGAGCGCCGCCTTGGCCACGCCCATCCAGTCATAGATCGGCCAGGCCACCGACGCGTCGAAGTCGAGCCCGACAACGCTCGAACCCGCCGGCATCAGCGGGGCGAGGGCGGCGGCGAGCGCCTTCAGGGAGTACGCGCTCGTCTGGAAGGCGATCGCGGCGCTCTCCGCCGGTGCCGTCATGAACCGGCCGCCGAGGGCGTCCTCGGGGGCGAAGGCGATCGCGTGCAGCGCGCCGTCCACGCGCCCCCACCGGGAGCGGAGCTCTTCGGCCACCGCCTCGAGGTCCTCCGGGCGGTTGACGTCGAGCTCGAGCACCTCGACGGGGGTGTCGAGGCGCTGTGCCGCGCGCTCGGTCAGGCGACGGACCCGCCCGAAGCTCGTGAGCAGGACCTCCGCTCCCTCCGCCTGAGCGCGCTGGGCGACGTGGAAGGCCATCGACTCCTTGGTGATGACGCCCGTGATGAGCAGGCGCTTCCCGGCCAGCAGTCCCGCCATCAGACGACCCGCTCGCGGTGGCTCACCCCTGTCCCCTGATCACGAGCGAGACGTTGTGTCCGCCGAACGCGAACGAGTTGGAGATCGCCGCTGGGGCGCCGCCGCCGGCGAGGACGAGCTCGCGGGCCACGCCGGGCACGTAGTCGAGGTCGAGCCCCTCATCCGGCACCTCGTAGTTGAGCGTCGGCGGGATGATCCGGTCGTTCAGCGCCTGCACGGTCGCCACCGCCTCGATCGCGCCGGCCGCCCCGAGCAGGTGGCCGGTCGCCGACTTGGTCGAGGAGACCGGGATCCGGTAGGCGTGCTCGCCGAGGGCGAGCTTCAGGGCCGCGGTCTCGGCCGCATCGTTGAGCTCGGTCGAGGTGCCGTGCGCATTGACATAGACGATCTCCGACGGCGTCAGCCCGGCGTCCTGGATGGCGAGCGTGATCGCCTGAGCCGCGGGGCGACCGGTGGGTTCGGGCGCGGTGAGGTGGTGGGCGTCCGAGGTCGACCCGTAGCCCGCGACCTCACCGAGGATGCGTGCGCCGCGGGACCTGGCCGCCTCGTACTCCTCGAGCACCAGCACCCCCGCGCCCTCGCCCATGATGAAGCCGTCGCGACGGGCATCGAACGGGCAGGAGACCCCGATCTTGGACAGGGCCGACATCGTGTTGAACGACCCGAAGCCGAAGTCCGTCAGGGTCGCCTCCGCACCACCGGCGACCACCGCATCCGCGTCCCCGTACTGGATCATGCGCGCCGCCAGGCCGATCGCGTGACCGCTCGAGGCACAGGCCGAGGCGACGGCGAAGGCCTGTCCCTGGATGCCGTGTCGCATCGAGACGGCGGCCGCCGCGGCGTTTGGCATGTACATCGGGATGCCGAGCGGGGAGATGCGCATCGCGCCCTTCTCGCGCATCACGTCCAGGTTCGCCTGCACTGTGGTGAACCCACCGATGCCGGTGGCCATGATCAGGCCGATCCGCATCGGGTCGCACGGCGGGCCGTCCGACCAGCCGGCGTCGGCGATCGCCTCATCGGCGGCCACGACCGCGAACTGCGCGAACCGGTCGAGGCGGCGTGCCTCCTTCACCGAGAGGTGCGCCGCCGGATCGAACTCGTCGCAGTAGCCGCCGGCCTGGCCGTCGCGGACGCTGACGCCGCTGATCCCCTGGGACCAGCGCTCATGCAGCGCACGCGCGCCCACCCCGAGCGGGGTGACCGCACCGATCCCGGTGATGACGGCTCGGCGCTTCTCAGGCATGGCGTCTCCAGTCTGCCCGCCGACGGGCGTTCAGTTGGCGCGCTCGGTGATCAGGTCGACGGCCTCGCCGACGGTCTTGAGCTCCTTCATGTCCTCGCCCTTCAGCACGACGCCGTACTCGTCCTCGACGATCTGGGCGAGCTCGACGAGATCCAGGGAGTCGATGTCCAGATCCTCGAACGTCGCGTCGGGCGTGATCTCGCTGGCATCGGGGCCGAAGCTCGCCAGCGCCTCGGTGACGCGCTCCTGCACCTGCTCCTTGGTCACTGCACTCATTCGTCTGATCCTCTTTCGTGTGGTTCTGCCGGCGGGCGAGCGGTCAGGCCGCGAGCCCGCCATCGACTGTAAGCACCGCGCCGGTCACGTAGCCGGCCTGCTGCGATACGAGGAAGCGTACGCAAGCGGCGACCTCCTCGGGCGTTCCCGCGCGCTTGGCCGGGATGGCGGCCAGCAGCTCCGGGCCGATCAGCTCCGCCGTCATGTCGGTGGCGATGAAGCCGGGGGCCACCGCGTTGATCGTGACGCCGCGGCGGGCCACCTCGACGGCCGCCGTGCGGGTGAACTGCACGAGCCCGGCCTTGGCGGCGGCGTAGTTGCTCTGCCCCGGGTTGGCGCGCAGGCCGCTGACCGACGCGATGTTGACGATCCGGCCGGTGCGGGCGCGCATCATCCCCTTCAGGGCCCGGCGCGTGAAGCGGAATGCGGCGGTGAGGTTCGTGTCGATCACGGCCTCCCACTCCTCGTCGGTGAGCGACGGGGTCAGGTTGTCCCGCGTGATGCCGGCGTTGTTGACGAGGGCCAGCACGGGCCCGCCCAGCGCCGACTCGGCCGCCTCGAAGACCCGTTCGGGGGCGTCCGGTGCCGCCACGTCGCCCGCAACGGCGACGGCCCGGCCGCCCGCCCGCGTGATCTCGTCGACGACGCGATCCGCCGCCTCGGCGCCGGAGTGGTAGCCGACGGCAACGGCCCAGCCGTCGGCGGCGAGCCCGCGCGCGATGGCGGCTCCGATGCCGCGCGAGCCACCGGTGACGAGCGCGCAGCCCTCCGGCGGCCACGCCCGCGGCGCGGCCGCGCCCGCGTCAGGCACTGAGCATCTCCACGTCCCTGAGCGTCCGCTTGACGAGGCCGGTGAGAACGCGGCCCGGACCGACCTCCACGAACCGGGTCACCCCCCGGGCGTGCAGTCCGAGCAGCACCTCGCGCCAGCGCACGGGCCCGGTGAGCGCTTCGACCAGACGGGCGCGGACATCATCGAACGGCTCGGCGGTCACGGCCGAGACGACGGTGGTGGCCGCCGGTCCCAGCTCGACGGCGGCGAGGGCCCGCTCGAACTCGGGCACGGCGGAGGCCATCATCGGCGAGTGGAAGGCGCCGGTCACCGGCAGGATCATCGCCCGCAGCCCGAGCGCGCGCGCCGTCTCCTCGGCGGCCGGGAGCGCGACGCGGGGCCCGGACAGCACGACCTGCTGCGGTGAGTTGTCATTGGCGACCGAGAGGCCGTGCGGGGTGGCGACCTCGAGCGCACGCTCGGCCGCCTCGGCGCCGAGCAGCGCGATCATGCCACCGTCGCCCGCCGTCTCCCCCGCCCGCTGCATCAGGCGGCCGCGGAGCGCGACGAGCTCGAGCCCGTCCCGCTCGGTCAGCACGCCGGCGGCAACGAGCGCGCCGAGCTCGCCGAGCGAGTGGCCGGCTACGAACTCGTGCAGCGGCCGGCCGAGCTCCCACCACCCGGCGATGCTCGCGCAGAAGATGGCGGGCTGCGCGTAGGCGGTGCCGTCGTTGACCCGGTCGAACGGGTCCTCGCCCACCACCGCGGCGGCGAGCTCGAGCAGGTCGGGGCGCACGCGCGCCACGAGGTCGCGCATGTCGTCGGTCTGGCTCCCCTGTCCGGGAAAGAGAAGTGCCGTGGTCATCTCCCCCTACCCTACGCGTCCCGGCCTCGGCGGGTACGCGCGCCGCCCGCGCCATCCCCCGGTCGGGGGGACGTCCGCCGTCGGCCGGCGGTCCCCGGCGCGCTCAGGCGGTCCGGCGCAGCGGGACGACGTTGCCCGTGGGGGCCGGCGAGCGGAACGACCGCGGCGCGGCGAGCCGGTCCTGCAGCCAATCGAGCGCCATCGGCACGCCGGCGACGGCGCCGCTCAGGTGGTCGAAGCCGCCGCGGGTGACGCGCAGCGTGACGTCGACCCCGAGCGCCTGCCAGTCGTCGAGCAGCTGCTCGGAGTGTTCGAAGGCGACGATCTGGTCGTGTCGTGCGTGGTGCAGCAGGACCGGCGCGGCGGGCGCCAGGGTCCCGAGCCGGTTCTCCCGCAGGCGGCGGCGCCAGGACGGAAGTTCGAGCACGTTCGGGCTCGTCAGCTCATCCACGCGGGCGAAGCGGGGGCCGCGGACGGCCGCCTGGAGGATGTTGGTGAGCCGCAGGTCGTCGATCGCGCGGACCCCGTCCCCGACGAGATACGGCTCGAGCTCGAGCTCGGGGTAGGCGGCGGCGTAGCCGATCGCCCCGTACGCGAGGAAGAAGGAGAAGAAGCTTCCCTCGAGCGTCGGGCCCGCGAGCTCGATGTCGGCGGCGGCCGCCCCGGCGGCCACGCCCGCCAGGTCGAGCTCGGGAGCGTAGAGGGGCTGCAGCTGCGCGGCCCACGCCGCCGCGGTGCCTCCCTCCGAATAGCCCATGACCCCGACGGGTGCCTCGGCGGAGAGGGCGGCCTGCGCGACCTGACGGCTCGCGCGGATCGCGTCCAGGACGTTGCACCCGAGCGCGCGACCGACCATGTACGCGTGGTCACCGGCGGTCCCGAGCCCCTGGTAGTCGGAGATCACGACCGCACAGCCCCGGCCGAGCGCGAGCGCCATCAGTCCCGCCTCCCAGTCACGGCCGGTGGCCAGGAGCCGCGACGGGGCGGCGGCGTCACCGATCCCGTGCGTGCCCGCCGCGTAGGCGACGAGCGGAACCGGCGTGGTGCGTGCGCCGACGGGCAGGAGCAGCGTTCCCGAGACGGCGGTCGGCTCGCCGACCGCCCCGGTCGAGCGGTGGAGCAGGCGCCAGGCGTGTGCGCGCAGCCGTACACCGGGGACGAGATACGCGTCCATCGGCTCGGCCCGGATCAGCTCACCGGGAGCGAGCGCGGAGAGGTTCGCGGGAGCGTCGTAGAAGCCCGGGGTCCACGGCACGCGACGGCGCGGGGTGGAGAGCAGCGCGAGGTGGGTGCGGGTGCTGCGCACGCGCTGCGGGGCCCGGGCCACCTGGGCTCCGGTGGTGAGGGCGAGGCCCCCGGCGGTTCGTGCGATGTCGACCACGCTCATGACGTCAGCGCTCTCTCTTCGCCATGAACCGATGATCGACCTGCGCGGCGCATTCGTGAGTTCTGTCACAAAGGCTAGAGCGCTCGCGGGACGGACCACCGGTGCGCGAGCGGGCTCGGGCGCGCGGGATCAGCGTGCGAGGGCCGCCTCGCCGATGGGGAATTCCCGGCGGACCTCGTAGAGCGTGCTGCGCTCGGCCGCCGGGCGGCCGGCCGAGTGGGCGGCGGCGATGAGGTCCTGCGGGCCGAGCTTCACACCGTGGTAGCTACCCGCCAGGCGACTGATCGACTCCTCCATGAGCGTCCCGCCGAGGTCGTTGACGCCCCAGCGAAGCGACTCGGTGGCCGCCTCGAGCCCCATCTTCACCCAGCTCGCCTGGAGGTTGCGGACCGTGCGGCCGAGGGCGAGCCGGAACACGGCGGTGTGCTTGAGGTTCTCCTCGGGCGTGATCTCCTCGATCCCGTGCGTGCGCCCCAGCAGCGTCTGGAAGGGAATGAACGAGAGCGGCACGAACTCGGTGAACCCGCCGGTCCGCTCCTGGAGCGCGCGCACGACGCGCATGTGCTCGGCGAGCTCCCAGGGCTCCTCGATGTGGCCGAACATCACGGTGGCCGTCGAGCGCAGGCCGGCGCGGTGGGAGGCCTCGATGATCTCCACCCAGCGGGCGACCGGCAGCTTGTTGGGTGAGATCCGCTCCCGCACCCCGTCGTGGAGCACCTCGGCGGCCGTGCCCGGGGTCGAGCCGAGCCCGGCGTCGCGCAGGCGGGCGAACACCTCGCCGGGCGCCAGTCCCGAGATGTCGCACATGTGGGCGATCTCCATCGGCGAGTAGGCGTGAAGGTGCAACTGTGGCGCACAGGATTTGGCGAAGCGCAGCCAGCCGAGATACGTCTCGAGGCTCCAGTCGGGGTGAATCCCGGACTGGATGCAGAGTTCGGTGGCCCCGAACTCGACCGCCTCGGCGATGCGGCGGGCGAACTCCTCCTCGGAGTGCTCGTAGGCGTCGGGCGAGCGTCTGCCCTGCCCGAAGCCGCAGAAGGCGCACCCGACCGTGCAGACGTTCGAGACGTTGATGTTGCGGTTGACGACGAACGTGACGGTCTCGCCCGCCAGCTCGGCCCGGAGCTGGTCGGCGCCGGCACGCAGCTCCTCGATCACCTCGGGCCGCTGCTCCGCGAAGAGCGCGGTGAGCTCCTCGGCCGAGAGCTCGTCGCCCCGTACGCCCTTCTCGATCGCGCGACCGGCCACGTCCGGGGCGACGGACACCTCGCCCCGCCGTCCCGACCCACGCCTGGGGATGAACGACCAGTAGTCGGTCCTGATCAGGTCGAGCACCCCCTGCGACATCCACTCCGGGTCGATGTAGTCCGGGTAGACGCAGAGACGCTCGGAGAGCGCGTACCCGTCCTGTGCCAGACGCCGGCGCACCTGAGCGGGCGACGGGAACGGGTGCTCGGGGGAGATGTGGTCGCCGTTGGCCGACAGCCCGCCGAGATCGGTCGCTCCGGCGGCGACGAGCTCCGGCCACCAGTCCGAGAGGTTCGGCGGCACCTGGATTCCCACCCCGGGCAGCACCTCGCGCGCGTGCCCGATCAGCTCCCGAAGGTCGTCGATGGAGACCGGGGAGGACCACTTCGGCGCCCCCACCTGCGGACCGTTGTCGATGCCCGTGCGCCAGTACTCGGCCGCCGCCCGCGTGGCGATCTCGGCCGGCTCCCGCCCGTAGTAGCTCTCGTGCGGAACGAAGTTCTGGATGATGATCTCCTGGAGGTGCCCGTACTCGGCGTGCACCTCCGCGAGCGCGTCGAGCGCCGCGAACCGGTCCTGTGGGCTCTCGCCGATGCCGACGAGGATGCCGCTCGTGAACGGGATGCGCAGCTCACCCGCGGCCCGGATCGTGTCGAGCCGTCGAGCCGGGTGCTTCGTCGGCGACCCCTGGTGGGCGACCAGGTCGGGGTTCACCGATTCGAGCATCAGGCCCTGTGAGGCGGTGACCTCGCGCAGGCGGCCGAGATCCTCGCGGTCGAGCACCCCCAGGTTGCTGTGGGGGAGCATCCCCCGCTGCAGCGCCTGCTCGCAGACCCACACGACGTAGGCGACGAAGTCCTCGAACCCGAGCTCGGCCAGCCGGGCGCGCACCCCGGCGTTCACCTCGGGCCGCTCGCCGGTGAGGACGAGGAGCTCCTTCGCGCGGTGGCGCTTGACGGCGCGGTCGAGCAGCTCGAGCACCTCGTCGGGCTCGTGCAGGTGGGCCTGGTGGGTCGCGAAGGCGCAGTACTTGCAGTAGCAGCGGCACGTGCGCGAGAGCGAGAGCGTGACGTTTCGGCTGAAGGTGACGCGGCGACGCACGGGCCATCGATTCTAGGGAGTGCCTATCCTCGGCCACGCCATGACGAAACCCCGCCGCCTTCTCACCCTCGCACTCATCAGCGCGCTGCTCGGCGCCGGCGCGACCGCCGGAGCGGTCGCGGGCGGCGCCGCCGCGAGCGCTCCCGCCCGCGCCGCCTCGCTGATGCTCGACTTCACGCCCAACGCGATCCACACCGGGATCTACGCCGCTGTGGCACGACATCTCGATGCCGCCAACGGCGTGGCGCTGCACGTCCGGATCCCGGGGGCGAGCACCGACGCGATCTCGCTGTTGGCCGCGGGGCGCGTCGATTTCGCGATCCTTGACATCCACGATCTGGCCATCGCCGACGAGCAGGGCCGCCACCTCGTCGGGATCATGGCGCTCGAGCAGCGACCGCTCGCGGCCGTGATCGCTCAACCGCGCTTCACGAGCCCACGCCAGCTCGACGGGCGGACGATCGGCGTGACCGGCGCCCCGAGCGACCTCGCCGTGCTGCGGTCGATCGTGGCCGGCGCGGGGGGCCGCCCCCGGACGCTGCGGACGCTCACCATCGGCTATGACGCGGTGCCCGACCTGCTGAGCGGCCGCGTCGCCGCGGCCACGGCGTTCTGGAACGACGAGGGCGTGCAGCTCACCCACCTCGGCGCCGGTCATCGCCCCTTCCGCGTCTTCCGGGTCGACCGCTTCGGGGCCCCGTCCTACCCGGAGCTGGTCCTCTGCGCGACCGCGCAGGAGCTGCGACGCTCGCCGGGCCTCGCCCGCCGGGTCGTGCGCACGCTCGTCGAGGGGTACCGCTTCGTCCTGCGTCATCCACTCGAGGGCGAACACGACCTCGAGGCGGAGGTGAGCGGGCTGGCGCCGCACGCCGTGGCGCTGCAGCTCGCGGCGGAGCTCCCCGCCTTCCTGCCGCGTCAGGGCGGCGCCTACGGCTCGCTCTCGCCGACGGTGCTCGCCGCCTGGGCGCGGTGGGAGCGGCGGTTCGGCATCGTCAAGCGCACCCCGAACGTGGCGACGATGTTCGACCGCAGCTTCCTCCCGGGATAGCGGCCGGTGGACCTCGCCGACGTCGAGCGGGCGCGACGCCGGCGGGAGCTCGTCGTGCTCGAGGGCTTTCATGCCGTCAAGCACGCGATCCGCTTCGGCGGCGAGATCCTCGCGACCTTCACCGCCGATGCGGCGGAGCTCGAGGACCTGCGCGCGCGCCTGGCGCCGGACATCGAGCTCGCGGTGCAGGTCGTGGCGGCCGACGACCTGCGGCGGGTCGTGCCACGCGCCCAGGTGGTGGCGGTCGCGACTCGCCCGGTCCAGCCGGATCCGGACACGGTGCTGGCCGGCGCCGGCCATGTCGTGCTGCTCGAGGACCCGCGGCACCTGGGCAACCTGGGCGCGGCGGTACGGGTGGCCGCCGCCGCCGGGGCGGCCGGCGTGATGACCACCGGCCGGCAGGACCCGTGGCATCCGGATGCCCTCCGGGGCAGCGCCGGGCTGCACTTCGCCCTGCCGGTGCACCACCTGCACGCCGTCCGGACACAGGGCCGCGAGCTGGTCGCCCTCGATCCGGACGGCGAACCGCTGCGGCCGGGCATGCTGCCCGGCGCGGCGGTGCTCGCCTTCGGCACCGAGCGCGACGGCCTGAGCGACGGGTTGCTGCAACGGGCCGACCGCCGGATCGCGCTGCCGATGACCCCCGGCGTCTCGTCGCTGAACCTGGCCACCGCGGTGGCGGCCACGCTGTACGCGCTGAAGCTCGGCGGTTGACGGCTCGGTGGCCGCCGCTACTGCGCGCGGAGCCGGCGGAACTCCTCGCGCACCGACTCCGGCCGGCCCCACATCTGGAGCGTCTCGACGCGGCCGGTGCGCGTCTCGCGCAGGGCGAGCTCGCCGGCGATGCCGGCGTCATCGAGCAGCGTGAGCGCCGTGTGCACGGCCGGGACCGAGGCGGCGTGGCCGAAGCGATGGGCCACCAGCAGTCGCCAGTGCCAGTCGCGCCGGGAGTACGGCTGTGCGTTGCAGGTGACGAGCAGCGTGGCCGCCTCGACGTAGCGGCGCTCATCGAGGACGCGCAGGTCGAGCTCCAGGTCGGTCCAGTCGTCGGGCAGCGACTCGACGATCTCGGTGAAGGTGTCCGCGAGGGCCATCGCGGCGAACAGTAGCGAGCCGTCCCCCGGGGCGTCTGCGCGCGTGTGCGAAGCTGTCATCGGGATGAGCGCGACCACCCGCCTGGAGACCGACTACGCCGTCGCCACCGAGCGCGTCGGGCTGATCGACCGCTCCGAGCGCGGCAAGCTGGCGCTGAGCGGCGAGGACGCCAAGGAGTTCCTCACCGGTCAGGTGACCCAGGACATTCTCGCCCTCACCCCGGGGCACGGCGGCTACGCCGCGTTCCTCACCCCGAAGGGCAAGATGCTCGGCGACCTGCGCGTGCTCGACACCGGCGAGGAGCTGCTGCTGGACACCGAGCGCGTCGCGCTCCAGGCCCTGTTCAACATGATCCGCCGCTACTCGCTCGGCTACCGGGTGGCGCTGCACAAGCGCACGCTGGAGTGCGGGTTGCTCTCGCTCATCGGCCCGCTGGCCGATGAGCTCGTCGCGCGCGCCGGCGGGACGCTCGGCGCCGCCGAGCACGACCACACCGCCCTCAGCGTCGACGGCGTTCCCGCGCGGGCGATCCGCACGGACCTCGGCGTCGACCTGCTCTGCGCGGCCGACGAGCTGCCGGCGCTCCGGGCGGCGCTCGCCGCGGCGGGCGCGGTGGCGATCGGCGAGGAGGCCGCCGAGATCCTGCGCATCGAGCGTGGACGGCCGCGCTACGGGGTTGACCTCGACGATTCGGTCATCCCGCAGGAGGCGCAGCTCAACGAGCGTGCCGTCTCCTTCACCAAGGGGTGCTACGTCGGCCAGGAGACGGTCGCCCGGCTCTACTACCGCGGCAAGCCCAACCGCCAGCTCCGCGGGCTGGCCTCGGCGGCTCCGCTGCCCGTCGGGGCCGAGCTGTGGCTCGAGGATCGCGTCGTCGGCACGGTGACGAGCTCCGGCCTCTCCCCCCGCCTGGGCCCGCTTGCGCTCGCGCTCATCCGGCGGGAGGCGCCGGTGGGATCGATCGTGCGCTGGGGCGGGGATCACGAGGCGGTCGTCGCGGAGCTCCCGTTCGATTAAGGCCGCTCCGAGCGCCCATTAAGCAGGCCTAACCGACCGCTAGCCCGATGTGACCGGCCCGCGGCGTACCATCGAAGCTGTCAAAGAGGAGGAAGGAGCCGCTCGTGGAAACGATCGCCCCCGACACTGAGAAGCTGCGTGAGCTCGACGATGAGGAACGTCGAGCGTGGAACGAGTATTACGACGACCTCCAGGACCTGACCGGCAACGAGTACGAGCGGGTCGAGCTGGAATCGTGGGACACGCTGCAGGGTGAGCTGCGCCGCATCGAGCACAGCCGTCAGCTGCTGAGCGCCTCGTCGAGCCCGCCGTCCGGCTAAGATCCCGCGCCATGGCCAGAGGTGTGATGCACGTCCAGTGGTACGCCACCGTGTTCCGGGGCGACATGTTCGTCGACGCGGTCGCGGAGTTCGCGGCCCCGGTCACGCTCGAGTACGGCGCGCTCCGCTACACCGTGCAGCGCTCGCTCGACGACCCGTACAAGATCCTCGAGCAGATCTGGTTCGAGTCCAAGGACGACTGGTACCGCTACTGGGAGGGGCCGGAGATGCGCGAGTTCCGCGCCCGCTACTCCGGCAAGTACCAGGTGCCGATCACCTACACCTGGCACGACGAGTACGCGGCGGGCGGCGAGATGCCGCAGACGGTGACGCCGGGCGATCTCGATCCCGAGCCGCACCCGACGCCCTACGCCGGCGCCTGACGCCTACGCCGGGGCCCGACGTCTCGCCCCGGCCCGCAGGCCGACGAGCGTCACCAGACACAGGGCCGTGATGGCGAGCGTCGGCGCGCCGTCGCCGAACGCCTTGCCGGCGGCGCCGCTGCCGGCCGCCCCGACGATCTGGCCCACCGCCCAGGCGAGGTTCATCAGCGCCACGGCGTGCGCCTGCTCGATCCCGTGCCCCTCGGCGACGTCGGAGACGAGCGCCATGACCGGCGCCCAGAAGACGCCGAGCTGGATCATCCCGAGGATCACGAGCAGCACGAGCACCGGGGCGCTGCGGGGCAGCGAGAAGCAGGCGAGTACGGCCCCGAGGCCGACGAGCCCACCGCGCAGCGGCAGGGTGCGGCCGTGCCGGTCGGAGAGGTGCCCGACCGCCGGCGAGATCAGCGCCTCGATGCCCGCCCCGGCGAGGAAGGTGAGGCCGATCACCCCGGCCCCCGCCCCGAGCCGGTGCAGCTGCAGCGGGCCGAGGACGTTGAACGCCCCGGAGACGATGGCCGGCAGGGCCATCAGCCACATCGCGCCGGCCAGCGCCGGGCGGTGGAGCAGCCGCACCACGTCGGCCACCCGCTGGGCCGACGCGCTGCGGGCCTCCGGCTGGAGGGCGATCGGGATGGTGAGGGCCGTCGCGAGCCCGGCGAGGCCGCAGAACAGCCCGGCCCGTCCGATCGCGGCCGCGAGCGCCCCGATCGCCGGCCCGAAGAGCGCGCCGGCGATGGCGGCGCCGAGGGCGCGGCCCATCACCGCACCGCGCCGCTGCGCCGGGGTCGCCGCGACGATCCAGGCGAGCCCCCCGGCCCACGCGCAGGCGCCGCCGGCCCCCTCCAGGAGGCGCGCGAGGTCGAGCGCGAGCGTCGCGTGCAACAGGCCGAATCCGACCGTCGAGACGACGACGAGCGCGAGGCCGAAGATGAGCGTGAAGCGCGGGCCCCGGCGGACGGCGAGCGCGCCGCCCGGCAGCGCGCCGACGAGCGTGCCCGCCGGATAGGCCGCGGTCATCACCCCCGCCGCCAGCTTCGAGAGGTGCAGCTGGTGGCTGAGCTCGGGCAGGAGCGGCGTGATGACCGCGTAGAAGAGCGTCTCGAGGAAGACGGCGGCGCTGACGATCCCCAGGAGCCGCGCGCTGGCCTCGCGCCTCATCGCCTCACGCGCAGCGCCAGGGCCAGCCAGAAGCGCCGGTCGGGATCCTCGAGCGCGTCTCCGAAGAGCTCGCGGAGGCGGGCGAGCCGGTAGCGGGCCGTCTGCGGGTGGATCCCGAGCCGCTGCGCCGCCGGCCCGAGCCGGCCCTGCTCGTCGAGCCAGGCGGCGAGCGTGGCGGTCAGCCGCTCCCGCGAGCCGGGCGAGAGCTCCGCGAGGGGCGCCAGCTCGCCCGCGGCGACCTCCGCCGCGAGGATCGGATCGGCCCGCAGAAGCAGGGCGCCGGCGTGCTCGCTCGCGCTGACGAGCGGCTCGTCGATGTCGGGGGCGAGCGCGAGCGCCGCTCGCGCTCGCCCGAAGCTGAGCGCGGCATCGCTCCAGGCGACCGTCGTGCCGAGCCCCGCCCGGGCGCCGGCCTGCCGCAGCGCGCGCTCGAGCTGCCGGCGCCGGCCGGGGGCGTCGGGGTCGGGGACGATCGCGCAGAGCAGCTCGCCGAGGTCCTCGCTGAGCGCGCCGACGGGCAGGCGCAGCGCCTGCGCGGGACGGCCGTCCGGGCCATCGCCGGTACCCGTCGTGATGGCGAGCACGGCGAGGCTGCGCGGCAGCTCCCAGGCCGCCTCGCGGGAGGCCGCCTGCACGAGCTCGGCGTCGGCCGGGGGATCGCGGACGAGCAGGCGCACGAGCCGCCGCCGCGCCAGCTCGGTCTCCCCCGCCAGCTGGGTCTGCTCGAGCGCGTACCCCTCGGCCGACTCGCCCGAGAGGACGTCGATATAGGCGAAGATCGATTCGGCGAGCAGATACAGCGTCGCCGGCTCGAGGCCGCTCGCCTCACCGGCCTGCGCGACGCGCCGCCACATCACGCGCGCGCCGACGCGGTAGGCGCTGAGCAGCGCGTCGAGGCTCCGGCCCGCCCGCATCTCGCCCCGCCCGAGCCGCCGGTACACGTCGGGCCGGCGCACCGGCCCGCCGGCCTCGATCTCCCGGACGAGGTGGGTGAGCGCCTCCTCGACTCCCGCCCGCACGCCGATGCCGAAGTCCCCCTCGAGCGGACGCTGATACGCCGGGACAGTGCCCACCGCGGCGATGATCTCGTCGACGAGGGCGGGCAGCAGCGGACGGATGACGGCCGCG
The DNA here is from genome assembly GCA_027451345.1 of Solirubrobacterales bacterium. Classification (GTDB taxonomy): domain Bacteria; phylum Actinomycetota; class Thermoleophilia; order Solirubrobacterales; family Solirubrobacteraceae; genus Palsa-465. The sequence continues at coordinate 21,948 of DAIDJO010000126.1, forward strand.
ACGGCGGGTGGGAGCTCGTGCCAGGGCTGACGGACCATATTCGTGGGAGATTGACAACTTTTGCGGCCGATGTCGTCCTGGCAGGTGAAGAAACCCTTCACCGAGGGCACTTAACATGGTGAGATGACCCGCGCGCACAAGGCGGCCAACCTGATCGGCGTCGGCCTCCCGCCGCTCGCGCTCGTCGTCGCCATCGTGCTCCTCTGGCACCGGGCGGTCGGCCCGCTCGAGCTCGTGGTGATGGCGGTGCTCTACCTGTTCACCGCCTTTGGGGTCACGCTCGGCTACCACCGGATGTTCACCCACCGCGCGCTCGAGGGGCCGCCGGCGCTGCGGGTCATCCTCGCCGTCCTCGGCTCGATGGCGGTCGAGGGATCCGTCATCACGTGGGTCGCCGACCACCGCAAGCACCACACCTTCACCGACCAGGAGGGCGACCCACACTCCCCGCACCTGAGTGGACCCGGCTTCCTGGGGGCGGTCCGCGGCCTCTTCCACGCCCACGTCGGCTGGCTGCTGCAGACCGTCGGGCAGGCCGAGCGAGAGCGGTTCGCCCCCGACCTGATGCGCGACCGCGCGATCCGCCTGATCGACCGGCTGTTCCTCGTGTGGGTGGCGCTCGGCCTCGCCGTGCCGTTCGCGCTCGGCTGGGCCATCGGCGGAGGCCTGGGCTCGGCCCTGAGCACGCTGCTGTGGGCGGGCCTGGTGCGCGTCTTCCTGCTGCACCACGTCACCTGGTCGATCAACTCCGTCTGCCACTTCTTCGGGCGGCGCCGCTTCGCCGTCGAGGACGAGTCGCGCAACGTCTTCTGGCTGGCGCCGTTCTCGATGGGGGAGGCCTGGCATCACAACCACCACGCCTTCCCCACCTCCGCCTTCCACGGCCTGCGCTTCTGGGAACGCGTGAGCGACCCCACGGGACTGCTCATCGCCCTGCTCGAGCGACTCGGGCTCGTCTGGAACGTCGTGCGGATCAGCCCGGAGCGACAGGCGGCAAAGCTCGCCGAGCCGGCCGCCTACCCCTCTTCGAGCGGCGCCATCGTCAAGCCCGCGCCGTCGAGGCTCACCCAGTAGCTCTCGGCATCCTCGCGCGCGCCGCTCCACACGATGGCGCAGCCGTTGTTGTGGATGCGGTCGGCGAGGCGGTATCCCTCCGCCAGCGTGACGCCCGGAATGTGGGCGGCGAGGGTCTCGGCGACGTGGTCGAACGTGTTGTGGTGATCGTTCAACACCACAACCCGCCACTGCCCCCCGAGTCCGCTGCCTGGTCCCTGCACTCGCGGCAATTCAACCGTCAGCGACATTGGGGCGCAAGAATACCGCCCGGTGCGTCACATTCTCAAGGACGGGTGGTGACGGCGGTCAGCTCTCTCAGCCACCGGCCTCGATCATGCGCACGACGCGGCGTTGCCGATGTGAACACTCGGCGGCGATGGCGATCCGCATCGCCGCCAAGCACTCGCGCCCGGGACACGGATTGGGCCGGCCCCCGGCCACCAGGTCGAGGAAGGCGCTCATCTGCGCGACCAGCGCGTCGTGGAAGCGCTCTCGATAGTCCGCGTAGCGTTCGTCCCCGATCGTGATCGAGCCGACACCCCCGACGACCTCCGCGCGCATCAGGTACCCGGCCGTGTCCTGACGGCTGCCGCGGATCGTCACCGGCAGCCCGTCACTCATTCTCAGGACGGTCGCGGTCGTATCGACGTCGCCAAGGGCGTCGAGGAACTCACAGGGACCGCGCCGCGCGGAGACGGTGACCACGTCCGCCGCCTCCTCGCCGGTGAGCCAGCGCGCGAGGTCGAAGTCGTGGATGTGGAGATCCAGGAACATGCTTCCGGATACGGCGGCGAACGCCTCGCTCGGCGGGTCGCGATCATGCGATGTGAGCGTGACCGACTGCAGGGCGCCCAACTCCCCGCCGGCGATGGCTGCCCGCAGGCGCATCAGGTCCGGGTCAAAGCGGCGGTCGAAGCCCACCTGGAGGGGAACGCCGGCGCGCTCCGCCTCCTCGACAAGGGCCTCGGCGTCCTCCAGCGTGCCGGCGATCGGCTTCTCGCAGAACAGCGGCACCCGCAGACCGAGGGATGCGCGGATGTCCTGCGCGTGGCGCGCGGTCGCACTCGCGATGACGACCGCGTCGGGCGAGGCCGCCAGCATCTCGGTCACCGTGCCAACCGCGTCGGCACCCGCCTGCGCGGCCGCGTCCCGCCCCCACTCGGCTCGCGAACTGCCGATCCCCAGCCACGTCACTCGTGGATCGGCCGCGAGAGCGCTCGCGTGCAGGCGAGCGATCTTGCCGCTGCCCAGGACGACGATCCTCATGAACCGTCGCGGTCGCCGGCCGGCTCAAGGCTGCGCAGGAACTCCATGCTGGCCCGGATCCCGCTGATCGGACCAGCCCCCTCGGGTTCGCCGGGCAGCATCTGATCGAGCTCCGGGACGTACCAGCCACGGTAGCCGGCGCCCTCCAGCGATTGGACGATCGAGGTGAGGTCCACATCGCCCGCGCCGAGCGTCGTATACAGGCCCCGCCGAACCGCCTCGCTGTAGTCCAGACTGCCGTCCTGGACGGCGGCCGCAAGCCGCGTGTCGACGTCCTTGAGGTGCGCGTGCGCGATCCGCTCCGGGACCGACCGCGCGATCGCCACCGCGTCAGCACCACCAACGGTGAGATGACCGGTGTCGAGGCAGAGTGGGACCTCGCAACTGTCAAGGATCCGCTCGACCTCTTCAGCGGTCTGGATCAGGGTTCCCATGTGAGGATGCACGCACGCGATGATCCCCCGCTCCCGGGCGAGCGCCTCTGCCCGCTGCAGGTTGTCGGTCAGCGTCTGCCATTGCTCTGCGCTCAACTCGGGACGCCGGTCGTAGGTGTCGGCCCCGGTGGCCACGGCGATCACCATCATGTCCGCCCCCGTGACCCGGAATCGCTCGAGGATCTCGTTGACCGGCGCCTCGATCGAGATCGAGGACTCGTGCAGGACCAGCGGGCAGAACTCCCCCAGTGCCGTGAGCCCGTATGACTCCAGCAGCTCACGCTGCTCGGCGGGTGCACCCGGGATGAAGCCCTCCGGACCGAGCTCGGTGGCTCGGACGCCGAGCTCCCGCATGTCGGCCAGAACCCGATCGACGGGGAGCTGGTAGCCCCAGTCCGGCAGTTCGCAGATCCCCCAGGAGGCCGGAGCGGCGGCGATGCGATCGGCCAGCCGAGTCATGCGCGTGACCTCCCCGCCAGCGTGACCTCCTCGACATCGACGACTCGTCCCTCGCGCAGCGAGAGGTCGGCCGCATCCGCGATGTAGGCCGCGGCGAGCGCCTCCTGGACCGTGCACGGGCTCTCGCGCCGGCCCGCCGCCATCTCGATGAAGGCACTGATCTCGGCCGCGTAGGCGGTGCGGAACCGCTCGGCGAACCCGACCCAGCTCGGGCCCGCCGGGAAGGCGATGCCCGGCTCCGCGGAGCTCAGGGGGGAGCGGTCGGCCAGCCCGACCACGGTCGTCCCGTCGGTGCCCGCGACGTCCATTCGGATGTCGTAACCGGCTCCGTTGTACCGGGATCCCTGCGCGGTGACGAGCGTTCCATCGTCGAGCACGAGGAGCGTGACGACCTCGTCCACGTCGGAGGCCTCGCGGAAGAACGCCGCGCCGCGGTTGGCGCCGACCGCGTACACCCTGCTGACCTCGCGGCCGGTGACGAAACGAAGGATGTCGAAGTCATGGATGTGAAGGTCGCGGAAGATGCCGCCGGAGGTGCGGATGTACGACGCGTCCGGCGGCGCCGGGTCGGCGCTGACGACGTGAACTCGCCTCAGCTCACCGAGGCCTCCGCTCGCGAGCGCGTTGCGGGCCGCGATGTAGCCGGGGTCGAATCGACGGTGAAACCCGATCTGCACCGGCACGCTCGAGGCCGCCACCTGCGCGAGCACATCCTCGGTCTGCTCGCTGTCGAGGGCGACGGGCTTCTCACAGAACGTGGGGACGCCGTGCGCGATGCCGCGTGTGATGAGTTCGGCGTGGGAGCCGGTGGCGGTCGCGACGGCGAGCCCATCCAGTTCCGAGTCGAAGAGCTCATCGAGGGTGTGGACGGCCGTCGCCTCGAGCTGCTTGGCCATCTCGCTGGCCCGGTCCGTGTCGGCGTCATAGAGCACCAACTCGGTCACCTCGTCGTGCGCGGCGAGCACCTCCGCGTGCATGACCCCGATTCGCCCGACCCCGGCAAGACCAATTCTCATGTCAATCGCTCTCTCTCGATGTGGTTGCTGTCAAGGACAGATGGGGCGGCCGGGTCCCGGCATGGGCCGGCGTCCGGCCAGGTGGCTTGGCTGTGCGACACCGAGCGTCTCGCCCTCGTCATTGGGTCTGGGGGAAGCCCAGGTCGACGGTGGACGTCGCGGGGTCCGGCCAGCGTGCGGTCACGACCTTCGTGTGGGTGTAGAAGTCGATCCCCTCGGAGCCGTAGAGGTGGCGGTCGCCGAACAGGCTGTTCTTCCACCCACCGAAGCTGTAGTAGGCGACCGGAACCGGGATCGGGACGTTGATCCCGACCATCCCGGCCTGCACGTCGAACTGAAACTGGCGTGCGGCGCCGCCGTCCCGCGTGAAGATCGCGGTTCCGTTCCCGTACGGGTTCTCGTTGATGAGCGCCACGGCCTCCTGGTAGCTGTCCACCCGCGTGACGCTCAGGACCGGTCCGAAGATCTCGTCGTCGTAGCAGGCCATTCCGGGCCTGACGTCGTCGATCAGCGAGGGCTGCAGGAAGAAGCCACGGTCTGGGCTCGATGGACGACCGTCCACCCGGACCGTGGCACCCTCGCCGGGGGCGCGCTCGATGTATGCGGAGACGGCGTCACGGTGATCGGCGGTGATCAGCGGGCCCATCTCCGACGCCGGGTCCATGCCGTCACCGACGACGATCTTGGCGATTCGCCGCTCAATCGCGTCGAGCAGCGGCTCGGCGACCTCTCCCACCGCCACGAGGAGCGATATGGCCATGCACCGCTCCCCGGCCGAGCCGTACGCCGCACTGACCGCAGCATCCGCCGCCATCTCGACGTCGGCGTCGGGCAGGACGACCATGTGGTTCTTGGCGCCGCCCAGCGCTTGGCAGCGCTTCCCGGCGCCGGTCGCCTTCGCATAGACGTAGCGTGCGATCGGGGTTGAGCCGACGAAGCTCACCGCCGCCACATCCGGGTGCTCGAGCAGGGCGTCCACCGCCTCCTTGTCTCCCTGAACGACGTTGAACACGCCGTCGGGCAGTCCGGCCTCCGCGAGCAGGCGCGCCAGGTAGATGGCGACCGACGGATCCTTCTCCGAGGGCTTCAGAACGAACGTGTTGCCGCACGCGAGCGCGGTCGCCCACATCCACATCGGAACCATGGCGGGGAAGTTGAACGGTGTGATGCCGACGACCACTCCCAGCGGTTGACGAATCGAGTACACGTCGATCCCCGTGGATGCCTGCTCGCTCATGCCACCCTTGAGCAGGTTCGAGAGACCGCAGCACACCTCGATCACCTCAAGGCCGCGGGTGACCTCCCCGCGCGCGTCGCCGAGCACCTTGCCGTGCTCTGCCGTGATGAGGCGCGCGATCTCGTCGCGATGCTCGAGCACGAGCTGGCGGATCCTGAACATGAGCTCAGTGCGCCGGGCGAGCGACAACGCCCGCCACGCCGGGAACGCCGCCTTTGCGGTCTGGACCGCCCGGTCGACATCCTCGGTGGTGGCGAACGCGACGGTGCCCGTCCGCTCTCCGGTGCTCGGGTTGTAGACGGATCCGGTCCGGGTCGAGGAGCCTCGACACGCCTCGCCGCCGATCCAGTGGGTGATCGGCTCCGTCATCGTGGGTGCCTCGGTCTCGGTCACACGATCCTCCTCGCGTGCAGTTCGGTGATCTTGCACAGTCGTTCGCACAGGGGCAGCGAGTGCTGTCTCAGCCATTCCCGCGCGGCGGCCGGCGCCAGGGCGAGCGCATCGCCCCAGATCGCCCGGCCCGCGATGAACCCGCAGGCGCCCGCGGCGCAGGAGTCGTGCAGCTGCGAGGCGAACGTCTCGCCGTCGATCTCGCCGCCGAGCAGCGTCCACGGCAGCGGCGCCGCTGCCTCGGTGAGTCGCTCACACCGCGCCGGGTCTCCGGGGTACTGGAGCTTCAGCAGATCCGCGCCCGATCGCGCCAGGTCGCGCGCACCGGCGATGACGAGCTCACCGAACTCCCGCTCGTAGGCGTCGAGTCCCTCGTCGGCGAGCCGATAGACCTTTGGCTCGACGATCAGCGCCAGGCCGTGTCGATGGCATTCCTGCGCCGCGGCCGCCGCCAGCTCCCACTGCCGCTCGGCGGTGGCCCGATGATCCGCGCGGTAGTAGAGCAGCAGCTTGCATCCCTGTGCCCCGTATCGCGCCGCCTCCGACGGGTCGAAGTCGGCCATCAGGCGGTTGAGCCGGCCCCCATCCAGGTGCTCATAGCCCTGCGTCTCCAGCGGCATCATCACGCCCAGGGAGGCGGGCCGTGGGAGCGTGACGGCAAGCGAGTCGAGCAGGATCGCCGACACCGGCGAGCCCAGCTCCTCGATGATCTGCCGCTTCGCCTCCAGCATCACCTGGTCGCTCACCGGCTCGACGCCGACCCGCTGGTAGGCGTGACGCATCGCGTCGCGATGATCGAGGGCCAGAACGCAGATGAACCCGGTGCTCGATGCGAACGGCAGCAACGATGCGCCCGCACCCGCCCGCTCAGGCGCGGACGTTCCCTCGCCGACGCCGGTCACCGCGGGCCCGCCTGCGGCGTGCCGATAGGCAGATCGATCTGGCCCCTGGACCAGTCGTCGCGGATCCAGGTGGTGGCCGGATCGAAGTACGGAGCGGTGCTGCGCGCCTCACCCTCGAGGTCGCCGGCGAGGAAGTTCAGTATCCACATGTTGCTCCCTGGCGCCGTCGTGGTGACGTGGAAGCCGCGGGGCACGGCCACAAAGTCGTCCTGGTGCACCGTGAAGGTCTCGTCGAACCCGTCCGGGTCGTAGTTGCGATGGAACCCGAAGCCGTCCGGTCGGTCGAACCGGAAGAAGTAGGTCTCCTCCAGTCGCGGCGAGCCGTTCACACCATCGTGCCGGTGAGGAGGCCACCCGGCCCATGCGCCACCCGGGAGATAGACCTCGTAGACGATCAGCCGTTCGGCTTCGAGCGGCGGCGCGAGCAGATGATTGACCTGCCGTCGCGCGGCCCCCCCACCGCGGATCTCCACGTGCACCTCGTCGGGGTGGATGAGCCTCGCCGGATAGCGACCCTCCGCATGAGCCGTGCCGACGGCGAACTCAATGCCCAGCTCCGTCGAGATCCGGGCCGGCGTCCGCGGCGGCAGATAGAGGAGGCTCCCGCACTCAGCGAAGATGCTCTGACGCGCGAGCTCGTAGCGCGCGGCGCTCGTCTCGACCGTGGCCCGGCCGCTCATCGGGATCAGCGCGGCCTCGCGGGGACCGGGATCCAGGACGAGCTCGTCTCGTCCGGCGAGCCGATGCACCGCGAAACCGAGCTGCTCCCAGTTCAACGCTGCGGGTTCGAGCGATACCACCTCGGAGCCCGGGTTGGGACGGATGAGGTCGGAGGTCATCCGGCGTGCGGGCTGACGAGGCGGTGGTCATCGAGAAAGCGCTCCACCTCATGCGGGTAGGGAAAGCCGGCAGAGCAGCCGGGGCGGCTCACGACGATGGCGGCCGTGGCGCTGGCGAACTCGCCGGCGGCGTTCCAGTCCAAGCCGGTGAGGCGAGCGTGGATGAGACCTGCGGCGAACGAATCGCCAGCGCCAACTGAGCTCGCCTCGCGAACGGGAAAGCCTCCGAAGCGAAGAGTCTCATCGGCGACCAACGCTGTGGCACCGCGCGAGCCCTGCTTGATGATGTGAACACCGGGCCACTCCGATCGTCGCTGAAGGAGAAGGCTGGGGACGGCTGACGGATCGCCGGCTTCGAGCAGTGTCGCGAACTCCTCCTCGGTGCCGAGGATCACGTCGAACCGAGCCACCAGGTCACGCACGGTCCGCGCGTATGCCTCCATGTCGGACCAGTTCACCTCGCGCAGATCGAGGTCGAGGAAGGTGGTCGCTCCCGCGGCTCGGGCCGCCGCGACGATCGGCTCGCAGACCGCGGGGGTGGTGCCACGGGCACAGGCGTCGGCGGAGATCAACACGGCGCGGGCCTGCTGCACCGGCAACGTCGCCGCGTCGGCGGCCGTCAGATGGACATCCGCCGGGTCATGACGAAAAAACGCCAGAGGGTGGTCCGGGGGTCGCTGGGCCCGGAGCGCCAGCGACGTATGCGGCCCGTGCTTGCGCGCGATGTAGGTGGTGTCGACGCCCTCCCGCCGGAGAGCGGCAAGCACCCAGTCGCCGACCAGATCGACACCCACGGCGGTGAAGATCGCGGTACGCAACCCCAGCCGGGACGCGGCGATGGCGACGTTGGTCGGGCTGCCACCGACCATGGCATCCCAACCCCGCACCTCGCTGAACTCGACGCCCCTCTCCTGCGCGTAGAGGTCGAGGTTGACGCGCCCGACGGTGATCAGATCGAGGCTAGGCACGGTTCGCTGTCGAGGGTCCGGCGGTGGCGGGTGAGCTGTTCGCCTCCGCCTCGGGGGCGTGTCCGTCGGGCGACCAGTGGGGGTGCCCCGGCACCATCAGGTAGCGCTCGCGAGGCTTCTCACGCTCGTACTCCCGGCGCGCCTCCGTGACGGCGGGGATGGTTGCGACCTGGGCGGTGGCCATGTCCCACCAACATGAGGCGTAGCCGGGAACGCGCTCGTCCCAGTCGGTGTTCACGGTGATGCAGGTGGTGGTTGTGGCGGCCCGAGCCTGCTGGAGCGCCGCGGCGAGCTCCTCCCTGCTCTCAACGTGGATCGCGCTCGCGCCGAGCCCACGGCAGATGGCTCCGAAGTCGACGCTCAGCGGTTCGCCGTCGTACAGGCCCGACTCGCCCCGCGCGCGGTAGTGGCATCCGAAGCCTTCGCTGCCCACCTGCTCAGAGACCCGGCCGACACTCGAGAAGCCAACGTTGTCAATGATGATGATGATCACCTTGAGCCCCTCCTGCACCGCGGTGGCGATCTCGCTGTTCATCATCAGGAAGGACGCATCACCCACCATCACGTAGACCTCGCGGTCGGGGGCGGCAAGCTTGGCGCCGAGCCCTCCGGCGACCTCGTACCCCATGACCGAATAGCCGTATTCGACCTGATAGCTGAGCGGATCCCGGGAGCGCCAGAGCTTCAGCAGGTCGCCGGGCAGGCTGCCCGCGGAGGTGACGACGACATCCTGGGGATCGGCGGAGGCCTCGACCAGTCCGATGATCTCCCCCTGGCTGATCGGGTCGCGGCCGAGGCTGTACAGCCGCTCGACCTCGGTGTTCCAGTCGAGGTTGAGGCGCTCCACCTCCGCGCGATACTCCGGGCTGGTCTCGAAGCCGCCGAGCACCTCGGTGAGTTCCTCGACGGTCGCCCGCGCATCGCCCACGAGCGGCACGGCCGCGTGCTTGTAGGCGTCGTGCTCGAAGACGTTGATGTTCACGAAGCGCACGGCCGGGTTCTGGAACGCGGTCTTGGACGCCGTGGTGAAGTCCGTGTACCGGGTACCGATCCCGATGACCAGATCGGCCGACTCGGCGATCACGTTGGCGGCTCGGGTTCCCGCGACACCGGCTCCCCCGAGACTCAGGGGGTGGTCGTAGCTGAGAGTGCCCTTTCCGGCGTGCGTCTCGGCGACCGGGATACCCGTTCGCTCCGCGAGCAGACGGACGGTCTCCGTCGCCTGGCTGTACCGGACGCCGCCGCCCGCGACGATGATCGGCCTGCGGCTGGCTCGGATCCACGCGCCGGCCTCCTCCAGCAGCGCGCGATCCGGCCGCGGCCTGGGGATATGCCAGACCCGGGGCTGGAACATCTCCTCCGGGAAGTCGAAGGCGAACGTCTGCACGTCCTGGGGAAGCCCGAGGAACACGGCGCCCGTGTCCGCCGGCGAGGTGAGCGTGCGCATCACCTCGGGCAGGCTCGGGATCAGCTGCTCAGGACGCGTGATCCGGTCCCAGTAGCGCACCACGCTGCGGAAGGTGTCGTTCGCGGTGACATCGCCCGCGTGCTCGGACGTGATCTGCTGGAGCACGGGGTCCTGAAGGCGCTCCGTGAAGGTGTCGCCGGACACGAGCAGGACCGGCAGCCGGTTGACGGTCGCCGTCGCGGCGCCGGTCACCATGTTCGTGGCGCCGGGACCGATCGAGGTCAGACACGCAAAGGCCTGACGTCGGTTCTTGAGCTTGGCGAAGGCCACCGCGGCGTGCACCATCGCCTGCTCGTTGCGGCCCAGGTAGTACGGGAAGGCCGGGCCGACCTCCTGCAGGGCCTCGGCGACGCCACCGATGTTGCCGTGCCCGAAGATGCCCCACATCCCGGCGAAGAACGGTTCCTCGCGACCGTCGAATTCGATCCGCTGATTCATCAGATAGCGGACGAGTGCCTGCCCGGTTGTGAGGCGGATGCTCAAGGTGGATCTCCTGTCGGTTCTGGTGTGGGGTTGGGCTTCAGCTCGTGGCGGCCTGTGCGGCTGGCTCGAGCCCGGCGATCCGGGCGCTCAATTCCTGAGCGATCGCCATGACATGCTGCGCGAGCTCCTGGATGCGCTCCTCGGTCAC
>DAIDJO010000127.1 GCA_027451345.1 Solirubrobacterales bacterium
GACCGCCCCCAGCACGGCGGCGCCGGCCCGCAGCGGGCCGGCAAGCCCACGGCCGGCCGCCACGGCGTCGACGCCAAGCCCGGCCGCGGCCGGGCGAGCAAGGGGCAGCGCGCCCGCTTCAAGAACGCCTGAGGCTCCCGGCCACCGGCACGAGCGACTTGTCGTAGCTCGACAGCTCGGGCAGCAGCTCGCGGCAGTGCGCCGCGAACGCCTGGGCGCGCTGTGTCGGACGCACGCCCGGCGGCCGGGCGAGGATCACGTCGACCGTCTTGACGTCGCCTCCGAGGGGCACCGCCACGAGCGGGCGCCCCTCGTAGCTGACGTCGCCGTACGGTCGGCTGATCAGCAGCGTGACGCCGAGGTTGCGGGCCACGAGCGAGCGCAGCAGCTCGTAGCTCGAGGTGCGGTAGCGGATGTGCGGCGTGACCCCCGCGTGGGCAAAGAGGCCGAGCTGGTGCTCGTGGACGGGCGGCACGTCGAGGGCGATGAAGTCGTGCGCGGCGAGTTCGGCGAGCGTCACGCTCGCCGAACTCGCCAGCGGATGCTCGGGCGCGAGCAGCGCGTAGGGCACCGTCGAATACAGCGGCTCGCGCTCGAGCGCCACGTGCAGGCCGACGTCGTACATCAGCGCGATCTCGCACCGGCCGTCGACGAGCGCGGCCTCGAGCACGTCGGTCGCCCCCTCGACGAAGTCGAGCGTCATGCCCGGGTAGCGGCGCTCGAAGGTCTCCATCAGGGCGGGCAGCACGAGCGGCGCGCCGGTCCCGAAGCAGCCGACCGTCAGCCGGCCCGACAGCCCGCGGCCGATCACGTCCGCCTGCGACAGCAGCGCGTCGGCGTCGGCCATCAGGTGGCGGGCGGGAAGCAGCAGGTCGCGCCCGGCGGCCGTCGGCGTCAGGCCGCGGCCGCGGTGGCGCACGAAGAGCGAGGTGCCGAGCGTCCGCTCGAGGCCGGCCACCGCGAGCGAGACGGCGGACTGCGACACGTGCAGCCGCTCGGCGGCGGCGGTCATCGACCCCGCCTCCGCGGCCGCGACGAAGGCCTCGACCTGGCGCAGGTTGAGCATCTCATGAGTATTCCTCATGCATCTCGGCAGGAACTGACTCTTTAGTTCTGCGGCCACGCCCGCGAGCATCCCGGCCATGAGCGAACTGTCCCTAGAAGCAGCCATCCAGCAGGCCGGCGGCGCCGTCGAGTTCCTGCGCAACAACCCCGCCCTCCCCCACACGTTCCCGGTGAAGCCCGAGTTCAGCAACTGGCGCTCGGAGCAGCGCGCCTGGCGGGAGACGGCGGCGCTCCTCGACCAGTCCCACCATATGGCCGACCTGTTCGTCACCGGCCCGGACGCGCTGCGGGTCTTCGCAGACCTCGGCATCAACAACTTCTCGCGCTTTCAGCCCAACGTCGCCAAGCAGCTCGTCTGCACCAACCATGAGGGCTACGTCATCGGCGACGGGATCCTCTTCTACCTGGCCGAGAACGAGTTCGACTTCGTCGGCGCGCACCCCGCGATCGTGGACTGGGTGCACTACAACGCGCTGCGCGGCGGCTACGACGTCGAGATCGAGCGCGACGAGAACTCGTTCGACCGGCAGGGACCCCCGAAGCTCTACCGCTACGAGATCCAGGGCCCGAACGCGCTGCAGATCGTCGAGCGCGCCTCGGGCGGACCGGTCCCCGAGGTGAAGTTCTTCCACATGACGCAGTTCACGATCGGGGGCTGCGCGGTGCGGGCGCTCCGTCACGGGATGGCCGGCCAGCCCGGCTTCGAGATGTTCGGGCCCTGGGCCGACGCGGAGGCCGTGCGCGCCGCGCTGCTTGAGGCGGGCGCGCCGTTCGGCCTCCTGCCCGCCGGGTCCCGCGCCTACTCGACCGCGAACCTCGAGTCCGCCTGGGTTCCCTCGCCGCTGCCCGCGATCTTCACCGGCGAGGGCATGCGCGAGTTCCGCGAGTGGCGCAGCGCCGCGCGTGCGGGCTCGCTCGGCGGCAGCCTGTACGTCGAGGACATCGAGGCGTACTACGTCACCCCGTACGACCTCGGGTACGGCGGCATCGTCGCCTTCGACCACGACTTTCCCGGCCGCGCCGCGCTCGAGCGCATCGCCGAGAACCCGCCGCGCCAGAAGGTGACGCTCGTCTGGAACGCGCAGGACGTCGCCGACGTGATCGCCAGCCAGCTCGGGCAGGAGCGCTCGGCGAAGTTCATGGAGTGGCCGAAGTCACGGTACGCGCTGTTCCAGACCGACCGCGTGCAGGACGGCGCCGGTGAGCTCGTCGGCCTGTCGTTCGACTGCGGCTACATCTACAACGAGAAGGCCTTCGTCTCGCTGGCGACGGTCGAGAACGCCCACGCGGAGGTGGGCACCGAGCTCACGGTCGTCTGGGGCGAGGGCCCGAACTCGACGAAGCCGACGGTCGAGCCGCACGTCCCCGTCGAGATCCGGGCGACGGTCGCGCCCGCCCCGTACGTGTCGTTCGCCCGCGGGGCCTACCGGTCCGCGTAGGGGCGCTCCGGCGGCGCACCCTGGCGAGCGCGCCAGGTGCGCCGGGCTCCCCGGTGGCTCAGAGGGCGGCGAGCGGCGGACGCTCGCCGCCCCACGGCCGGGCGGACTCGATCTGGCCGGCCAGCGAGTACAGCGTCTCCTCCGCCCCGTGACGGCCGACCAGCTGCACGCTCAGGGGCAGGCCGTCAGCGCCGAAGCCAGCCGGAATCGAGATCGCCGGCTGACCGGTGAGGTTGAACACCGGGTACCAGGGCATGAAGCGCGCCGCCCGATCGAGCGCGACGAGGCCCGACCGGCCATGGCCGCCCTCGGCCGGAATCGCGGTGCTCGCCAGGCCCGGGGTGAGCAGCACGTCGACCTGCTCCCACAGCCGGGCGATGCGGGCGATCGTGGCCCCCCGGCGGGCGAGCAGGCGCTCGCGTCGACGCACCGGCACGAGCCGGCCGCCGACCGCGGCCAGCTGCCGGGTCGAGCGCTCCGCGAGATCGGGGCGCTCGAGGGTCGCGAACTCCTCATGCACCCCGCGCAGATACGTCTGGATGAACTCGGGCGCGACGAGGCCGTAGTCGGGATCGCGCTCGGTCACCTGATGTCCGAGCTCCTCGATCAGCCGCGCGGTCTGGTCGTACGCCCGGCGCTGATCGGCGGAGAGGCGCGCGAACGAGCCGAGCGGAAGTTTCGTCGAGACCGCGACACGAAGGGGGGCGGCGGGCGGGGTCAGCGCCGCCTGCAGGAAGCTGCCGTGCGGGGGAGCGACACTGAACCGGTCGCCGGGCGCCGCGCCGTGCATCGCGTCCAGCAGCAGAGCGCTGTCGGGGACCGTGCGGGCGAGCGCACCGAACGTCGCGAGGCCGAGCCAACCCTCGCCGAGCGGCTGCGACGACACCCGGCCGCGGGTCGGCTTCAGCCCGACGAGCCCGCAGCAGGCGGCGGGGATGCGGATCGAGCCGCCCCCGTCCGAGGCGCCGGCGGCCGGGACGAGCCCCGCGGCGACGGCGGCCGCCGACCCGCCGGAGGAACCGCCCGGCGTGCGCGTCAGATCCCACGGGTTGCGGGTCACTCCCCCGGCGTCGCTGGCGGTCCACGGGAAGAGCATCAGCTCCGGGACGCGGGTGATGCCGATCGGGATCGCGCCGGCGTGGCGCAGCCGCCGCAGCGCCTCGGCGTCGCGCTCCTCCGGGGCCGAGGGGGAACGCGAGCCCCGCGTCCGGACGCAGCCGCCGATCGGCATGTCGTCCTTGACGGCGATCGGCACGCCCGCCAGCGCGCCCCGGCCCTCCAGGGCCCCGGCGTCGATCTGAGCCGCGGAGGCGAGCGCGACGTCGGCGAGCGTCTCGCGGAACGCGTTGAGCTGAGGGTTGAGGCGGTCGATCCGGGCGAGGAACAGCTCGACGAGCTCGCGCGCGCTCAGCTCGCCCTCACGGACCCGGCGGGACAGCTCAAGGGGACCGCAGAAGGCGATCTCGTTCTCCTCGACGCGACTCACCCGGCTCAGTCTCCCAGATCTTGGAGCGTTGCCAGGAGGCGGCGGATGGCCGGGGCGTAGCGGAACGAGCTGCCGCCGTGACCGCCGTCGAACAGCTCGAAGCTGTGCTCGAGCCCGAACCGCCGAAGCTCCGCGCTGAGCGCGGTCGCCCCCACGTCGAGCAGGTACTCGTCGGCGCGGCCGGCCTCGAGGTGGATGTGCACGAGGTTCCGCAGAGCCTCCACGTGCCCCGCCACCATCCGCACCGGGTCCCGCGCCAACCAGCGCTCCCAGACGGCGGCGTCGATCCGGCCGGTGCGGGTGTCGAACGGCAGCAGAACCCCGCCCGGTCGCTCGGGATCGGGCGAGTAGGCGGCGGCCATCGCGTAGATGTTCAACGCGGCACCCCAACGCCCCCAGTCGAAGCGGTCCGCCCGGTGGACGTCGGCGAACAGCGCCTCGTAGGAGCCGTCGTAGTGTTCCCGCAGCACCCGGGCGGCCTGGAAGAGGTCCCCCATGTAGCACGCCTCGAAGAGCGCGTCCGGCGCGTGCGCGATCAGGGCGCCGAACGTGTCGGGGCGCAGCATCGGCAGCACGAGCGCCCCGTACCCGCCGGAGGAGTGGCCGGTGACGGCGCGGCGCTCGCGGCGGGGGGAGGTTGGGTAGCGCGCGTCGATGAACGGCACGACCTCGTCGCAGAGGTAATCGGTGTAGGCGCCCGTCGCCGCCGAGTTGAGGTACTGGGAGCCGCCGAGCGAGGTCCAGCCGTCGACGAACACCACCACGGCATCGGGACAGTCGCCGACGGCGAACATCGCGTCGAGGCGCTCGACGAACAGCGGCTCGAACGGCTTGCGAGCGAGCCACCCGTCGAGCTGGCCGCCGAAGCCCTGCAGCACGTACACGGTCGGCACGCCGGCGGCCCCCGCCACGACGCCCGGAGAGCTGTAGACCTGCAGCGGCCGCTGCGCGGGATCGCCCAGCGGGTTCCCGGCGAGGACCTCCGAGGCGACCGTCAGCTCCTCGAAGCGCCCGGCCATGGGTCGACGCCAGGGCGGGCCGGGGGGTTCGTCGAGCGGGCGGAGGGTCACGGGCGGACCGTAGCCGAAACGGCAGTCGACGGGCGCCCAGGTGAAGGGCACCGACCTTTATAGTCAGCCCTGGGCCAGCAGGGGAATCGCATCCCCGCTCTCCCCGCACCAGACCCCCACCCCCGCATCCTCTCCTCCCGACTCTCCCTCACGACTTCCGAGCACCAGATGACAGACACCATCGACGGAACCTCGTCCAATGGCGACATCGACGTAGCCGAGACCACCGAATGGCTCGACGCGCTCGATGCCGTCGTCCAGCACGACGGCGTCGGCCGCGCGCGCCATCTGCTGACGCGCGTCGTCGAGCGCGCCCAGCACGCCGGGAGCGGCCCGATCGGGTCGCTGAACACCCCGTACGTCAACACCATCCCCGCCTCCCTCGACGAGCCGATCCCCGGTGACCCCGAGGTCGAGCGGCGCCTGCGGTCGGTCGTGCGCTGGAACGCGATGGCGATGGTCGTCAGGGCCAACAAGGCCTCGTCGGAGCTCGGGGGCCACATCGCCTCCTTCCAGTCGCTCGCGACGCTGTACGAGGTGGGCTTCAACCACTTCTGGCACGCGCCGTCGAGCGAGCACGGCGGGGATCTCGTCTACTTCCAGGGCCACTCCTCCCCCGGCAACTACTCCCGCGCCTTCCTCGAGGGACGCCTGACGACCGAGCAGCTCGACAACTTCCGTCAGGAGGTCGGCGGCAACGGTCTCTCGTCCTACCCGCACCCGTGGCTGATGCCGGACTTCTGGCAGTTCCCGACGGTCTCCCTCGGCATCGGCGCGATCACCTCGATCTACCAGGCCCGCTTCATGCAGTACCTGCGGCACCGGTCGATCGTCGACACCGCCGGGCGCAAGGTCTGGGCCTTCCTCGGCGACGGCGAGATGGACGAGCCCGAGACGATGGGCGCGATCGGCCTCGCCGGCCGCGAGCAGCTCGACAACCTGATCTGGGTCGTCAACTGCAACCTCCAGCGCCTCGACGGCCCGGTGCGCGGCAACGGCAAGATCATCCAGGAGCTCGAATCGGACTTCCGCGGCGCCGGCTGGAACGTCATCAAGGTGATCTGGGGCTCGCGCTGGGATGCGCTGCTGGAGGCTGACATCGACGGGCGTCTCGTGCACGTCATGAACGAGTCGGTCGACGGCGAATACCAGACCTACAAGTCGCGCGACGGCCGGTACGTGCGCGAGCACTTCTTCGGCAAGGACCCCGTGCTGCTCGACCGCGTCGCACACATGAGCGACGCCGAGATCTGGCAGCTCAACCGAGGCGGGCTCGATCAGCAGAAGGTGTACTCGGCCTACGCCCACGCGGTGCGCGAGACGGGCCGCCCGACGGTGATCCTCGCCAAGACGATCAAGGGCTATGGGATGGGCGCCTCGGGCGAGGGCCAGATGATCGCCCACCAGGCCAAGAAGATGGCCGAGGAGGCGCTGCTCGCCTTCCGTGACCGCTTCGAGCTGCCCCTCACCGACGACCAGGCGCGCGCGGCCGAGTACTACCGGCCGCCCGACGACGCGCCCGAGATGCGGTACCTGCGGGAGCGCCGGGCCGCGCTCGGCGGCTCGCTTCCCGTTCGGCGCCGGACCGCGGAGCCGCTGCCGGTCCCGGAGCTCTCCGCCTTCCAGTCGCAGCTCGACGGCAGCGGCGAGCGGGAGATCTCCACGACCATGGCGTTCGTCCGGGTCCTCGCGACGCTGCTGCGCGACAAGCAGATCGGGCGGCGCGTCGTCCCGATCGTGCCCGATGAGTCGCGCACGTTCGGCATGGAGGGGATGTTCCGCCAGGTCGGCGTGTACTCGCCGGTCGGCCAGCTCTACAAGCCGGAGGACTCCGAGCAGCTCATGTACTACCGGGAGGATCAGGCCGGCCAGATCCTCGAGGAGGGGATCACCGAGGCCGGCTCGATGGCCTCGTTCATCGCGGCAGCGACCTCCTACAGCGCGCACGGCGAGCAGATGATCCCGTTCTACATCTACTACTCGATGTTCGGGTATCAGCGCGTCGGCGACCTCGTCTGGGCCGCCGCCGACAGCCGCGCCCGCGGCTTCCTGCTCGGCGGCACGGCCGGGCGCACGACGCTGAACGGCGAGGGGCTCCAGCACGAGGACGGGCACAGCCACGTGCTCTTCTCGGTCGTGCCGAGCGTCCGCGCGTATGACCCGGCGTACGGGTACGAGGTGGCGGTCATCATCCAGGAGGGCCTGCGGCGCATGGTCGCCGAGCAGGAGGACGTCTTCTACTACCTGACGCTGATGAATGAGAACTACGTCCATCCGCGGATGCCGGCGGGCGCCGAGGACGGGATCCTGCGCGGGATGTACCTGCTGCGCGACGCGGGCGGCACGGCGCGCTCCAGGAAGCCGCGCGCCCAGCTGCTCGGGTCGGGCACGATCCTGCGCGAGGTGCTCGCCGCCGCCGAACTGCTCGAGCAGGACTTCGGCGTGCTCGCCGACGTCTGGAGCGTCACCTCCTTCACGGAGCTGCGCCGGGACGGGATCGAGGTCGACCGCTGGAACCTGCTCAACCCGTTGGCCAAGCGGCCGCGCGTCGCCTATGTGACCGAGCAGCTCGCCCAGCGGCGCGGCCCGGTGATCGCCTCGACGGACTACATCCGCGCGTACCCGGATCAGATCCGGGCCTGGGTCGACGGGTCGAGCACCGGTGAGCGGTCGCGCATCTATCGCGTGCTCGGCACCGACGGGTTCGGGCGCAGCGATTATCGCCGCGCCCTGCGGAGCTTCTTCGAGGTCGACCGCCACCACGTCGTGGTGGCCGCGCTGAAGGCGCTCGCCGACGAGGGCACCGTCGACGCCGCCCAGGTGGCCGAGGCGATCCGCCGCTACGAGATCGACCCGTCGGCGCCGATGCCGACCACCGTATGAGCGGCACGGCCGAAGCGCTCGCGGTGACCGTCCCCGACATCGGGGACTTCAGCGACGTGCCGGTGATTGAGATCCTCGTCGCGGTCGGTGACCGGGTCGCCCCCGAGGACCCGCTCGTCACGCTCGAGTCCGACAAGGCGACGATGGACGTCCCCTCACCGACCGCCGGCACCGTGCGGGCGATCCACGTCAACGTCGGCGACCGCGTCTCGGAGGGCGCGCTCGTGCTCGACCTCGACATCGACGGCGACGCGGACGCCCCGGCGTCGGGCCAGGTGCCGGCCGCGGCGCCGCAGGTGGTGGCGGAGCAGCCGGTCGCCGCAGACATCGCGCGCGTCACCGAGCTCGCCGCCGAGGCCGACGAGGCTCCGGCCGCCTCGCCCGCCTCGCCCGCCGTCACGGCGCCCGCCGCCGTCCCGGCGGCCGCAAACGGGGGTGGCCCCGTCTACGCGAGCCCGTCGGTGCGCCGCCTCGCGCGGGAGCTCGGCGTCGATCTGCATGGCGTCGTCGGGAGCGGACGCAACGGCCGCCTCCTGCCGGAGGACGTCCGCGCGGCGTCCGCCGGCGGCGCCGCGCCGTCCGCCGGTGGGCCGCCGACCAACGGCAGCCTCGCCGGGCTCGGGCTCGCCCCCTGGCCGGTCGTCGACTTTGAGAAGTTCGGGCCGGTCGAGCGCGTGGAGCGCACGCGCATCCAGCGGATCTCGGCGCCGAACCTGGCCCGCAACTGGGTCCTGATCCCGCACGTGACGCACAACGACGAGGCGGACATCACCGAGCTCGAGGCCTGGCGCAAGCAGCTGAATGCCGAGCAGGGCCGGGACGGGGTGAAGCTGACGATGGTCTCCTTCCTGGTCGCCGCCTGCGTCGCCACGCTGCGCGAGTTCCCCACCTTCAACGCCTCGCTCGACGGCGAGGAGCTCGTCCTGCGCCGCTACTTCAACATCGGCTTCGCCGCCGACACGCCGAACGGCCTCGTCGTGCCGGTGATCCGAAACGCGGACACGAAGGGGCTGCTCGAGGTCGCCCGCGAGCTGGCGGAGCTGTCCGCCAAGGCGCGCGAGGGCAAGCTCTCCCCCGCCGAGATGAGCGGAGGAACCTTCACCATCTCCTCGCTCGGAGGCATCGGAGGCACGTCCTTCACCCCGATCATCAACGCGCCCGAGGTGGCGATCCTCGGCGTCACCCGCGCCGCGGTCAAGCCGCAGTGGGACGAAGCCACGGAGACGTTCGTCCCGCGGCTGATGCTGCCCCTCTCACTCTCCTACGACCACCGCGTGATCGACGGTGCGGCGGCGGCGCGGTTCGTCGCCCGCCTCGCCGGCACGCTGAGCGATCTGCGCAGGGCGCTGCTGTGAGCATCGTCGAGGTGAAGGTCCCGGACATCGGCGACTTCTCCGATGTCCCCATCATCGAGATTCTCGTCGGCCCCGGGGACACGGTCGCCCCCGAGGACCCGCTCGTCACGCTCGAATCCGACAAGGCGACGATGGACGTGCCCGCGCCGCTGGCCGGCACGATCCGCGAGCTGAGCGTCAAGGTCGGGGACCGCGTCGCGCAGGGAAGCCTGCTGCTGACGCTCGAGGCGACCGACTCCCCCCAGGCGACCGAGCCCTCGCAGGCGACCGAGCCTTCGCAGGCGCCCGAGCCTTCGCAGGCGCCCGTTCCGGAGCCGCCACCGCCCGCCACCGTGGCGCCCGCCGACCCCGCCACAGGCACTCCAGGCGATCACGTCGTCGTGATCGGCTCGGGCCCCGGGGGCTACACGGCGGCCTTCCGCGCCGCGGACCTCGGGCTGCGGGTGACGCTGGTCGAGCGCCACGAGCGGCTCGGCGGCGTCTGCCTCAACGTCGGCTGCATTCCCTCCAAGGCGCTCCTGCACGCGGCGAGAGTGATCGCCGAGGGCGAGGAGATGGCCGCGCATGGCATCGCCTTCGGAGCGCCGAAGATCGACCTCGAGCGGCTGATCGGCTGGCAGCAGGAGGTCGTCGACCGACTCACCGGCGGTCTGGCGGGCATGGCCAAGCAGCGCAAGGTCGAGGTCGTCACCGGCGCGGCCCGGTTCACCGGGCCGCGGTCGGTCTCGGTGGGGGGACGTGAGATCACCTTCGACCACTGCATCATCGCCGCGGGATCGAGCGCCGTGCGCCTCCCGTTCCTGCCGGAGGACCCGCGCATCATCGACTCGACCGGCGCGCTCTCCCCGACGAGCATCCCCCGCCGCATGCTCGTGCTCGGCGGCGGCATCATCGGCCTGGAGATGGCGACGGTCTACCACGCGCTGGGCGCGAAGGTCACCGTCGTGGAGATGCTCGACCAGCTGATCCCGGGAGCCGACGCCGATCTGGTCCGCCCCCTCCACAGCCGGGTCAAGGACCGCTACCAGGCGGTTCTTCTCGGCACGCAGGTGACGGAGGTCAAGGCGTCGAAGTCGGGTCTGCGGGTCTCGTTCTCGACCGGCGAGGATCGTACCTTCGACCGGATCCTCGTCGCCGTCGGACGCACGCCCAACGGCCGCACGCTGCAGGCCGAGGCGGCCGGCGTCCACGTCGACGAGCGCGGCTTCATCCCGGTCGACCGCCGGCAGCGGACGAACGTGCCCGGGATCTATGCGATCGGCGACATCGTGGGCGGCCCGATGCTCGCCCACAAGGCGACGCACGAGGCCAAGACCGCGGCCGAGGTGATCGCCGGGGTGCCCGGGGCCGAGTTTGACGCGCTCACCGTGCCCTCGGTCGCCTACACCGACCCCGAGGTCGCCTGGATGGGCGTGACCGAGACGGAGGCGAAGGCCCGCGGCATCGCGTACGAGCGGACGGTCTTCCCCTGGGCGGCGTCCGGCCGCGCGCTCGGGCTCGGCCGGCCGGAGGGCCTCACGAAACTGCTGTTCGACCCGGACGGCGACCGGCTGATCGGCGCGGGCATCGTCGGGGTCGGCGCCGGCGACCTGATCGCGGAGACCGTGCTCGCCCTCGAGGCGGGGCTGAACGCGCAGGACATCGCGCTGGCCATCCACCCGCACCCGACGCTCTCCGAGACGATCGCCTTCGCCGCCGAGATGCAGGACGGGTCGATCACCGACCTGCTGCCACCGCGCCGGCGCCGGTGATCGCGCCGGCGCCGGTGGCCGCGCTGCACCGGTAGTCGCGCGGGCGCCATTGCCCGCACTACGGGGATGGTGTCAGCCCGGATCAGCCCCGGTCAGCCCGCCGGCGGCGCGCCCGGCGCAGCCAACGCAGGCCGGCCAGGAGGGCCGGCACGGCGACGATCGCCCCGCGGATCGTGGAGCGCCGGCTCGGCGCCGACGGACGCCGGCGCACGTGCGCCTCATCCGGCGCCGGCATCGCGAACTCCTCGGCCACGAGGATGTCCCGCGCCTCACCGCCCACGAGGTCCGTGGGCAGCTCCAGGTCCTCCGGGCGCAGGGCGGGGTCCGGAGCGGGCACGATGAACTCCTCAGCCGCCAGCACATCGCGCGGCGGATCATCGGGACGCAGGTCGCTCATCGGCTTCGGATGTTCGCAGACCCCGAGGACGAATCAAGGTCTCATCCCTCGGGTACGATAATCTGAGTCTTTCCCACTGAGATCCAGCCGCCGACACGGCGCCGACCTGGTACCCTTCGACTTACTATTCGTTAGCCCCTGGTGAAAGTGAAGATCTGATGACCCGCCTGCTACTTGTCCCGCTCGACGATGCGGTCGTCTTCCCCGGGATGTCGGTGACCCTCGCGGTCGACACCGCCGACGAGGAGCGCGTGCTGCTCGTGCCGCGCCACGCCAATGAGTTCGCCGCCGTCGGAACGGTGGCCACGGTGAGCGACCGCGTGCGCCTGCCCGGAGGCGGACGCGCCGTTGTCGTCGAGGGCCTCCACCGCGGCACCGCCGGCGCCGCGGTGACCGAGCCCAATGGGCGTCTCTACGTCGACGTGGAGGAGCACACCGACCCGGTGGGCCTCGTCGCCAACCGCGAGACCCGCGAGCTCGAGCGCGAGTATCGGGCGGTCGTCGAGGAGATCCTCGACCTGCTCGACGCCGACAGCCGCATTCAATCCTTTTTGCGGGGCATCACCGAACCGGGGGCGCTGGCCGATGCCACCGGCTACTCCCCCGACCTCAACTACGAGCAGCGCGTCGAGCTGCTCCAGCAGGTCGACATCGTCGAGCGCCTGAAGCTCGCCCTCTCCTACCAGCGTGAGCGTCTCGCCGAGCTGCAGGTCCGCAAGCGGATCCGTGACGACGTCGAGTCCGGCGCCGAGAAGCAGCAGCGGGAGTACTTCCTGCGCAAGCAGATGGACTCGATCCGGCGCGAGCTCGGCGAGGACGACGCGTCCGTGGTGGAGGAATACCGCGGCCGCATCGCCGAGGCCGACATGCCCGAGGCGGTGCGCGAACAGGCCGAGAAGGAGCTCGGCCGGCTCGAGCGCGTCGGCGAGCAGTCCGGGGAATCGAGCGTCATCCGCACGTACCTCGATTGGCTGCTCGCGGTGCCGTGGGGCAAGCGTTCCGAGGAGCGGCTCGATCCGCAGCATGCGCGTGAGGTCCTCGACGCCGACCACGCCGGCCTGGATGACGTCAAGGATCGGATCGTCGAGTACATCGCGGTCAAGAAGCTGCGCCAGGAGCGCGGGATCGTCGAGGACAAGCGCTCCGGCGCGATCCTCACGCTGATCGGGCCCCCCGGCACGGGCAAGACCTCGATCGGCGAGTCGA
This sequence comes from Solirubrobacterales bacterium, assembly GCA_027451345.1. Taxonomy (GTDB): domain Bacteria; phylum Actinomycetota; class Thermoleophilia; order Solirubrobacterales; family Solirubrobacteraceae; genus Palsa-465. The sequence goes on from DAIDJO010000127.1 coordinate 12,653, forward strand.
TCGCCCGTGCCACCGGCCGGGAGTTCATCCGCATCGCGCTCGGCGGGGTCCGCGACGAGGCGGAGATCCGCGGCCACCGGCGCACGTACATCGGCGCGCTTCCCGGCCGCCTCGTGCGCGCGCTGCGCGACGCCGGCACGATGAACCCGGTGATCATGCTCGACGAGGTGGACAAGGTGGGCGCCGACTGGCGCGGCGACCCGAGCTCGGCCCTGCTCGAGGTCCTCGACCCGGCGCAGAACCACAGCTTCCGCGACCACTACCTCGACGTCGAGGTCGATCTCAGCGGCGTGATGTTCATCGCCACGGCGAACGTCGCCGACACGATCCCCGGCCCACTGCTTGACCGCATGGAGGTGATCCGGTTCGACGGCTACACGACCTCGGAGAAGGTCGCGATCGCGCGCGGCTATCTGCTGCCGCGACAGCTGGAGCGCAATGGCCTGCGGGAGGACGAGGTTCACATCGACGACGAGCAGCTGCGGACGATCGTCACCGAGTACACGCGGGAGGCCGGGGTCCGCAACCTCGAGCGCGAGATCGGGACGCTCCTGCGCAAGACCGCGACGCAGATCGCCTCGGGAGCGAGGTCCGCGCCCGTGGAGCTCGACCTCGAGTCACTGCGGGACGCGCTGGGCCGGCAGAAGTTCTTCCAGGAGTCGGCGATCCGCACCGCGGTGCCCGGTGTGGCGACGGGCTTGGCGGTGACCGGCGCGGGCGGGGACGTCCTGTTCGTCGAGGCGACGACCATGGCGGGCACCCCCGGGCTCACACTCACCGGTCAGCTGGGTGACGTGATGAAGGAATCGGCGCAGATCGCCCTTTCGTACGTGCGCGGCCACGCCGACGAGCTCCACATCGACCGCGGCCAGTTCGACGAGCACAACTTCCACGTGCACGTCCCGGCCGGCGCGATCCCGTAGGACGGTCCGAGCGCGGGCGTCACGATGGTCACGGCGCTCACCTCGCTGCTCACCGGTCGGCCGGTGCGCCACACCGTCGGGATGACCGGCGAGGTCACGCTGCAGGGCCGCGTGCTTCCGATCGGCGGGGTGAAGCAGAAGGTGCTGGCGGCACACGCCGCCGGGCTCACCGAGGTGATCCTCCCCGAGCGCAACCGCGGCGACATGGACGAGGTGCCCCAGGAGGTGCGGGACGCGATGACCTTCCACTTCGCGATGACGATCGACGAGGTCCTCGCGGTGGCCCTCGAGCCGGTCACCGTCACCACCGCCGCCTGACGGGCGAGGCGCTCACACTCACACCACGGCAACGCATGGCGGGGCTGCCGGTCAGAGGACCGGCAGCCCCGGTTGCCCCCACGTCAGTAGCGGGCGTAGCCGGTGCGGCTGAGCATGAAGCCGCTCCGGCTCTTGGCGTTGAAACAGTCGACGCCGAAGCTGCGCACCTGGCAGGTGACCTCGCCCACCGTGTCGTCGTAGCCGGACGGGATCACCTTCGCCGCCGGATCGACCGGGTTGCTCCCCCCGCAGGCGAACTGCGGGAGCCCCGTGGGAGGCAGCGCAATCGTGTCGCCCCAGGTCGAGCGGCAGCTGCCGGGCTGGACGGGCGGGGCCCACGTGCGGTGCACGACGCCGCACCGAGCGGTCGCGCCGCTGATCTGACACCCGACGTTGCCGCCGGAGACCGTGAAGCTGCTCTGCGCGAGCACCGGGTGCGTGGAGGGCAGGAAGGCGCCGGCCGGCACGTTGGGGTTCTTCGTCCTGGTGACGATCCGGGTGACCGTGTGGTCGCGGTACACCGTGTGGAACTTGATGTGCGTGACGTAGACGACCACGGTCCGCGTGCGCGTGATCGGGCGGCTCGGGGTCGGCGCCGGCGCCGCGCGCTTCGGCGGGGTCGGCTTCGGTGGCGGCGCGGCGTGCCGCGTCGGCGGCGGGGGCGTCGGCTGGGCCCGCGAGCCGGTGATCACCGAGCTCGGTGGGACAGTGCCGTACTGGGCCTTGGCGGTGCCGTAGGTCGCCGAGGCATGCCCGAAGGATCCGGTCTTGGTCGTTGAGAACCGGGCTGTCCCGCCACTGGAGATGGTGCCGGCCGCCTGGCCGTTGCCGCCCGAACCGCCGGACCCGGTGCCGTCCTGAACGCCGCCACTCGAGACCACGGGCGCGGGGGCGGCGGGCGTGGTGGCCGTGCTGGCGGCCCCGCCGCCCGCGCCACAACCGGCCAGCAGCACGCTCGCCGCGAGGGCGAGGACGCCGGGCATGCCGGCGCGGTGTTGGAGGTACTTTCTAATGATGACCACGAATATTGCCAGCGATGAGCGTCGCGTTGTCGATTCTGTCCCGCATCAGCTTCTTATCGGCGGGGAATGGCGGGACGGTGAGCACGGATTGCTCACCGTCGAGGATCCGGCGACCGGAGAGCCGCTGGCCGAGATCGCCGACGCCTCGCCCGCGGACGCGGTGGCCGGGCTCGACGCCGCCGTCGCCGCTGGCCCCGCGTGGGCCGCGACGGCACCTCGAGAGCGCGCCGAGATCCTGCGCCGCGCGTTCGACACGGTGATCGAGCGCACGGACGACCTCGCCCTGCTGATGACCCTGGAGATGGGCAAACCGCTCGCCGAGTCCCGTGCCGAGATCGTCTATGCCGCCGAGTTCCTGCGCTGGTTCTCCGAGGAGGCCGTGCGGATCGAGGGCCGCTACACCGTCTCACCCACCGGCAGCGGCCGTCTGATGACCATGCGCCAGCCGGTCGGTCCGAGCCTGCTCATCACGCCGTGGAACTTCCCGCTCGCCATGGCCACGCGAAAGGTCGGGCCGGCCCTCGCCGCCGGATGCACGGTCGTGGTCAAACCGGCGCAGCAGACCCCCCTCTGCACGCTCGCCTTCGCCGCGATCCTGCAGGAGTGCGGCCTGCCCGACGGTGTCGTCAACGTGATCACCTCGAGTCAGGCCGGGCCCACGACCGAGCCGCTGCTCGCCGACCAGCGTCTGCGCAAGCTTTCGTTCACGGGCTCCACCGGCATCGGACGTTTGTTGATGTCGCAGGCCTCCGAGACGCTGCTGCGCCTCTCCATGGAGCTCGGCGGCAACGCACCGTTCCTCGTCTTCGAGGACGCCGACCTCGACGCCGCCGTGGAGGGAGCGGTGCTGGCCAAGATGCGCAACGGCGGCGAGGCCTGCACCGCAGCGAACCGCTTCCACGTGCATGAGGCGGTCGCGGCCGAGTTCTCGGCTCGCCTGGCGGGCCGGCTCGGCGGCATGAAGGTCGGACGTGGCACCGAGCCGGGGGTTGAGCTCGGCCCGCTCGTCGACGCCAAGCAGCGGGACAAGGTCGCGGAGCTCGTCGGCGACGCGCTCGACCGCGGTGCGAAACCGCTCACCGGTGGCCGGCGGATCGATGGGCCGGGCTACTTCTTCGAGCCGACGGTGCTCGGCGAGGTGCCGGAGGGGACACGGCTGCTCACCGAGGAGGTGTTCGGGCCCGTCGCGCCGGTCGTGAGCTTCTCGAGCGAGGACGAGGCGATCCGTGCCGCCAACGCCACCGAATACGGTCTCGCCGCCTACCTGTTCACCGCGAACCTGAAGCGGGCCATCCGGGTCGCCGAGGCGCTCGAGACCGGGATGGTCGGCCTCAACCAGGGCATCGTCTCCAACGCCGCCGCACCGTTCGGCGGGGTCAAGCAGTCGGGCTTCGGCCGGGAGGGCGGCCGCGAGGGCATCGCCGAGTACCTCGAGACGAAGTACCTCGCCATCAACCTCGATTGAGGCCGCGCGTGCGGTCGCCCGCCCGGCGGCCGCACGCCGACGCCGGCGCGCGGGTCAGACCCTGAGCGGGGTCAGACCTTGATCAACACAATCGTGTTGACCACGAAGAGGACCGCGAACAGGATCGTCCAACGGTTCAGGTTGCGCTCGACGAGCGAGCCGCCGCCGAACGGGCTCTGACCACCACCGCCGCCGGTGCCGAAGCCGGACAGGCCGGCGTCCTTGCCCGAATGCATCAGGACGAGGAACACCAGCATGACGCTGACAAAGACCTGGATCACGTCGAGGACGAAGGTCATCTCGGGGGCTCATGGTAGCCGCTGTC
>DAIDJO010000128.1 GCA_027451345.1 Solirubrobacterales bacterium
TCTCGCCACAACGGCCACGGATACCCGCCCGCCCCGAGCTGGCTACACCTACCCCTTCCCCAGCAAAAACCGGTCCCGCACCACCACCCAGCGTTGGGTTAGAAAATGCGGCCGCTCTGTCGCGAACTCAGAAACACCGCAGCTTCCATCCCAGCTAAGGCATCTCACGACCGGCGCCGACTTTCCCGCAATGCGCGGAACTCGGACAGCCAGTGGCGGACGCCCCTCAAGCGAGTTGCCTATGCACCGCAGGAGGCAGCTGAGGGGCAGCCATGGCCCGTGCAGGCAGCTCGTGGCGGTGCTGGATGGCCTCGTCCGGACGCATGGTGTTCGCGACTGTGGCCGTCGCCGACGCGTCCTACGCGTTGCGGCGACCGAGGCTGGCCCTCGCGGTACTCCCGCCCGCGCGGCGGGCATCCGAGCCCGCCCCACGGGCGTGAGTCTCTCTTGCCCGGGGTTGAGCCTCCTCACCTTCCGAATACAGACTGAACGGCAGCCAGCCTCACGAGGCTTCCATAACGCTTCCACAGCTGACGTCTCCGGGCATACCGACGACCCCAGAAACGCAAAACGCCCGCGACCACGGGCGCTGTGGCAAATGGGCGATCCAGGATTCGAACCTGGGACCTCTTCCTTATCAGAGAAGCGCTCTAACCGACTGAGCTAATCGCCCGCTGCCCCGGGCATGTTAGCGATCGTGCTCGGTGGGAGCACCACCGGACACCGGCGGCTCGAGAAGATGATTGAGCGCACAAGCAAGTGCCGCTCCGGTTCCGGGAAATCCGGGAGTCCGACGGCCGATGCCACCTGAGGGCCGGACTCACCGTCCGAGACGACGGGCGAGTTCGAGCGCTTCGTCGAGCGTCGCGAAACCGATCTGCGCCGTGTACCCGCGGGCGCTCGCGCGCACGCTCACGTCGGCGCCAAACGCCGAGCCGAGGGCGTCGGCGATCTGCTCGATCGCGGCCTGTCGGTCAGGATGGTCCGTCCTGGCCTCTCCACCGCGGCCCGGCCGGCTCGGGCGGGCGGCGGAATCCTCCGCGGCGCGAGCGCGGGATTCCAGTTCACGCACCGACCAGCGCTGGGCGACGGCCTGCCGAGCCAAGCTCCGGCGCAGCGAGTTGTCGGACACGAGCAGGAGGGCTCGCCCATGGCCCTCGCTGAGCTCACGGCTCTCGAGCAACTCGAGGGCCTCGTCGGGGAGGTCCAGGAGCCGAATGAGGTTCGAGACGGCCACGCGACTGCGACCGATCCTCAGGCCGACCTCCTCGCGTGTGAGTCCGAGTTCCTCGACAAGTCCGGCGCACGCCCGGGCCTCATCCACCGGGTTGAGGTCCTCCCGCGCCATGTTCTCGATCAGCGCCACCTCGAGCGAGGCGGCGTCATCGTGCGGGCGGATGATCGCCGGGATCGTCTCGAGTTCGGCGATCTGCGCCGCCCGCCACCGCCGCTCTCCGGCCACGAGCTCATACCGCCCACCCGGCACCGGTCGCACGAGGACGGGCTGGATGACCCCGCGGGCCCGGATCGAGTCGGCGAGTGCCAGCAGTGACTCCTCGTCGAACTGACGGCGGGGCTGGAAGGGATTTGCCCCGATCAGCTCCACCGGCAACTCGCGAAGATCCTCCGTCTGAGTGGCGGCCGGCGCCGCCGCCAGGATCGCCGCGAGACCACGACCCATTCCCTTCGTCTTCTCAGCCACGGGAGGCCACCTCCTTCGCCAATTCGAAATACGCCGTCGCGCCTGCCGAGTGTGGATCGTGGTGAATCACGGGCTTGCCGAAGCTGGGAGCCTCGCCGATCCTCACATTCCTCGGAATCACGGTGTCAAAGACCAGGTCCGGAAAGTGCGTCTGGATCTCTCGCTTCACGTCCTGGGCCAGTCGCGTGCGCGAGTCATACATCGTCACCACCATGCCGGACACCGTCAGTCGCGGGTTGAGTTCCCGTTGGACGAGCTTCAGCGTGTCAAGCAGGCCGGCCAGACCCTCGAGCGCGAAGTATTCAGCCTGAACGGGAACGAGCACTCGATCGGCCGCGACCAACGCGTTGACCGTGAGCGGCCCGAGTGAGGGCGGGCAGTCGAGGAGGGTGAAGGCGAAGCGATCCCGGACCCCCACGAGGCTGTCCTTCAGGCGGGTCTCCGATCCGGGAATGCGCGGCAGTTCGACGTTCGCACCGGCGAGATCAGGGCTCGCCGGTGCGACCCAGAGGTGGGGGATCGAGCTGGCCACTGCGACCTGATCAAGCGTGGCTTCGCCGCTCAGAAGCTCGTAGACGTTCGGCTCGATCGTCTTCTCGAGCCCGATCCCGACCGTGGCATTGCACTGGGGGTCGATGTCGACGAGCAGGGAGTCATACCCCGCCTCGGCGATGCAGGCGGCGAGGTTGACGGCGGTCGTCGTCTTTCCGACCCCGCCCTTCTGGTTCGCGATGGCGTAGATGCTTCCCATCTGGCCAGATGGACGCTAGCGAGGACGACGGACCCGCTGCGGCGCGTCTGGAGGCAATTCGCCGCTCGTTGCGGCGGAATTCGCGGGTGGGGCCCCGAGTGGGCGCTTGCGTGCAACGCCGTCCCGGCGTGGGAACCGGGCCGGCGTGGGAGCCACCTTCCTCAGCACGTGCAGGTGTCGGTGCTCGGCCCCGGGATACGGTTCCACCCGCACTGGCTCGTCCACGGCCAGACCGAGGACCGCGGCGGCTCGAGCTCCAGCCGCCTCGTCGACCGGATCACGCTGGCCACGCCAGGCGACGAGCGCACCGCCGAGCTTCAGCAGGGGCGCCGCGTACTCCGCCACGACGTCAAGCGGGGCGAGCGCACGGGCGGTGACCAGATCCATCCGGGACATCCCCTCAGTCCACGTCTCGGCCCGGGACTGAACGACGCTCACATTGGAGAGCCCGAGCTCCTCGACGGTCCACCGCATGAAGTCGCACTTGCGGCCGTTGCTATCGAGCAGCGTGACGTGGGCGAGGGGGCGAGCAATGGCAAGCGGGATCCCGGGCACCCCCGCGCCGGCACCAAGATCCACGACCTCGCCAGCGGATCGGACCACCGCGAGGTCAAGGGCAACCAGGGCGTCGGCGAGGTGGTCGTCGCGGACGCGCGCCGGGGCCCGCACCGTCGTGGGAGCCTCGTCGTTCTCGCTCACGATCAGCCCGAACCGCGTCAGCTGGTCGGCCTGCTGCGCGGTGAGGTTGAAACGGACCTGCAGTCCGTCGAGGTCCAGCCGCGACCCGCCCGTCATCCGTCGGTCAGCCCACTGGCCAGACGTCCACGTTCGCGGGCGATGTAGGCCGCGTAGCGGGAACGCATCTCGTCGAACCGCTCGGCGGCGTGCGAGTCGAGCGTCGGACTCAATTCCGCTTCGAGGATGGGGAGCAGGTCGTTCACGAGGACTCGGCCGCGGGCCATCCACTGGTAATAGGAGCGTCCGCCGTGGCGATATGGCCCGTAGAGCCGACTCTGGGGGAAGCGGGCGGTCAACCAGTGGAAGAGCGCCTCATGGCGGGTGTGCATGCGGAGGGTGATCTGCGGTTGCTTCCCGTCACCGCCGAAGGAACCCTCGCCGATGAGGAGGCCGAGCAGCAGACCCCGGTCGAAGTCGCTCAACGCCGGGGTGCTGTTCGTCTCGGTCATGCCGTAGTTCTATCGGCGAACCTGTTTCACCGTCAAGAAAAACGTGAAACATCCGCCGGGTCGCGGATCCGTCCGGTCCGGAACGCATCATTCACGTCGTCGGCATGCTCGCTCCGCCGACGCCGCGCCTCGCATGCGCCACCCTGATTCTCGGGTCAACCCTGAGATCTGCGCGTTAATGGGTCCATCGCGGTGACTGGAAAGCGTCCGATTTGCAGGCGTGGTCTGAAGCCTCAGGCTCGACGTCACCGTTGGGCAGAATCGCGCCCAGCACCCCGCCCAGCCCGAGCCGTTCGCCCGGCGCAGGATCGCCAGCACCGCGGGACCTCGCCTGGCCCCGACGTGGCGAGCTGAGCGGCGGAGTCCAGAGGCGAGCGCGCGTTTGACGGTGAGCGTCTCCTTCCAAGCCGTTGAGAAGCAGCGTGGCCGTCCGACCTCACGCGGGTCGCCCGCAGCGCAGGACGGCGCGGGCGGGCGACGTGGCGACGCCGGCTGGCTAGTCGCCGAGCGGCGCCACGACGAGCCGACGGGCCGGTTCCTGCCCCTCGGAGTACGTCTCGACGTCGAAGCGGCTCTTCAGGTGCTCGTGCACGACCTTCCGCTCCTGCGCCCCCATCGGCTCGAGCGGGACGGGGCGGCGCTCGCGCACGGCGAGGTCGGCCGCCTGGTCGGCCACCGCGTGCAGGGTGGCGGCCCGTCGCGCCCGGTAGCCCGCCGCATCGACCGTCAGAGGGCGGCGCTCGTCGAGGCCGTGGAAGGCGATCCGGTAGGCCAGGTGCTGAATCGCGTCGATCGTCTGCCCGTGATGACCGATGAGCAGCGCCAGGTCATCTCCGACAAACTCGGCCGTGATCGCCTCGCCATCGTCCTCCACTCGAACCTCGGCGTCGACTCCCGCCGCCTCGGCAATCGTCTCGAGGATCTCCTCGATGTACTCGACGATGTCGTCGTCATCCTCGACAGCCATGGTCTACCTCCGGCGTCCCGAGCGCTTCTTCTTCTTGCGCGGCGGTGGTGGGGGCACGACGGGCGCCCGATTCGCGCCGCCGCCTCGGGCCTCAGCGGATCCGCCGCCGTCACCGCCCCGCGGCCCGCGGCCGCGCAGGAGCGCCCCCAGTCCGCCGCCGCCGTCCTCGTCGTCCTCGACGGTGGTCGTGCCGACGCCGGCCGCCACCGGAACCGGGCCCATCAGACGCTTGATCGTGTACTGCTGCACCATCGTCCACGCATTCGTGGTGATCCAGTAGATGATCAGGCCGGCCGGGAACCGGATGATGAACAGCACGAAGATGAGCGGCAGGAACAGCATCATGCGCTGCTGCGTCTTGTCCATCGTCGGCGCCGACATGAGCAGCGTCGAGGTGATCTGGGTGCCGACGTAGAGCACGAGCAGCAGCACGAGCGTGAGGCCCGTGGCCGTCGCCGTGATGTCGTGGACGAAGAGGAAGCTCGCCCCCGCGATGTGCTCGTGACCGGGCCCCGTGCAGGCCGTCGATTGGCCCGCGGCGTTCTTCAGCGAGATGTGGTGCAACTTGGCGTAGTGCGTCTGGTACGCCTGCTGCACGCTCGGGCAGATGTCGTTGCGCAGGTTCTTGCGCAGCATGTAGTACAGCGAGATGAACACCGGCAACTGAAAGACCATCGGCAGACACGAGCCGAACGGGTTGACGTTGTTCTCCCGGTAGAACTTCATCATCTCTTCCTGCTGGCGCTGCTTGTCGTCCTTGTACTTGCGCTGGATCGCCTTGAGCTCGGGCTGATGCATCTGCAGCGCGCGCATCGAATGGAACTGCTTCACGGCGAGGGGCACGAGCACCAGGCGCACGCAGACCGTGAGCAACACGATCGACCAGCCCCACGACACCCCGACGCTGTCGTGGAAGAACCGGATCACCGCCGCGAAGACGTCGATCAACGGCTGGAAGATGTTGGCGGTGATGAGCATGGTCAGGCGCCTGCCGCCGGCGTGCGCGACCTGAACAGGCGCTGATCCTCGACGGGGTCAAATCCGCCGCGGCTCCACGGGTTGCATCTCAGCAGCCGCCAGCCGGCAAGCACAAGCCCGCGCAGTATGCCGAACTTGGTCACCGCCTGCACCGCGTACTCGGAACACGAGGGGTGATACCGGCACCGCTGTCCCGTGAGCGGAGACACCAGTTTCTGGTAAAGCTTGATCGGCAGCACGATCAGGGCGCGGGATCCGGCGGTGAACGCGTTCACGGGTCCCTCCCGTCCGCCGCATCCGGCGGCGGTTGCTCCACCGTGCTCGAACGCGTCCCCTCGTCGGCCGCCCCCGCTTCGGCCGCCGCCGCATCGCTCGGTGGGGCGCTCGGCAGCTGGGCCGGTTCGGTGGCATCGACGCCCTCGACCTTGTCGATCAGGGCGCGCAGCGCGGTGTGGATCCCGGTCAGGCCATCATTCTCGGCCAGCTGCCGAGCGCTGGGCCGCGCGATGACAACCGCGTCGGCCCCGGATGGGAGCCGACCCGCCTCCTGGGTGAACGCCTCCCGCAGCAGGCGCTTCACCCGGTTGCGCTCGACGGCGCCGCCGACCTTCCGAGAGACGGACAGACCGAGACGGGGCGGGTCATCCCCGCCACGCGGGAACACGTAGAGCACGAGCTCGCGGCCGGCGTGAGACCGCCCGCTGCGCATCACGCGATCGAAATCAGCGCTTCTGGAGAGCCGCCCACGGCGAGGCGAACCGGCGCCCGCCACGGACCACCTACACCGTCAGGCGCTTGCGGCCCTTGTCACGGCGCCGCTTGAGCACGTCACGCCCCGCGCGCGTCAGCATGCGGGCACGGAAGCCGTGCGTCCGAGCACGCTTGCGCTTCTTTGGTTGGTAGGTCCTCTTCATGGCAAATCCTCCCGGCCACAGCCGGAGTCGGCCTCGCAGTATACGCAGGCGATGGCAAAGCGTCCGGCGGCCCGGTCGCGGCGTCCGACGCATGGTGTATCAGGCTCGCTCGAGCTTTTTGTCGCGCTTTGCGCCAAGACGCCTCGGCGGCCACCGCGAGGGTGGGTACGCGGAGCTATATTCGCCAACCCGGCCTCCCACCCGGCCGGCCCTCTCGAATCGTTCCGACTCAGCCGTTAGGAGCCGCCCGGAGTTGCCCGCGCACCTCGAGCTCACCCCTGCCTGGCAGGACATCCAGAACCGTCTGCGCAGCGCCGTGGGCGAGTCCGTCTATGAGGTCTGGCTCGCCGGACTGCTCCCCCGGGCCTGGGACGGCACCCTGCTGCTCCTCGAGGCCGACCCCGGAGCCGAGCGCTGGCTCGCCGCGCGGTATGGGCGCCTGCTCGAGCGCTGCGCCCAGGACGTCCTCGGTCCGGCGGCGACCGTCGCCTTTGCCGGCGACCCGGCGGCCCGCGCCCACGCCGCGCTGACCGCCGCCCACGCCGGCTCGGCCCTCACGGCGGCCGAGGAGTTCAACCCACGCCATACCTTCGACCAGTTCGTCATCGGGGACGGGAACCGTCTCGCCCACGCCGCCGCGCTCGCCGTCGCCGAAGCGCCCGGGCAGGCGTACAACCCGCTCTTCCTGCACGCGCCGCCCGGTCTCGGGAAGACGCACCTGCTGAACGCGATCGCGAACTACATCCGGGCCTACGACCCGGGAACGACCGTGCGCTACACGACCGTGGAGGCCTTCACCAACGGCTTCATCGCGGCCCTGAAAGGGGAAGCGCTCGACCGGTTCAAGCGGCTCTACCGAGACGTCGACGTGCTGTTGATCGACGACGTCCAGTTTCTGGCCAGCAAGGCGCGAACCGAGGAGGAGTTCTTCCACACCTTCAACGCCGTGCATGGCGCGGGCCGCCAACTCGTGCTGACCTGCGACCGCCTCCCCAGCCAGCTCACCGGGATCGAGCAACGCCTGCGCGAGCGATTCGAATCAGGACTCGTCGCGCACCTGAGCGCGCCGGACTGGGCGACGCGCATGACGATCCTGCGCAAACGAGCGGCGGTCGATCGGGTCGAGATCGAGGACGAGAGCGTCTACGAGGTGATCGCCGAGCGCATCACCGACAACGTGCGCTCGCTCGAGGGGGCGCTCATCCGCATCGTCGCGCACCATTCCCTCACCGGCCAACCGATCGACCGCCACCTCGCCACGACGGTCCTCGACGCGATTCGACCCGGGGCCGCCCGCAGCACGCCCACCGGCAGACAGCCGGCGCCGGCCGGGATTCCCGTCATTCAACGGGCCGTGGCGGAGCACTTCGGCCTCAGCATCAGCGACCTGACCGGTCCCAGCCGGCATGGACGGGTGGCCTGGGCCCGCCAGCTCGCCATCTACCTGGTGCGTGAGCACACGGACGCACCGTTGCAGCGCATCGGCCAGGCCTTCGGGGGACGCAACCACGCGACGGTGCTGCATGCGTGCAAGCGCGTCTCGGACCGCATCGCTGTCAACAACGACGATGCCGCCGACCTGCAGGAGTTGACCGCGACACTGCGTCCTCAACAGTGACGACCGCTGCTGTTGACAGACTGAGCCGTTGGTCCGCGGACAACTTCGCCGCACTCTCCGCAGAAAACCGGACTTGTCCACACCTTCCGTTCTCCCTATGACTTCTACCTTCTTCCAGAGGAGTACACCGTGAAGATCTCGCTCGACCGCGAGGCGCTCCTGAATCAGCTGCAGTCCGTGACGCGAGTCGCCTCGACCCGCACGGCCATCCAGGCGCTCTCCGGAGTCCAGCTGTCCGCCTCAGGCTCGGTCTGCGAGCTTCGCGCGACCGACACCGACGTCAGCCTCCGGGTCCCCCTCGAGGCGGAGATCACGCGCGAGGGCACGGTCGTCCTTCCCGCACGACTCTTCCTCGATGTCGTCCGCTCCCTGCCCCGACCCGTCGTCTCCCTCGAGCTGCGGCCCACCGAGCGCGACGTCGAGGTCCTCTCGGGCAACGCCACGTTCCACATCCGCACGCTGCACGCGGAGGACTTTCCTCCGTTCCCCGAGCTTGACCCCACGTCGGCCATCTCGCTCCCGGTCCGGGCCTTCGTCGAAACCGCCATGAAGGTCGCCGGGTCGGCCTCGCGGGACGAGACCCGTCCTGTGCTCACCGGCATCCTCGTATCGGCGTCCGGCACCGAGGTGCGCATGGTCGCGACCGACTCCTACCGGTTGAGCGTGAAGGAGACGCGCCTCGAGTCGCCACTGGCGGCCGGGTTCGAGGCGAATGTCCCGGCCCGTGCCCTGCAGGAGCTCGCTCGCGTGGCCGCCCACGCCGGTGATGATCAGCTGACGGTGAGCGTTCGACAGAACCAGGTCGTCTTCGCGCTCGGTCAGGTGGTCCTCTCCTCGCGCCTGATCGACGGCCAGTTCCCGAACTACCGCCAGCTGCTGCCGGAGTCCTTCGAACATGAGCTCCGCATCTCGGGTCCCGAGTTGCGCGACGTGGTGCGTCGCATCAGCCTGCTCGCCCAGAAGAACGCGCCGCTGCGCCTCTCGTTCGCGCCGGGTGAGCTGACCGTCTCGGCGCAGACGCCCGACATCGGCGAGGCGCGCGAATCGCTGCCGGTCAACTTTCAGGGAGAGCCGCTCGAGATCGGCTTCAACCCGGAGTTCCTCCGCGACGGACTCGAGGCGATCGACGACGCCGACGTGCTGATGAAGCTGATCAGCCCGTTGCGTCCGGGCCTGCTGGAGGCGGGCGACGAGAGCGGCTTCGTCTACCTGATCATGCCGATCAGGTTGAACGTCTGAGCCCAGTGGACCGGGGGCGGAGATGCGCGTCGTCTCGGTGAGCGTCCGGAACTTCCGCAGCTACGAGGCGGCCGCCGCCCCGCTGGGCGGCGGCTTGACGGTCCTCTGGGGTCCGAACGGGGTTGGGAAGACGAACCTCCTCGAGGCGATCTACTTCGGCTGCACGGGGCGATCCTGCCGGACCGGCAACGACCGTGAGCTGGTTCGATTCGGCGAGCAGACCACCCGCGTCGAGGTGGCGGCGCAGGACGACCTCGGTCCCCATCGGCTCACCGTCGGCTTCACCCCCGGGGACCCGAAGCGCATGACGGTCGACGGGGCGCAGGTCGAACGGTTGCTCGACGTTCCCCAGCGGCCCCTGGTGAGCGTCTTCCTGCCGGATCGACTGGAGCTGATCAAGGGCGTGCCGGCGCTCCGCCGCGCGCATCTCGACCAGTTCGTCACCGCCCTGTGGCCCGCTCGGGCCGCCACTCGCCGCGCCTACGCGCAGGCACTGGCCCAACGCAACGCGCTGATCGCGCGCCTGCGGGCCGGGACGACGACGCCCGCGGCGCTCGACGCGTGGGATCGGCAGCTCGCCGCCGCCGCCCTCGCGCTCATGGCCGATCGGCGCGAGGCGGTCGAGATCACCCGGGACAGCTTCTCCGATGTCTGCCGACGCCTCGGGCTCGACGGCGCTCCGGAGATCACCTACCGCCCGCGTTCGAGAGCGACGACGCCCGATCACCTGATCGACGAGCTTCGGGACCGGCTCCCCGCTGATGTCGAGCGTGGCTTCACGGACCATGGTCCGCACCGGGACGACATCGCCATCACCCGCGAGGGACGTCCGCTGCGCACCTACGGCTCCCAGGGGCAGCAGCGGCTGGCGCTCCTGGCATTGCTCCTCGCCGAACGCCGCGTGATCGGGACCCGCCGCCCCGCGGTGCCGCTGATGCTCCTCGACGACGTGATGAGCGAGCTCGATCGGGAACGCCGCGCGGCGCTCGTCGAGCTTCTCGCCGAGGGGGGCGGACAGGCGCTGATCACCACCACCGACCTCGATCACATTCCAGGCGTGTTCGCGGCCGGGGTCGCCCGGATCGCCGTCGCCGATGGGCAGCTCGTCGAGGACGTGACCCCCGAGCCGGTGGGATCGTGAGTCTCCACCGTCGCGGACCACGGCCGATCGCTGGCGCGCTCCAGGCCTCGCGCGCCGGCTGGCAACCGTCCTCCGCCCTCGGTCGGGCCCAATCCGTCTGGGACGAGGTCGGGCGTGTCTGGAGCGAGGTCATCGGGGCCCACGGCCCCTACCTCCTGGAACGGACGACCGTCGTCAGCCTGAGGGCCGGAGTGCTCACGGTCCGCTGCAGCGAGGCGGTCGTCGCCGACACGCTCACGCTCGAATCCGAGCGCGTTCTCGGCGCCCTGAACGAAGCGCTCGAGGGGACACCGATCCGGCGTCTGCGATGCGTCGTCGGAAGCCGATGAACGGTCGCTCGAATATCGCCTGTTTGCAGGAAAAACGACGGCGTGAAGGGTGCTCGGACACGGCCGTTATGTGCTATTGTTCTGTACACCCAGTTTCGACGCCCCGGCACGCGGTCGCACCTCGCGTGGACGGGGCGTCTCAACGTCAATCGGAGGATCGTTGACGAACGACGACGGCGCCGAGCGCCCCCATAGCGAGCAGCGCTACGACGCTGAGAACATTCAGGTGCTCGAGGGCCTCGAGGCGGTCCGCAAGCGCCCGGGCATGTACATCGGCTCGACGGGACCCCGCGGCCTGCATCACCTCGTCTACGAGGTTGTGGACAACTCTGTCGATGAGGCGCTGGCCGGGCGCAACGACACCGTCGAGGTCACGATCCATCCCGACAACTCGGTGACGGTCGTCGACCGCGGCGCCGGCATCCCGGTCGCCACGATGGAGAAGGAGGGCCGTTCCGCGCTGGAGGTCGTGCTCACGGTCCTGCACGCCGGCGGCAAGTTCGGCGAGGGTGGTGGCTACAAGGTGTCGGGCGGCCTGCACGGCGTCGGCGTCTCCGTCGTCAACGCGCTGTCCGAGCGACTCGACGCCGTCGTTCGCCGCGACGGCTACGTGTGGACCCAGTCCTACGAGCGCGGCACCCCCCTTGGGCCGATCCAACGCGGCGAGCCGACCGACGAGCACGGCACGACCATCACGTTCCTTCCCGACGCCGACATCTTCGAGACGCTCGAGTTCGACTTCAAGGTGCTCGAGGAACGCCTCCGCGAGACCGCGTTCCTGACCAGGGATCTGCGCATCTCGATCACCGACGAGCGGGGCGACGGCGCCCACGCCGCCTTCCACTATGAGGGCGGGATCACCGACTTCGTCGCCTATCTCAATGAGAACAAGGAACCGATCCACACCAAGGTGATCAGCTTCGAGGGCGAGTCCGACGAGGGCTCGGTCGAGGTGGCCATGCAGTGGAACGGCTCCTACCAGGAGTCCGTGTTCTCCTTCGCCAACAACATCAACACGCACGAGGGGGGCTCACACCTCAGCGGCTTCCGTTCCGCCCTCACCGGCGTGATCAACAAGTACGCGCGCGATGTCGGCGAGTTGAAGGAGAAGGACGACAACCTGAGCGGCGAGGACGTCCGCGAGGGTCTGACGGCGGTGATCTCCGCCAAGCTCTCCGAGCCGCAGTTCGAGGGCCAGACGAAGACGAAGCTCGGTAACCCGGGCATGGCCGGCTTCGTGCAGTCGATCGTCAACGCCCGCCTCGCCGAGTGGCTCGAGGAGAACCCGCAGGACGCGCGGCGCGTGATCCGCAAGGCGGTCTCGGCCGCGCACGCCCGCGCGGCGGCCCGCAAGGCGAGGGACCTCACCCGGCGCAAGTCCGCGCTTGAGAACTCGACGCTGCCCGGCAAGCTCGCCGACTGCTCCGTCAAGGATCCCTCACTCGCCGAGCTCTTCGTGGTCGAGGGGGATTCCGCGGGCGGGTCGGCGGTCGACGCCCGGGACCGCAACACCCAGGCGATCCTGCCGCTGCGCGGGAAGATCCTGAACGTCGAGAAGAGCCGGATCGACAAGGTGCTCGGCAACACGGAGATCCAGGCCCTGATCACCGCGATCGGGACGGGGGTGCGCGACGAGTTCGACATCGAGCGCGCGCGCTACCACAAGATCGTCCTGCTCACCGACGCCGACGTCGACGGGGCGCACATCCGCACGCTCGCGCTGACCCTGCTCTTCCGCGAGATGCAGCCGCTGATCGAGGCCGGGTACGTGTACATCGCCAAGCCGCCGCTGTACCGACTCACCCGTGGGCAGAAGCATCGCTACATCGAACGGGAGTCCGAGCTCGAGGAGATCCTGCTCGGGGACAAGTTCGAGAAGATCACCGTGACCAACCACGCCGGGGAGCAGTTCAAGCTCACCGACGCCCGCTGGCAGCGCTTCTCCCGGCTGCTGAAGCAGTACCAGGGGTGGGCCACGGCGCTGCGCACCGCGCATGGCCACGGCGTCGTGTCGTTCATGCAGCAGGCGCGCCTGCTCGAGGGCCGGGTCACGACGGTCGACGCCCTGCGGACGCACCTGGCCGCCCACGGCTCGCCGAACGGCCACGCCTACACGACCGAGCTCATCTCCGAGGATCCGTTCGAGGTCGTCGTCAAGACGATCGAGGTGAAGACCGGATTGGCCACGACGCACCGGGTCCGGCGCGCGGCGCTCGACGCGAACGAGTACAGCCGGCTCGCCCACGTCCATGACGAGCTTGCCGCGCTCGCGGGCGAGCCGCCGTTCCAGATCTCACTCGGCGACCGTTCGGCGGAGGCTCATTCGTTCGAGGAGCTCCGCGAGGCGATCCTCGATGTGGCCCAGCGCGGCGTCGATTACTACCGCTTCAAGGGGCTCGGCGAGATGGACCCCGAGGAGCTCCGCGAGACGACGATGGATCCGGCCTCGCGCACGCTCGTGCAGGTGACCATGGAGGACGCGAGCGCCGCCGACCGCGTGTTCTCGATGCTGATGGGAGACCAGGTCGAGCCTCGCCGGCAATTCATCGAGGAGAACGCCCGCCTCGTCAGCAACCTGGACGTGTGATGAGGCAACGGACCGCGGCGGGACCGCGCAGGAAGGAAGCAGATGGCCACGATTGACACCCTCGGTGGCGGCAACATCGAGCCGCGCGGGCTCGAGGAGGAGATGCGCTCGGCGTATCTCGACTACGCCATGTCCGTCATCGTCGGGCGCGCTCTGCCGGACGTGCGCGACGGCCTGAAGCCGGTCCATCGGCGCGTCCTGCACGTCATGAACGAGATGGGCCTGCGGCCCGACCGCAAGCACGTGAAGTGCGCGCAGATCGTCGGCGAGGTGATGGGCAAGTACCACCCCCACGGGGACAGCGCGATCTACGACACGCTCGTGCGCCTCGCGCAGGACTTCTCGATGCGCTACACGCTCGTCGACGGGCACGGGAACTTCGGTAACGTCGACGGCTGGCCGGCGGCGGCGATGCGCTACACCGAGGCCCGGCTCGACAAGCTCGCCTCGGAGATGCTGCGCGACATCGACCAGGACACGGTCGACTTCGTCCCCACCTACGACGGCGGCACCCGTGAGCCGGTCGTCCTGCCCTCCCGCTTCCCGAACCTGCTTGTCAACGGCAGCTCGGGCATCGCCGTCGGCATGGCGACGAACATCCCGCCGCACAACCTGCGCGAGGTCGTCGCCGCGACGATCGCCTACATCGACGACCCCGACATCGATGTCGAGGGCCTGATGAAGTACATCAAGGGCCCCGATTTCCCGACGGCCGGCACGATCCTCGGCCGCGACGGCATCCGCGACGCCTACATGACCGGTCGGGGTCGCGTGCGCGTGCAGGGCAAGGCCCACATCGAGCCGATCGGGCAGGGCAAGGAGGCGATCATCGTCACCGAGCTCCCCTACCAGGTGCGCAAGGGTGGCGACGGCGGCCTGCTGCTGAAGATCAAGGACCTCGTCGCCGAGAAGAAGATCCCGGAGATCACCGATCTGCGCGACGAGTCCGACCGGCGCGGGATGCGCATCGTGATCGAGTTGAAGCGCGACGCGATCCCCAAGGTCGTGCTGAACAAGCTGTACAAGCACACGCCCCTGCAGACGACGTTCGGGGTCAACATGGTCGCGCTCGTCGACAACGTGCCCCGCACGCTCTCCCTGCGTGAGGTCCTCGGCCACTACGTCGACCATCAGCGCGAGGTCGTCGTCCGGCGGACGAAGTACGAGCTGCGCCGCGCCGAGGAGCGCGCCCACATCCTCGAGGGACTGCTCATCGCGCAGGACAACCTCGACGAGGTCATCGCGCTGATCCGGGCCTCCCGCGACCCGGAGGAGGCCAGGATCGGGCTCGTCGAGCGGTTCTCGCTCACCGTCGTGCAGGCCGAGGCGATCCTGCAGCTGACGCTGCGCCGCCTGACCGCGCTGGAGGCCGACAAGATCAAGCAGGAGCACACCGACCTCACCGAGCGGATCAAGGAGCTGCGTGAGATCCTCGGCGACGAGAGCAAGGTGTACGGCCTGATCAAGGAGGAGCTGACCGAGATCGCCGCCACCTACGGTGACGAGCGTCGCACCGAGGTCACCTACGCCGAGGGTGAGATCGACATCGAGGACCTGATCGCGGACCAGCAGATGGTCATCTCGATCACCCACTCGGGTTACATCAAGTCGCTCCCGCTCTCCACCTATCGCCAGCAGCGCCGCGGCGGGGTCGGCGTCACCGGGATGGACATGAAGGACGAGGACTACATCGAGCACCTGTTCGTGACCTCGACGCATGACTTCCTGCTCTTCTTCACCAACCGCGGGAAGGTCTACCGGACGAAGGTCTATGACCTCCCCGAGCAGTCCCGCACGGCGCGCGGGCGGGCGCTCGTCAACCTGCTCCCCCTGCGCGAGGGCGAGCGGGTGCAGTCGGTGCTGAACACGCGCGACTTCACCGAGGGCAAGTACCTCGTCTTCGCCACGCGCAACGGCATCATCAAGAAGACGGAGTTCCTCGCCTACAACACGCCGATCAAGGCCGACGGCATCATCGCGATCAACATCCGCGACGACGACGAGCTGATCGCCGTGCGCAAGACGAGCGGCGAGGACGACATCATCATGGTCTCGCGCTCCGGCCAGGCCGCTCGCTTCAGCGAGGACAAGGTTCGCGCCATGGGGCGCGACACCTCCGGCGTGCGCGGCATGAACGTGAGCCAACCCGGCAACGCCGTCCTGGCCATGGACGTCGCGCGGGACGACCAGGAGCTCCTCGTGGTCACCGAGAACGGCTACGGGAAGCGCACGTTGATCTCGGAATACCCCGCCAAGAACCGCGACACGATGGGCGTCAAGACGATCCAGCTCACCGAGAACAAGGGGGCGCTGGCCGGGGCCCTCGTGGTCCGCGAGCACCAGGAGCTCGTCTTCATCTCCCAGAACGGCATGGTCCAGCGCACCTCGGTCCGCGGCATCAGCCGCTACGGCCGCGCGTCGCAGGGGGTCCGCGTCATGAACATCCGCGACGACGACCAGGTGAGCGCGATCGCGCTCGTCGTCGAGAGCGAGTCGGGCACCGAGGTTGACGTCGCCGGCGCCACGCAGCAGCCCGATGTCGAGGTCGATGATCTGGGCGTCGACGCCGCGGACGGGGTCATCGCGGTCGCAGACCCGGACGACCTCGGCGATGAGCCGCCGGAGGACGCCGACGCCGACGAGACGGACCTCGACGAGGACGAGTAGCGCTCAGGCGGCGAAGCGCTGGGCCGACCGGGCCCGCGCCTTCGCCGCCTCGACCTCACGGTTCTTCGGCGGCGCGCTGGTCTCCAGGTCCTCGAGCAGGTGCGCCGAGATGTGCGCGATCTCCCGGACGGCGCGGTGGAACGCCTCCTCGTTCGCCTTCGACGGCTTCGTGAACCCGCTGATCTTGCGCACGTACTGGAGCGCCGCCGCCGCGATCTCGTCGCTCGTCGCCGGCGGATCGAAGTTGTGGAGGGTGCGGATGTTTCGACACATGCGCTCAGCCTACCGCCGTGCCAGGCCGGCCGCCGGCCGTTTCCGCGCTGAGCCGGCCGCCCGGGGCTGAGCCGGCGCTCAGCCGGTCACCGGGGGACACCCCGCCCGCGCAGCTCGAGTTCGTCCCGCGCGACTCGAGTTCGTCCCGCGGCCCCAGAACCTCCCCTCGGACGCACGAAGGGCGCCGTCGACGCGGCGCCCTTCGTCACTGCTTGGCTGGCATCGCTGCTCTGGCACATCCGTCGCCGAAGGGACCAATCTCGGCACCAGAACAGTGGTGTCACGGTTGGGACTCCGCCAAAGGGCGGTCAGCCATCCGACCTAGCGGCCGGACACCTCCAGGGTCCCGCAAGTACTGTCAGACAGGTGGACCACCTCCTTTCTCTGGTGATCTACACCTTACAACGCGCGGCGGCGAACCTCGACCGTTCGGTGACTCGGGTCAATCGCTGCGGACCGCCGCTCAGGCGGCGATCGCATCCGTCGAGGTGCTCTGCAGGTACTGCTTCCATGTCGCCGGGATCCGTGGGCTGGCGACCTGGATGAAGATGTCCGGATTCGGTGTGCGCGGCTGACGCGCGAGGACCATGCCCGCCTGCCGGGGCAGGGAGTCCCCCTTGCGCCGGTTGCACGGCGCGCAGGCGGCGACGATGTTGTCCCACGTCGATCCCCCACCCTTGGAACGCGGCACGACATGGTCGACGGTGAGCTGCTGCCGTGAGCCGCAGTACTGGCAGGTCCAGTCGTCGCGGGCGAACACGGCGCGCCGGGTGATCTTCCGGCGATGCGTGTCACGGGGAACCCGGACGTAGCTGACGAGCCGGATCACGGCGGGGCGCGTGAGCGTCGAGTTCGCGGAGTGCAGTTGCCGCTCCGTCTCCTCGACGACCTCCGCCTTCTCCTTCAGCAGCAGCACGACGGCGCGGCGAACCGTGCAGACATTGATCGGTTCGTACGTCGCGTTGAGGACGAGCACCCGGCCACCATCAGGTCCGCGTCGGTGGTGCTCGGAGGGCGACGCGGACCGGGGCGGGACAGGTATGGGAGAGCCCATCGCAGCGCATAGTTTATCGGGCCTCCGGACGCGGCCGGTCACGGATCGGTGAAGCCGGGCGCGGGCGAACCCGCCTCACCCCGCGCTCAGGCGGCGGTCGGAAACGAGCCGAGCACGCGCAGCACGTTCACCCGCGTGCGCAGCCCGGCGAGCGCATCGACCACCGCCGGATCGCTCTCGCGTCCGTCGAGGTCGGCGAAGAACATGTAGCGGCCGAGGCCCTCCCGCAGGGGCCGGGACTCGATCCGGGTCAGGTTGACTCCGCGGAAGGCGAGCTCCGACAGGCAGCTCACGAGCCATCCGGGCGACTCGGTGCCCTCACCCCAGAAGACGATCGCCGTCTTCCAGGTCGCGTCGGCCCTCGCCCGGTGTCCGGGGACGCCCGGCGCGGTCCCCTCCGGGGCGAGCCAGACGAAGCGGGTCTCGTTGCCGGGGACGTCCTCGATCCCCGCCTCGAGTACGACGCAGTGATAGAGCTCGGCCGCCAGCGCCGTGCCGATCGCCGCCCACCGGTGCCGGATCCGCTCGGTCACGAGCCGCACCGCCTCGGCCGTCGAGCTCGCCGTCATCACCCGTGCCGCGGGCAGGTTGGCGCGGAGGAACTCCCGGCACTGCGCCGTCGCCTGGGGATGCGAGATGACCACCTCGATCTCCGCGAAGGGCAGGGGCTCCTGCGCGATCAGGCACTGCTGCACCCCGAGCACCGTCTCGCCGATGATGCGCACGCCCTCGGCGTCGAACACGAGCGCGTCGAGGGTGATGTTCACCGACCCCTCGAGCGAGTTCTCGATCGGGACGACGGCCCGGTCGACCCGGCCATCGCGCACCGCGAGGACCGTGTCGTGGATGGTCTCCTGCGGCAGCAGCTCAAGCTCCCCCGACGCTGGCGCGCTGAGCGCGGCCGCCTGGCTGAACGTTCCCTCGGGACCGAGGTACCCGACCCGCATGGCGGTCAGCTCGCGCCGGCCGTGGGGTGGTCGCCGCCGGCCACGGCTCCCGTCTCGAGCGCCAGCCGAACGGCCTCGTTCTCCTCCGGCGAGAGCTCGACCTCCGGTTGCCCCTGTCGGATCTGCTTGGCGTACAGACGGGCGGTGTCACGATGGTGGATCGAGGACAGGACGATGCCGGAGTGCCGGGCGTCGAGCAGCGCGATCGAGGTCGACTGCCGCCCGGACATCTCGCCGTAGGCGTCGTAGCGCACGAGCGCGCGATGCGCGATGACCCCGTCGAGACGGTGCTCGGCATGGTCCATCCGACGGTCGAGCCGCGTGCCGAAGTCCTCGACGTACTGCGCGAGCGACTCGAACGACGATTGCAGGTGCGCCGCGTGCGCCACGAGGTCGCGTTCGCCCTCGCCGAGCACCGCGCGTTGGGCGGACCTCAGCCGGCGCAGCGCCACCGTCAGCCCGATCGACCAACCGACAGCGACCAGGGCGACGGCGCCTGAGGCCATCGCCACGATCCCAGCTGTCGTGCTGAGGTTGTCCATAGGGGCAATATAAGTCGTCGCCCGCCGACCGGGTCAGCTGAACGTGACCGTGTAGGAGTAGGTGTTGTTGGAGAGGTTCTTCTCGAGGGGGACCTTGTCCACCTTCGCCACCACGGTGTACGGCGCCCCGGTCGGCGGGCGGGTCGGGAGCACGACCGTGCAGGTGGCCGTGCCGCCCGTGGGGATCGTCGGGATCATCGAGCTGGCGTGGATGCCGGTGCCGCGAATCGTCACCGAGCAGCCGACATCGTTCTCCGGCGTCTGTCCCGTGTTGATCACCCCGAGAGCCCAGTTCCCGGCCAGCGACGCGACGACGTTGTTGTTCCCGGTCGGGCTGAGCGTGACCCCGGCCACGTTGACGGAGGTGAGCGCGTCACCGTGCTGGAGGTTCGGCTGCTCGTTGTTGATGTTCGCCTGAGCCGTCGAGAGTTGCGCCCCGATCTTGTCGGCGATCCAGGTGGTGTTCAGCCAGCCGAGGTCCGGCACGATCTGGCCCCCGTAGATGGGCTGGCCGGAGCCGCCGCCGACCGGGATCCCGGCGTGGTGCAGCGCGCTGGCGAGGTCCGGTCCGGTGAACGTCTTGTAGAGCACGTCGGAGGCGTAGAGCAGGGAGGTGCCGAGCGAGATCTCGTAGATCGCGTTCTTGCTCGTCGCCTTGCTCGCCGCCTGCTGCGCGTAGTTGGCGATCAGCAGCAGGCCCCGCTGGCGGAGCGAGAGCACGTTGACCAGCGAGGACTGGGCGGCCCCCATCTGGCTCGGAACCTGCAGCCGTTGCGCGTGGGCGAGGTCGGCCCGCGCGTTCTGCTCGATCCCGGTCAGGTCCTGCGTGATCGAGTTGAGCTTCCCGCTGGCGAGGTCCCGCAGGGCCCGCCGGGCGTTCGCGGTCGAGCCGCTGGCCAGCTGGTACGCCGCCGCGTTGTAGTTCTTCAGCGCGTCGGTCGTCGCGCTCGCGCTGCAGCTGTGGATGAGCAGCGCCATCGCGATCACGATCACGACCACCGCGCCGGCGGCGATGAGCCGGCGTGTCTGCACCTCCTGCTGATGCGGGCCGCGGGGCGGCCGACCGGTCCCGCCCGCGGCGCGACGCGCGCCCGCCCGAGGTGGGCGACCCGAGCTGGGTGGGCGTCGTGAGGCCGGGCGGGGCGGCGGCTCGTCGACGACGTCGAAGAACGACAAGAGGTGTTCCGGCTCCTTGCGGGGTCGTTTAGGCGGGAACCAGTAATAGCGGCTATCCCATGGCCAGGGCAACTTCGCAAGCGCCTATGCATGCGAGACGTCTCGCGCCTGCCGCGCAGGGACGCGCTCGGAGGACCCGAACAACCATTCACACGTGAGAGCGAGCCAGCTTCCGACCAACGCCCTCGGCGAGGAGCCGATGGCGCTCAGCGCCTCGCGCGCGGACACCCGCCGGCACGCCCGGGACGCCGGAGAGGATCTGACCCGCGCGCTGCCGACGCGGCGCGACGCCGCGGACCCGGAGGAGGCGGCGATCGTGCTGGACCGCTACCGCCTCACCAAGCGCCTCGGCAGCGGCGCCTTCGGCACGGTGTGGTCCGCGCGGGACGAGCGGCTCGACCGCGACGTGGCGATCAAGATCCTCCCCCGCGAGCGGGTGATCCCCGCCCGCTTCGAGCGCGAGGCTCGGGCGGCCGCCCGCCTCCAGCACCCGGCGATCGTCACGCTGTACGAGGCGGCGGTGGATGACGAGGGCGCCTACCTCGTCTCCGAGCTGGTGCGCGGGCGAACGCTCGACGCGCTGCTCGAACGGGGCCGACTCTCGGACCGCGAGATCCTCGAGATCGGCGTGGCACTCTGCGATGCCCTCGCCCACGCCCATCGCCAGGGCGTCATCCACCGTGACGTCAAGCCCTCCAACATCCTCGTGCCGAGCCGCAGCGCCGGGTCCGGCGACCGGGCCAAGCTCACCGACTTCGGCGTCGCCCACGTGATCGGCGGCGCCACGCTGACCCGCACGGGGGACGTCGTCGGCACCGCGGCCTACATGGCTCCCGAGCAGGCCGACGGGCGCGAGGTCGGCCCGGAGGCCGATCTCTATTCGCTGGCGCTCGTCCTCTACGAGGCGCTCACCGGGGTCAATCCTCAGCTCGAGGGTCGTCGCCGCCGCCGCACCACGACCTTTGTGCCTCCGCTCCGCCGCCAACGCCGCGACCTCAGCCGGCGACTCGCGGCCGGCATCGACCTCGCCCTCTCGGCGCGGGCCCACGACCGCGGCGGTGTGCTCGACCTGCGGGCGACGCTGCTGCACTCCCTCGACGAGGCCGACGACACGCCCGGCGTCGTCGCCCCGGGCCGGCACGGTCAGCTGGACGAGGACGGCTGGGACGACGACCGGTTCGATGCGACCTGGCGAGCGCCGGCGGCCACCCCGGCGCTGCGGCTGTTCGGCGCCGTGCCCTCGCAGCGCGATGACCCCGGTGATGCCGGCCCGCTGGCCGGCATCACGGCCGGAGCGCTCGCGGGCGGATGGCTCCCGCGCGCGGCCAACGCGGCCGGCGCCGCGCTCGGCACCGTCTGGCTCACCTCCCACCTCTGGCGCCACGCGCCGGTCCCCCCGGCCCTCGCCGCGCTCGTCACGGCGATCGTCGCCCTGGTCGTGCCCCTGCTCGGCTCGCTCGTCACGGCCGTCGCCCTCGGCGCCGTGTCCCTGGCGGCCGCGGTTCCCGCCGTCGTGGCCGCGGTCGGCCACCGCTGGTGGCAGCGGGCGCTGTTCGCCGCGCTCGGCCTCTGCGTCCTCGTCGGCGTCGGCCGCGCGACCCACCATGACCTCTACTGGTCGCCGCAGCGGATCCCGCCGCACCACGCGCTCGAACTGGCGGTGGTCGGGGTGTGGGCGGCCGCGGCCGTGCTCCAACCTCTGCTCCGGTTCTCGCGCCTCCCGCTGCTGCATCTGTTCCTCTGCGTGGCGTGGTCGGTCGGGCTGGTCGTCGGGGTGCAGGCGGTCGGGCTGCGCCCCCCCGTCGGTGAGCTCCCCGGTGCGCTCGTCGGGTTCGTGATCGTGGCGTGGCGCCCGATCCTCGATCTCATTGATGAAACGCGCCGCGCGACGGGTATCCATAGCGGCGTCTCGTAGCATGAGGGGTTGGACACGCAGGATCTCCGTCAACGACCGAAACCGGCCTGCCAAACCAGATGCCCGTCCTCAAGAGTCTCGAGAACATGATCGCCGGAGTGGTCGAGGGCACGTTCAGCCGTGTCTTCCGCTCCGAGGTGCGACCCGTCGAGATCGCGCGCAAGCTTGCGCGCGAGATGGAGGAGCATCAGTACGGGACGCTCGCGCGCACCTACGTGCCGAACGAATACCGGGTCTACCTCTCGCCGCATGACCGAGACCGCTTCGCGAGCTATGAGGACGCGCTCGCCGACGAGCTCGCCGGTTACCTGCTCGAGCACGCCCGTCGCGAGCGCTTCGCGCTCCTCTCCCGACCGGTGATCGAGTTCGAGACCGACAGCCGCCTGCGGCTGGGGGAGTTCGGGATCGAGACGGCGGTGGTGACGCCGGAGGAGGAGCCGGAGCCGGAGCCGCCTCGCGCGCCCGCGCCGGAGCCCGAGCCGGTGGGCCGCACGATGGTGTTCAGCGCCGCTCAGCGTCTCGCCGAGCCGCTCGAGCCGCCGCCCGCCGCCCGAACCCAGCGCGCCGTCCTGATCTACGGGGGCCGTCGCCTGATGGTCGCGCCGCGCGGTGCGACGCTCGGACGCAGTCGCGAGTGTGAGATCGTGATCGACGACGCCAACGTCTCCCGGCGCCACGCCGAGCTGCGCCCGCGGGGCGCGGCGTGGGTGATCTCCGATCTGGGCTCCACGAACGGCACGCGCCTGAACGGCCGGGTGATCGCCGCTCCCGAGGTTGTGCAGGCGGGCGACGAGATCGAGGTCGGATCGTCCCTGATCACCTTCGAGCTCGAGTAACTCCGGTCCCCACCGCAGATGCTGCAGCCAGTCTCCGTCGGACTCAAGTTCGGGTTCCTGATCGTCCTCTACCTGTTCCTCATGTGGGTCGCGTTCAGCACGCTCTTTGACCTGCGCCGCGGCTTCGGCGGCCGGCGCCAGGACGGTCCGCCCGTCGGTGAGGCGACGAGCATCCATCAGACGGTCGACCCGCTCGCGATGCTCGAGGGCGACTTCGAGCCGCGGCTCGTGGTCGACCATGCCCCCGGACACGAGCCCGGCGTCGCCTACGACCTGATGGAGCCCGTCACGCTGGGCCGTGGCAACGTCGAGCTGAAGCTCGAGGATGCCTTCGCCTCCTCCCGGCACGCGCAGATCACCCGGCAGGGCCGGGTCGTGGTGCTCGAGGACCTCGGTTCGACCAACGGCACCTATCTCAACGGGGAGGTCGTCGCCGGGCCCCAGCCCCTGCACGACGGCGACCGCATCCGCATCGGCGACTCCGAGTTCACCTACTACCAGTGACCATGCTTCGGGCCGTCGATACCACCGTGCGCACCGATGTCGGCCGTCAGCGCCGCGGCAACGAGGATTCCAGCTACGCGAGCGCGCCCGTCTTCGTCGTCGCCGACGGGATGGGGGGAGCCCAGGCCGGCGAGGTCGCCTCGCAGATGGTCGTTCAGGCCTTCAGCGAGGGCCTGCCGTCCGACGGCACACCGGAGGAGCGCCTCTCGATCGTGGTGCAGCGGGCCAACCGCGACATCCACGCCCGCTCCCACACCGACGCCGCCAGCGCCGGGATGGGGACGACGGTGACGGCGGCCTACCTCGACGAGGATGCCGTCGTCCTCGCGCACGTCGGCGACAGCCGCGGCTACCTCCTGCGGGACGGTGAGCTCACCCGACTGACGGAGGATCACTCGCTCGTCGAGGAGCTCGTGCGCGGCGGCAAGCTGACCGAGGAGGAGGCGCTCGATCACCCGCAGCGCTCGGTGATCACCCGCGCGCTCGGCATCGAGCCGATCGTCGAGATCGACACCTGGACCTATCCGCTGCGCCCCGGGGACGTCGTCCTGCTCTGCAGCGACGGGCTCACCTCGATGCTGAGCGAGCCGCAGGTGCAACAGATCCTGGTGGAGTCGGCGAGTCTCGGCGAGGCCGGGGATCGGCTGATCGCGGAGGCCAACGACGCGGGCGGCCGCGACAACATCACCGTCGTCCTCTTCCGCGTCGAGGTCGCGGGCGAGGCCGCCGAGGCGCTCGACCAGCCCACCATCATCGCCCCGGCCGGCGCGCCGCCGGTCGTGCGGGGCGCTCCCGCGCCGGGCGGCCGACCCACGGTGCGACGGGCGCGGGTGCAGGGCTACCGGCCCCACATGCCGCCCGGGTTCGTCCAGCCGGCGCCCCGCGAGCGGCATTTCGGCCTGCTCGGCAAGACGGTCGCAGCCCTCACCGCGCTGTTCGTCGTGCTCGCGCTCGTCGGAGCGGGCGGATACCTGGCCAGCCGCCAGCTCTACTTCCTCGGCACCGACCACCAGGGCACGGTCGTCGTGTACCGCGGATTCCCGTACGTGCTGCCGTTCGGGATCCCGCTGTATGAGACGTTCTACGTCTCGGGGGTGCCGGCCGCCACGATCCCTGTGGACCGCCGCGCGACCTGGCTGAACCATGCGATGCGCGACCAGGGCAACGCGATCAGCATGATCAACGCCCTCGAGCTGGGCCAGATCTCGCGATGAGGGCGCGGAACTGGGAGCTGTTCGGCCTCATCCCGGCGGCGCTGCTCCTCTCCGCGGGCTTCGCCGCCGTCTACATCCAGCGGTCCAACCAGCTCTCGACGGTCTCGCTGGTCTACGGCGCGATCTTCCTCGGGCTCTGCCTGGCCGGGCACATCTTCGTGCGCATCACCCTGCCGCACGCCGACCCGTTCATCTTCCCGCTCGTGGCGGTGCTCGCCTGCTTCGGGATCGTCATGGTCTACCGCATCGACGGGGCCACGGTGGCCCGCCTGCAGGCGCAGTGGTTCGTCTTCGGGCTGGTCCTGTTCGCCGGCACCGTGCTCCTCTTCCGGGACTACCGCAAGCTCGAGAACTACCGCTACCTGATCATGATCGGCTCGCTGGTGCTGCTCGTGCTGCCGCGGGTCCCGCACCTCGGCGAGCAGGTCAACGGCGCGTACCTGGCGATCCACCTGCCGGGGATCTCCTTCCAGCCGACCGAGTTCGGGAAGGTCGGCCTCGTGATCTTCCTCGCCTCCTACCTGCGGGACCACCGGCAGGCGCTCGCCTCCGGGCGCCGGATCCTGGGCTACCGCGTGCCCCCGCTCAAGCACCTCGGGCCGCTGCTCGTCCTCTGGGGCGCGGCGATGCTGGCGCTCATCCTCCTGCATGACATCGGCTCGTCGCTGATGTTCTACGGCGGCCTGCTCGCGATCCTCTACGTGGCCACCGATCGGATCTCCTTCGTCATCGTGGGGATGCTCGCCTTCGCCGGCGGCGCCTGGTACCTGGGCACGCACATTCCGCACATCAACGCGCGCGTGCAGGACTGGCTGCACCCGTTCGACCCCAAGCTGTACGGGGTCTTCGGCGGCTCCTACCAGCTCGCCAACGCGCAGTTCGCGATGGCCGCGGGCGGGCTGTTCGGCCAGGGCTTCGGACACTCCCTGATCACCGTCCCCGGCTCGAACTACCTGTTCATCCCGGTCCCGGACACCGACATGATCTACTCGATCATCACCAGCGAGCTCGGCCTCTTCGGCGCGGCCGGCCTGCTCGTCGTCTACGTGTTGTTCGTGGCCCGCGGCTTCAAGACGGCGATGCTCGCCCGCGACTCGTTCTCGAAGCTGCTCGCCGTCGGCCTGTCCTCGGTCGTCGCCATCCAGGTGTTCGTGATCGTCGGCGGGGTCACCCGCGTGATCCCGCTCACGGGCGTGCCGCTGCCCTTCGTCTCCTACGGCGGCTCGTCGATCCTCGCCAACTCGGTGCTCGTCGCGCTGCTGCTGCTCATCTCCGATCGGGCCCGCCGCCCCACCCCCGCGGCGTGAGCCGGGGCCTGCCGCGATGAACCGCGCGATCGTCCGCCTGTTCGCCGTGGTGATCCTGCTCTTCACGGTCCTCGTCGTCTGGACCTCGCGCTGGACCGTGTTCGGCGCCACCGCGCTCGATCACAACCCGCTGAACAAGCTCGCCTTCTTCGCCTCGGAGAAGGTCAAGCGCGGGGCGATCCTGGCGGACAACGGCGAGGTGCTCGCCCGGTCGGTGCGGGCCAGCGACGGTCTGTGGCGGCGGATCTACCCCCAGCGCTCGCTGTTCGCGCAGACGATCGGCTACTACTACCCGGGGTCGGGTCGCTACGCGGGGCTCGAGCTCGCCCGGACGGCGGCGCTGAAGGGCCTGCAGAACCCGCTCACGAACCTGTTCGGCTCCTTCAACGGCGTGCCCACGGTGGGTGACGACGTCTACACGACGCTCGACCCGAAGGCCCAGTCGCTCGCCCGTCAGCTGCTCCAGGCGGCCATCACGCGCGACCATGCGCTCTCGGGCTCGGTGGTTGCCATCGTGCCCCAGACCGGCGCGGTGAAGGTGCTCTTCTCGTTGCCCACCTACGACGACCAGCACCTGAGTGGCTGCCAGCCCCCCGGCTGCAGCCAGTTCTTCGACGCCACCCAGGGCCGGTACCCCCCCGGCTCGACCTTCAAGCTGGTCACCACCACCGCGGCGATGAACAGCGGCAAGTTCACGCCCAACTCGACGCTCGCGGGACCCTCGCCGCTGATGGTGTCCGGTCAACCGCTGCACAACGACGGCGACGTCAGCTATCCGCCGAGCACGACCCTCACCGAGGCGCTCACCTACTCGATCAACACGATCTACGCCCAGGTCGGCCAGGACGTCGGTGGCCGGCTGATGCAGCAGTACATGGAGCGCTACGGCTTCTACTCCATCCCTCCGCTCGACTATCCCGCCAACCAGATGGCGGCGAGCGGCGAGTTCTTCTCGCCGCACACGTGCTTCGGGAACCGCCGGACGGAGATGCTGCCGGTCACCAGCTCGTGCGTCGATCTGGGGCGCACCTCGATCGGGCAGGCCAACCTGGCGGTGACGCCGCTGCAGATGGCGATGGTCGTCTCGGCGATCGCCAACCGCGGCCGGTTGATGCAGCCGCGCCTCACGAGCCGGGTGATCAACAGCGCGGGTCAGACCGTGCAGACGATCCGGCCGCAGCTGTATGACCAGGTGATGAGACCGCAGATCGCCATCGAGCTGCAGCAGATGATGCGCCACGTGGTCGAGGAGGGAACCGGTCAGGCCGCCAACCTCGGCGGGCTCAACATCGGCGGCAAGACGGGTACGGCCACCGACTACACCAGGAACGGCGTGGAGTACGACGACGCGTGGTTCGTCGGCTTTCCGGAGAGTGACCCGAGGATCGCCGTGGCGGTCGAGCTCACCGACATCCCGAACGGCTACGGCGGGACGTACGCCGCCCCGATCGCCGCACAAGTGATAAAGACTCTCCTGGCGGAACATCAATGAGCGAATTCGAGTCCGGACAGATCATCGACGGGCGCTACCGCGTGCTGCACCGGCTCGGAGCGGGGGGGATGGCCGACGTCTACCTGGCCCAGGACGAGCAGCTCGACCGCCAGGTCGCGTTGAAGCTGCTGCACCGCCGCTTCGCGGAGGATCCCGGGTTCGTCGAGCGCTTCCGTCGCGAGGCGCAGGCGGCCGCGTCGCTGCAGCACCCGAACGTCGTGAGCGTCTTCGACCGCGGCAGCTTCGAGGGCACGTACTACATCGCGATGGAGTACCTCGAGGGGCGCACGCTGAAGCGCCTGATCCGCGAGGAGGCGCCGCTGGAGACCGGCCGGGCGATCGACCTCACCGTCCAGATGTTGAAGGCCGCGCGCTTCGCCCATCGCCGGGGCGTCATCCACCGCGACCTGAAGCCCCACAACGTGATCGTCGACGACAACGACCACGTCAAGGTCACCGACTTCGGCATCGCCCGAGCGGGCGCCTCCGACATGACCGAGACGGGCTCGATCATGGGGACGGCCCAGTACCTCTCGCCCGAGCAGGCCCAGGGGCATGCGGTGAGTGCCCCGAGCGACCTCTACTCGATCGGCATCGTGCTCTACGAGATGCTGACCGGGCGCGTCCCCTTCGACGGGGAGTCTCCCGTGTCGATCGCGCTCAAGCACGTCTCCGAGGCGCCCGTGCCGCCGAGCCAGATCAACCCGGAGATTCCCTCGGCGCTCGAGCAGGTCGTGCTGTGGGCCCTCAACAAGGATCCCGGTGACCGCCCCGCCGACGCCGACCAGTTCATCCTCGCCCTCGAGCAGGTCCGCGAGGCGCTCGCCGCCGCGCCCGGCGAGGTGACCGCCAGCATGCAGGCGATCGCCGGTGGGGCGGTCGTCCCGGCGGCGAGCTACCCCGCGACGACCGTCCTTCCGGCCGCGGCGGCGAGCGCCTACGGGGGCGCCGCCCCTCCGTACGAACGCGACCGCCTCGATCGCTACGACGAGGACCCGCGCTACGACCGCGGCCGGCCGGTCTGGCCGTGGATTCTCGGTCTGCTCGTCGTGCTGCTGCTCGCCGGCGGCGGCGTGGCGGCGTACCTGCTCACCCGTCCCCAGAAGGTTCGGGTCCCGCCCGTCGTCTTCCTCCAGCTCGCCCAGGCGCGCAACCAGGTCGAGAACGCCGGCTTCACGCCGAACCCCTTCCCGCAGCCCTCCAACTACCCGGTGAACGAGGTGATCGCCCAGAGCCCACTCGGCAACGCGCGCGTCAAGGCCGGCTCGACCGTGACGCTCACGTACTCCACCGGACCGGGGGACACGACCGTCCCCACCGTCCAGGGGCTCACGCTCGACGCCGCCAAGGCGCAGATCCGGCAGAACGGCCTCAAGGTCTCGCGGGTGCTCCGGCAGACCTCGACGAGCATCGCGCAGGGGCAGGTGATCGGCACGCAGCCCGGGGCCGGCGCGAGCGAGTCGAAGGGAACGGGGATCGTCATCCTGCTCAGCACCGGGGAGGCGCTGCCCTACGTCGTCGGGGACACCCTGGGTGACGCGCAGGCCGCGCTCACGCAGTTCACCAACCAGGGGACTCCGCTCAACGTCCGCTACCAGACGACGACGACCGCGCAGCCGGACACGGTCATCAGCCAGGATCCGGCCGCCCAGAAGCCGCTGCCCAGGAACGGGTCGATCACCCTCGTCGTGGCGAAGGCCCCGGACACGGTGAAGGTGCCGCGCGTGGTCGGCGAGACGCCGGGCGCCGCGCTCAACACGCTCAGTGGCCTGAACCTCAACGTCAACCAGATCCAGTACCCGACGCGCAACCCGAACCTGGTCGGCCTGGTGATGAAGCAGTACCCGACGTCGAACATGACGGTCAAGAAGGGCACCGTCATCAACCTCTACGTCGGGGTCGCGCGCAACGGCACGGGCACGCAGACGATCCCGACCATCCCGACGACGCCTCCACCGGCGTCCACCACCACGACGCCGACCACCACGACGCCGACCACGACGACTTGAGCCGCTCTCGCCGGATCGCGGTGCTCGGCGGCGGCCGATCCTCCGAACACGACATCTCACTCGCCTCCGCAGCGTCGGTGGCCGCGGGTCTGCGGGAGGGCGGCCACGAGGTGCTCGAGGTCGAGATCGGCCGGGACGGCGTGTGGCGCGGTGGCGGGGCCGAGCTGAGCCTCACCCCGGGTCGCGGGTGGCCCGAGATCGATGTCGTGTTCCCGGTGCTGCACGGCCCGTTCGGTGAGGACGGCACGGTCCAGGGCCTGCTCGAGCTGCTCGGGGTGCCGTACGTCGGCGCCGGCGTGCTGGCCAGCGCCGCCTGCATGGACAAGGTCGTCTTCAAGGAGCTGATGGCGGGCGCGGGCATCCCCCAGGTCGACTACCGGGCCGTGACGGCGCGCGACTGGGAGCTCGACGAGTCCCGTGTGCTGCGCCGGGTCGCCGAGCTCGGGCTGCCGGTGTTCGTCAAACCGGCTCGGCTCGGCTCCTCGGTCGGCATCGGTCGCGTCCTCGCCCCCGGGGAGCTCCGGGCCGCGCTCGCCGAGGCGTTTCGCCACGATCCGCTGGTGATTGTCGAGGCTGCGGCCACCGGGATCGAGGTCGAGTGCTCGGTGCTCGGCAACGACGACCCGATCGTCTCCCTGCCCGGGGAGATCCTCCTCGCCGCCGGCGAGGCGGGCTGGTACGACTACGCGGCGAAATACACGCCGGGGGCGATGGAGCTCGTCGTCCCGGCGCGCATCTCGCCGACGGCGCTCGAGCGCGTGCGCGAGCTCGCCGCGGAGGCGTTCACCCGCTCCGGCTGCGCCGGCCTCGCCCGGGCGGACTTCTTCGTCGACGGCGAGCGGGTGCTCGTCAACGAGCTGAACACGATGCCCGGCTTCACCCCGACGAGCGTCTACGGGGCGCTCTTCGCCGCCTCGGGCATCCCGTACCCGGAGCTCCTCGATCGCCTCGTCGAGCTCGCCGTCGAGCGCTTCGAGCGCCAGCGCGGCTACGCGTTCTGACGCCGATCGGCGGCCTCACGGCCGGTACAGGGTGATCTCGTTGATCGAGATGTGCTGGCTGTGGGTCGGGAGCGTCGTGGCCCAGAGCAGGTAGTAGCGGTAGCGCCGTCCCGCGGTGTGCAACGGGATCGCCTGGTTGGGGCCGACCCCGGTCACGCTGCCCACCTGATGCCAGTCACTCGGTCCCCACCGCGTGGCGTCCGGGGTGCGCGTCGTCGCCCAGACCTGCGCGTCGAAGCCGGGCGTGATGGTGCGGACGACCATCTTCACGGCCGCCTCCTCGCCGTGGCCGGAGACGTAGATCCCCACCCCCGGCTTGCCGTCGATCGTGCCCCCGTAATAGTTGTCCGTCGTCCACGAGGTCTGCGGGTTGCCGTCGACCGCGTGCTTGGCCTCCGCGTTCTCCTGGGCGATGCCGCCGCGGCCGTACGGGTTGTACGCGTTCGTGCAGCTGAGGCTCGAGCAGAGCGCCACGGCCACCGGTGTCGTCCCGCCCGAGGCGCCCCGGCCACGGTGCGACGGCCCGCCGCCTCCGGCGAGGACGACGGCGGCGACGGCGCCGGCCACCACGAGCACGACGGCCAGCTCGAGCAGGGTCCGGCCGGCGCGGCGGTGGCGCACGCTGAACGGCACGCGCCGGCGGGTGTCGGCGGGCAGCGCGTCGAGCACCGCCGTGACCTGCCCATCGGCCTCGCCGGCGCGGTTGGCCTCGAGCGCGAGCGCCGCCTCGAGGTCCGCCGTCATCTCCGCGTCGTCGGCGTAGCGCTCGGAGAGGTCCTTGGCCGTGGCGCGGTCGATCACCGCCGCGAGCGCCGCCGAGACCTCGGGCCGTGCCGCCCGCACGTCCGGCATCGGCTCGCGGACGTGTCGCATCGCCACCGCGACCTGCGTCTCCCCACGGAACGGCAGCTCGCCGGTGAGCATCTCGTACAGCACCACCCCGAGCGAGTACAGGTCGGACTGGCCGGTGACCGGATGCCCGAGCGCCTGCTCGGGCGAGACGTAGTCCGTCGTCCCGAGGACCCGGCCGTCCACCGTCAGCCCCTCCTCCTCGAGCGTCCGCGCGATCCCGAAGTCCGTCACCTTCGCCGTCCCGTCGGGGTCGATCAGCACGTTCTGGGGCTTCACGTCGCGGTGCACCACATGGTGCGCGTGGGCGCAGCCGAGCGCCCGGGCGATCTCCACGCAGTAGGCGACCGCCTCCGTGATGTCGAGACGCCCGAGGCGGCGGATCCGATCCTTCAGCGTCTCCCCGTCGACGTATTCGAGGACGATGTACGGACGGCCCTCGTCCTCCCCGGCGTCGATCACGTGCACGATGTTCGGGTGCGAGAGCCGCGCGACGGCCCGCGCCTCGCGGCGGAAGCGCTCGAGCTGATCGGAGTCGCTGGCGACCTCGCGATTCATCAGCTTGATCGCGACGAACCGCTCGAGCGTCTCGTCATGCGCGCGGTAGACGGTCGACATTCCGCCGGAGCCGATGCGCGACTCCAGCCGGTAGCGACCGCTGAGGGTCGTTCCGAGCAGGCTGCTCATCTGATCGACCTATTGTGGAACACCGCAGCTCTGTCCTGGCAAACCGGCTGTCACCTCGAAGCGCCGCGGTCGGGAGGGGCCACGACCATACGGCGGGTTACCTACCCTGGCCCGCGCGCGCTCAGTACGCCGTGAGCCGCTCGCTCCCCGCGTCGGCTCGGATCCGTGCGTCCGGCACCTCGATCACGCCCGCCTCCGCCGTGATCTCGCCGATCACGGCCGATCCCGGGTGGAAGCCGGCCAGCAGCGCCACCGCCTCCGCGGCCTGCTCGGCGGGCACCATGGCGACGAAGCCGCAGCCCATGTTGAAGACCTCCCACATCTCGGCGGCGGGGATCTCGCCAAAGGCGGCGATCAGCTCGAAGACCGGCGGAGAGGGCAGCGGCGCGGTGATCCGGTAGCCGACGCCGGAGCCGATGCGGCGCAGGTTCATCAGGCCCCCGCCGGTGATGTGGGCGAGTCCACGCACCTCGATCTCGCTGGCGAGCAGGGCGAGGATCGCCCGGACGTAGATCACCGTCGGCTCGAGCAGCGCGTCGGCCACCGAGCGGCCGGCGAGGAGGTCGGGCGTCTGCTCGAGCGAGAGCTGCCCGTCGTCGAGCAGGGCCCGCCGGGCGAGCGTCATCCCGTTGGAGTGGATCCCCGAGGCCGGCAGGCCGATCATTGCGTCGCCCGGACGGACGCCGGACCCGTCGATGATGCGGTCGAGCTCGACGACGCCGAAGGCGGAGCCGACGAGATCGAACCCGTACGGGGAGGGATGACCGCGCAGCACCTCGGGCACCTGACAGACCTCGCCCCCGGGGATCTCGACCCCGGCGTCCGCCGCCCCGGCGGCGAGCCCGCGGCCGATCGCCTCGAGCATCGCCGGTTCAGCGCGCTCGACCGCGATGTAGTCGAGCAGCGCGAGCGGGGTCGCGCCGACGCAGATCAGGTCGTTGACGTTCATCGCGACGCAGTCGATCCCGATCGTGTCGAAGCGTCCCGTCTGCTCGGCCACGATCACCTTGGAGCCGACGCTGTCGGTGGCCAGGGCGATGCCGACGTTCGGGGCGAGCGGCCCCGGCAACCGCATCACGCTCGCGTAGTGGCCCGGCAGCGGAACGCTGAGCGACCCGCGGCCCGTCTCGATCGTCTTCAGCACGCTCACGATCGCCGCCACGCCCTGATCGGCCTGGTGGGTGTCGACTCCCGCGGCTGCGTACGCGTCGCTCATGCTCAGGCGTCCATTCTCACACGTCGCCGTCACGTGTCGCCCGCGCGCGGCGCAGCCGCCGCAGCGCCGCCGAGCCGAGACCGATCCGGTAGGCGGCGAACGGCAGCAGCGAACGATCGCGCTCGACCAGCTCGAGCAGCGGTGTGGCCCCCAGGGTGGAGGCGAACGACGCGACGACGCCCACGGCGAGCGCGGGGCCCGAGCCCGGCGGCAGTCCGCGCTGCCACAGCCGCAGCGACTTCAGCGCCGTGGCGCCGCCGATCACCGGGAGCGCGACGTGCCGTGAGAGCCGCTCCGCGTCGACGCGGGCGAAGCGGCGCGCCCGGGCCGCGGTGAGCGTGGCGCCGTTGCGCGAGACTCCGGGGAAGAGGGCGCACGCCTGAGCGATCCCGAGCCACAGGCCGTCACGGGGACGCGCCTGGTCGAACGTCCGCTCCTGGGGCTCGCGGTCGGCCCAGGCCAGGGCGAGGGCTCCGCCGATCAACCCCACCGCGACCGTCGCCGGCCCGCCGAGGTGGCGCTCGATCGGACGCTCCAACGCGAAGCCGACGATCACCGGTGGCAGCAGCGACAGGCCGACCACGGCGGCCGAATCCACCGTGAGGTCGCGGACCGCCTCGGCCACCTCCCCGCGCAGCATCACGAGCAGGGCCGCCGCGGTCCCGGCGTGCAGGGCGACCTCGAACGCCTTGCGCACCTCAGGGTCGGCCGAGACCCCGTCCCACCCGAGCAGCCACGGCACGAGCTCGGTGTGGCCCGAGGAGGAGATCGGGAGCAGCTCGGCCGGCCCGTGCAGCAGGCCCAGGGCGAGCGCGCGCCCGACCCGGGCCCTCGGGGCACTCATCGAGCGCGTGGCCGCGGTCAGGCCGCCTGCGCGCGCCGGTTGCGCAGCACGCGCACCGCCCACCACGCGAGCGCGAGCACGACCACCGCGACGACGGCGTAGTCGACGTAGTCGAGGTGGTGCTTGAGCTGCGTCCACTGCGATCCGACGGCGTCGCCGACGAGCCCCCAGCCGGTGATCCAGACCGCCGATCCGAGTGTCGCCATCGCGACGAAGCGCGGGAACGGCATCCGGGCGATGCCGGCCGCGTACGGCGGCGCCGAGCGGAACACGGGGATCAGACGGGAGACGGCGACGACGGGCGCGCCGTAGCGCTCGAACCAGCGGTGGGTGAGCTCGATCTTGCGCTCGTCGATGTGCACCGGGCTCCCGGGCCGCGCGAGCACCTCGTGCAGCCCGAAGTACCCGATCGCGTAGCAGACGCTCGCGCCGATCACGTCGCCGAGCACGCCCGCGATGATGATCCCGATCAGGGTCAGGTTGTGGGTATCGACGTTGAAGCCCGCGAACATCATGGTGGCCTCGGTGCCGGGGACGATGACGACCTGCGACATGACGATCATCAGGGTCACCCCGGCGTACCCGAGATCGTGAACGACGTTGGTGGCGAATGTCACGAGCTGCGCCGTGATCGAAGCATGTAGGAGCACGGCGCTGAGTGTACGGTTGTCAACCCCAACTGTCTGTACGTCTAAGGTCGCTCTCATGCCAGTACCTCTGTTTGACACCGACACTCCGCTGGCCGACCTGCGGCCGACGATCCTCGAGCGCGTGAGCGAGGTGATCCGCGACGGCCGCTTCATCCTCGGGCCGGAGGTGGCGGCCTTCGAGCGCGAGCTCGCCGCCTACGTGGGGGTCGACCACGCCATCGGCGTCGGCAACGGGACCGACGCGATCACGATCGCCGCCCGGGCGCTCGGCATCGAGCCGGGCGACGAGGTCGTCCTCCCCTCCTACACGTTCTACGCGACCGCCGAGGCGATCGCGGCGATGGGGGCGATCCCCGTCTTCTGCGACGTCGACCGCGACACCCGCAACATCACGGTCGAGACCGTTCGCCCCGCGCTGACGCCGCGGACGCGGGCGATCGTCGCCGTCGACCTGTTCGGGATGCCGGCCGAGATCCCGGCCATCCGCGCCGCCTTCGGGCTCCCGGTGATCGAGGACGCCGCGCAGGCGCTCGGAGCCGACCTCGACGGGGTCAGGGCGGGCGCCCTCGGCGACATCGCGACGTTCTCCTTCTACCCCTCCAAGAACCTCGGCGCCTTCGGCGACGGCGGCGCCATCACGACCGACGACGCCGAGCTGGCGCAGCGCGTCCGCGCGCTGCGCTTCCACGGCTCGCGCGACAAGCAGACGTTCGACTACGTCGGCTACAACTCGCGCCTCGACGAGATCCAGGCGGCGATCCTGCGCGTGCTGCTGCCGCACCTCGACGCGTGGTGCGACGGCCGCCGCGCCGGGGTGCAGGCCTACCTCGACGCGGGCATCGGAGCTCACGTCGAGCTGGGTGGCGCGCCGCTGGGCGCCACCCCCGCCTGGCACCTCTACGTCGTCACCCACCCCGACGCCGACGCGAAGCTCCAGCGGCTGAACGACGCCGGCGTCCAGGCCCGGGCGTACTACCGCGTGCCCCTGCACCGCCAGCCGGCCATGGCCCCGTATGCGGCGCGGGGGGGCGCCGCGCTCGAGCTGCCGGTCACCGACGAGCTCGCGCGGACCGGCCTGGCCCTCCCGATCAGCCCGG
The DNA here is from genome assembly GCA_027451345.1 of Solirubrobacterales bacterium. Classification (GTDB taxonomy): domain Bacteria; phylum Actinomycetota; class Thermoleophilia; order Solirubrobacterales; family Solirubrobacteraceae; genus Palsa-465. The sequence continues at coordinate 35,694 of DAIDJO010000128.1, forward strand.
TGTTCACGCGCGCGCAGGCCGATGAGGTCGTCGCGGCGCTCGCCGCGGCCTGAGCGCAGGAGGACGCGCGGGCATCCGTGTGAGGACATGAGGATCTGGGTCGATCTCACCAACTCGCCGCACGTGCTCGTGCTCGCGCCGGTGATCCGTCGCCTGCAGGAACAGGGTCACGAGGTGCAGGTGACCGCGCGCGACTTTGCCCAGACGCTCGAGCTCTGCGAGCGCCACGGGATCGGGTACTACGCCGTCGGCCGTCACCGCGGGGCGGCGCTTCGGGACAAGGCCGCCGGCCTCGCCGATCGCTCCTGGCGGCTCGTGCGGTTCGCCGCGCGTCGGCGCTTCGACCTCGCCATCGGCCACGGGTCCAACGACATCTCGGTGGCGGCGCGGCTGCTGCGGATCCCGTGCTCGACGATGTTCGACTACGAGTGGGCGACCGTTCAGCACACCGTCAACTGCCGGCTCGCCCAGGCGGTCGTGGTGCCCGAGATCATCCCGCCCGAGCGGCTCGCCCGGTACGGCGTGGCCGGGAAGCTCCGTCGCTACCCGGGCCTGAAGGAGGAGTACTACCTGTACGACTTCGAGCCTGACCCGGCCGTGCTCAGGGCCCTCGGCCTGGACCCGGCGCAGCCGATCGCCGTCGTGCGGACCCCGCCCGCCGTCTCGCTCTACCACCGCTTCTACAACGACCTCTTCGGCCAGGTGCTCGGCCGCCTGCGCGGCACCCAGACGGTCGTGCTGCCGCGCACACCGGCCCAGCGCGAGGAGCTGAGCCGGGCCGGCGGGTTCCTCATCCCCGAGCACGCCATCGACGCCCAGTCGCTGATCGCCTACGCCGACCTCGTCGTCTCGGCCGGCGGGACGATGAACCGCGAGGCGGTGGCGCTCGGCACGCCGGTGTTCACCGTCTTCGAGGGTCGGCTCGGCGCCGTCGACGAGCAGCTGATCGCCGACGGCCGCCTGCGCCGCCTCGAGCGCCCCGAGCAGATCGAGCTCGTCAAGCGCGAGGACGGACAGCACGGCCTGCAGCGCATCCGCCGCAACCCGCGCCGGCTCGTCGAGCTGCTCACCTCTCCGGCGGCGTAGCGGCGCCGGCTTCGCCCAGCCGCCGCGACGGGGTGGCGGGCGTCCGGCCAGCGGGCCGGACGCCCCGAAAATCACTTAAACGGAAGCAGAGGTTCTGCTAATAGAATCGGCGCCGATGAGCCGACGGATTCGCTCCGCGGCCTTGCCCGTCCACCGACACTCGCTGCTCCAGTTCATCCTGGACGGGTTCCTGGTCGCCTTTGCCTACGTGCTCGCCTTCTGGCTCCGCTTCGACGGCCTGCCGGGAAGCGCAGACGGCTGGCCCTACGTGCATCTGTTCGAGCGCACGATCTGGTGGGTCGTGCCGGTGACCCTCGTCGTGATGGCCGGCTTCGGGGTCTACGAGCGGCTCTGGACCTACGTCGGCCAGCGCGACTTCGAGCAGGTCGCCAAGGGGGCGGTGGTGGCGACGCTGCTCGTCGTCGGCGTGATCGCGCTCACCCATCCGTACATCTCCGTCACGCACAAGGCGGTACCGCTCCCCGCGAGCGTCGCCGTGCTCTTCCTGCTGCTGATGTCGGCGCTCCTCTCCGGGGTTCGCTTCCTCGTCTACCTCGTCACCGAGGGCCGGATGCGCAACTTCCGCACGCCGAAGGGCACCCGCGAGGTGCTGATCGTCGGGGCCGGCGAGGGCGGCCGGCTCGTGGTGCGCGAGCTGATGCGCAACCGCGACCTGCGCATGCGGCCGGTCGGCTTCGTCGACGACGATCCGCGCAAGCGCCGCCTGAAGGACGAGTACGGCCTGCGGGTGCTCGGCACGACCCGGGAGGACGACCTCGCCCGCGTGCTCGACGAGATCGAGCCCGACGAGGTGATCATCGCGATCCCGTCAGCGCCCGGGACCGTGCGGGCCGCCGTGGTGAGCGCGTGCCGTCGTCGCGGCATCCCCGTGCGGACGACCCCGACCGTCTTCGAACTGCTCCAGGACAGCGCCGGCCACCTCCGTGTCACCCGGCAGCTGCGCGAGGTCCAGGTCGAGGACATCCTCGGCCGTGAGCCCGTCCGGATGGAGCTCGAGCGCGTCGGCGCGTACCTCAGCGGTCGCGTGGTGATGGTCACCGGCGCGGGCGGCTCGATCGGCTCGGAGCTCTGCCGCCAGATCGCCCGGGTCGGGCCACGCAAGCTCGTGCTCGTCGACCACGCCGAGGACAACCTCTTCGAGATCGCGCGCGAGCTGCGCGAGGAGCGGCACGTGAACGTCGCCGTGCCGGTGCTCGCCGACTGCAAGGAGGACGAGCGCATGCGCGAGGTCTTCTCCGAGCACCGTCCGGCGATCATCTTCCACGCCGCGGCCTACAAGCACGTGGCGATGATGGAGATGAATCCGGTCGAGGCGGTCCGCAACAACTCGCTGGCGACGCTGCTGATGGCCCGCACGGCGGGGGAGTTCGGCGTGGAGACGTTCGTGCTCATCTCGACCGACAAGGCGGTCAAGCCGGCCACCGTGATGGGCGCCTCCAAGGCGCTCGCCGAGTGGGCCGTCGAGGCGATGGCCGCCCGGTACCCGTCCACCCGGTTCTCGACCGTGCGCTTCGGCAACGTGCTCGGCTCCAGCGGCTCGGTGGTGCCGATCTTCCGCCGTCAGATCGCGGCCGGCGGACCGGTGACCGTCACCGACGAGCGGATGGCGCGCTACTTCATGACGATTCCGGAGGCCGTCCAACTGGTCATCCGCTCCGGCTCGCTCTCGGAGCGCAGCGGCGAGTTGTTCGTGCTCGACATGGGCGAGGCGATCAAGATCATCGACCTCGCTCGGACGATGATCACGCTCTCCGGCCTCGAGCCCGATCGTGACATCGCCATCGAGGTCGTCGGCGCCCGGCCGGGCGAGAAGTTCGACGAGGAGCTGTTCAACCCGTACGAGCGCAGCAAGCCGACGGCCGCCCAGAAGATCCTGCGGGCCGAGCGCGCTCCGCTCGACCCGACCTGGGTCAGGGAGACCTTTGACCACATCAACCTGCTCGTGCTCGAGGGGGACGCGGCGGCGCTCGCGCTTCACGTCTCCAAGCTGGACGCGCAGCGGGCGGTCGGACGTGCGACCGCCGCTGCCCGGGCGGAGCCGTAGACTGCGGCGCCTCAGATGACCGCCCCGTTCGCTTCGCTCTCGATCCACGGCTTCGTGACGTCCATCGGCGCGTACATCGGCTTCGGCTCGCTGCTCGCCGTCGCGATCCTCATCCTGCTGTACTTCGCGCACGCCCGAGAGACGGCGACCCTGCGACACCGCCTCGAGGAGCAGCAGCAGCGGGTCGCCGGTCTCGAGGCCCGGATCGCCCAGCTGATGCAGCTGCAGGGCAGCCAGCGCCCGCGGGTTGCCGCGCCGGTCGTCCCTCCCCCCGCGGTCCCGGCGCGCTCCGGCGGCGCGCCGCAGGGCTCCGTCCGGCGCGTGCCGACGCCCGCCACGGCGGCCGCCG
>DAIDJO010000129.1 GCA_027451345.1 Solirubrobacterales bacterium
GGCCGCGCGCGGTCACGCCGCGCCGCCGGGCGGGTCGACCCCCCACCGGGCGAGCGCGCCGCGCGCGTCGGGTGGCGCGGGCCGGGCGAGCGCGGGCGTCCGGCTGAAGCGCGGAGCGGGCGCGGGCTGGCGGATCCCCTCGAGCTCGACGAACGTGCCGCGGGCGGCCAGGTGTGGGTGCTCCGGCGCCTCGAAGGGCCCACGCACGACCGTCGCGCACGCCTCCTCGTGTTCGAGCCGCTCCGCCCATTCGGCGGTGCCTCGCGTCGCGAACACGGCGGCGAATCGGGCCCGCCCCTGCGGCCAGCGCTCCCGATCCCACTGCGGCAGCTCATCCGCCGGGAGTTCGAGCAGCTCGAGCAGGCGGGCGTAGAAGCGCGGCTCGATCGCCCCCACGGCGACGTGCCCGCCGTCGGCGGTCGCGTACACCTCATAGAAGGGCGCGCCGCCGTCGAGCACGTTCGTCCCCGGGGGACCCTCCCAGGCGCCCGCCGCGTGGAGCGCGTGCACGAGCGTGAGCAGCAGTGCCGAACCGTCGACCATCGCGGCGTCGACCACCTGCCCCCGTCCGGACCGGCTCGCCTCAAGCAGCGCGGCGACGACGCCGAGCACGAGCAGCATCGCGCCACCACCGTAATCGGCGACGGTGTTGACGGCGAACATCGGCCGCTCCCCCACCCGCCGGCTGGCGCCGAGCACGCCGCTCAGGGCCAGGTAGTTGATGTCGTGGCCGGGCAGGCCGGCCATCGGCCCGCTCTGTCCGAACCCGGTGATTCGCCCGTACACGAGCCGCGGGTTGCGGGCACCCAGCACCTCAGGCCCAAGCCCGAGCCGCTCCATCACGCCCGGCCGGAACCCCTCGATGAGCGCATCGGCGCGGTCGGCCAGGGCGAGCGTGAGGGCGTGACCAGGCCCGCTGCGCAGATCGAGGGCGAGCGTCGGGCGGCCCCGCAGCGTCGGATCGGACGGCCCACCCTGCCCGAACCCCATGCCGGGCTCACGATCGAGCCGGATGACGTCGGCGCCCAGGTCGGCGAGCACCATGCCGGCGAACGGGTTGGGGCCGATGCCGCCAACCTCGAGGACGCGGATGCCCGCCAGTGGCCCCGTCCGCTCCTCGGTCGGCCGCGGCGACCCGTCAGAAGTCATCGGGGTCGGGGCCGGTGCGGCGGTCGCGGTTGAGCGCGCTGATGCGCCGCATCTCCTCGACCCCGAGCTCAAAGTCGAAGACGGCGAGGTTCGCGGCCATCCGCTCCGCTCGTGCGGACTTCGGGATCACGATGTGCTCGAGCTGCAGATGCCAGCGGATGACAACCTGCGCCACCGAGCGGCCGTGCGCCTGCGCGATGCTCCGCAGCGTCTCGTCGTCGAGGATCTCCCCCGCCGCGAGCGGGCTCCAGCTCTCCACCTGGATGCCGAGCCTGCGGTTGGCGGCCACCAGCGCGTCCTGCGTGAGCCACGGGTGGAGCTCGATCTGGTTGACGGCCGGGACGACGCCCGTCGCCGAGATGATCCGGTCGAGGTGCGCGGCGTGGAAGTTGGAGACGCCGATCGACCGGGTGAGACCGCGCTCCCGCGCCTCGATCAGCCCCTCCCAGGTCTCGACGTACCGGTCGCGACTCGGCTGCGGCCAGTGGATCAGGTAGAGGTCGACCCGCGCAAGCTCGAGGCGCTCGAGGCTCGCCTCAAGCGCCTCGACCGCCGCACGGTGCCCGTGACGGTCGTTGCGACATTTCGTGGTGATGAAGACCTCGTCACGCGGCAGCCCGGAGCGGCGCACCGCCTCGCCGACGCCCTCCTCGTTGCCGTACATCTGGGCGGTGTCGATGTGGCGGTAGCCGAGACGCAGCGCCTCCCCGACGAGCTCGGCCGCCCGCCCCTGCGGGATCTGCCAGACGCCCAGGCCGAGCTGCGGAATCGTCGCGCCGTCGCTCAAGGCGAGCCGTGGCACGCGGTTTGAATCTGTGTTCATACGGGAAGGCTTGCCACTGGTGGGCGGGTCTACGCTTACCGGAGCGAATCAGAAATCCGGGAGCAGTTGCGCGGCGGCTGCTCCCCTGGAGGATGCGGGTACGCCACATGGAACGGATCTCACTTGTGCGGGTGCCACCGGATCGACGGACGGTCGTGATCGGCCTGGCGCATCGAGAGCGCGTACGGGAGCTCGCGCGGTTCCTCGGCCTGGAGGCTGAGACGATCGCGGAGGGCCTGGTCGACGCCGTCGAGCGGGACCCCGGGCTGCAGGTCAGCTCGCACCGGCACCGCGCCGCCTAGCGGCGCCGCCGGACGCGTTCGGTCGCGGCACCCGTTTATGGTCTTCTTCGACGGGTCTGCCAGCCTATGCTCTAACGTTCTGACCAGGGATTTTGTCCCTGGAGGCCACAGGTGACCGGGGGATCGCCCCGGCGGGCCTGAGGAACTGAATTGGAAGACCTCTTGAGGAGCAACTGAATGCCCACTTACGAACAACTCGGTTTCGGCCAGGGGGCCGCACTCACCGGTGACCGCGCTCGTGCGGTGTTCGGGCACGTGATGGGGCTGGTCGCCTTCGCCCTCGGCTTCGCCGCCCTCGGCGCCTACGTCGCCCGCAACGCTCAGACGAGCGGGTTCATCTTCTTCATCGGCGCCTTCGCCTGCATCTTCGCGCTGCAGGCGGCCGCGGCGCGCGGTCACGAGCAGCTCGCCACCGGCCTGCTGTTCGGTCTGGCCCTGCTGCTCGGCATGGCGATCTCCCCGATCATCGTCTACTACGCGAAGACCGACCCCGGAGTCGTCTACGAGGCGGCCGGATCGACGGCGCTGTTCGTCGGGGCGCTGGGCAGCTTCGGCTACTCGACCCGACGCGACCTCTCGCCGTTCATCAAGCCGTTCCTGATCGCCTTCGGCGTGCTGTTCCTGTTCGGCATGATCGCGCTGTTCGTGGCGATCCCCGGCTCGAACATCATCTACTGCGTCGGCATGCTCATCGTCTTCGGCGGGTTCACGGTCTTCGACTTCAACCGCCTGGCCACAAGCGGCCAGTACGCGAGCGCGGTGCCGATCGCGGCGGGCATCTTCCTGGACATCTTCAACGTGTTCCTGCTGCTGCTCAGCCTCTTCGGCGGCGGTGGCCAGCGCCGCTAGCCCCGGCGCGCGCGGCGCGGTCCGGGCGACGCGAAAGCTGTGACGAAGGGGGTTCTGGCCGCGCTCCTGGTGGGCGCGGCCTTGACCTTGGCCGGGTGTGGCGCCGCGCGCGGCGGGGGCAGCAGCCCGTCGTCCACCCCCGCGCCGCTCACCTTCTCGATCACGACCACGACGCCGACGAGCACCGTCGCCACCCCGACCGCGCGACCAACGGTCGGCCCCCAGGGCGTCCCGCTCGAGACCGGGCCGTTCCTGGCGCCGGCCACCACGACGCGGCTCGGCGGCATCATTCGCGGGATCCAGTGCGAGCCCCTCGCGCAGCTCGCCTACAGCACCTACGCGCACCTCCAGGTCTTCGTGGACGGCCGCTCGCGGGCGCTCCCCGGTGGCATCGGGATCGTCGACCTGCACCCGATCATCACCCGTCAGGGCCTCTTCTACGGGGCGCTCACCTGCATGTACTGGCTGCACACCCGTGCCGCCGACGGCCTGCTGGAGGCACAGGCTCCGGTGCCACGCCGCTTCACGCTCGGCGACCTCTTCGCCGTCTGGAACCAGCCGCTCACCCGCACGCGCGTGGCGGGCGCACGCGGTCCCGTCACCGCCACCGTCGACGGGCGGCCGTGGCGCGGCGACCCGGCGCGCATCCCGATCACGGAACACGCCGACATCCAGCTCGCGGTCGGCCGTCCCGTCCCGGCCCCGCTTCCCGTCGACTGGCTCGCGACTCCCTACTGAGTCCTCTCCTACACTGCGCGGCCATGCCGTACGCGCCCGGGCATCTGGAGCGGACGACGCGACGCCGGTACCGCACGCGACGCGAGCGGCTGGCGGTGCGCGGCGCCGCCCTGCTCGCGGTCGCGCTGCTCGCACTGGCCGCCTTCTCGCTCACCAACCACCAGCGCCGAACCGGCCACGGGTGCATCGACTTCAGCTACTCGACGATGATCGGCGGCGCGGAGATGTATCGGTGCGGGGCGCAGGCGCGCGAACTCTGCGCCACACCACCCACGCGACGGAGCATCGACGGGGACTTCCAGGCCGCGCTCTACGCCGCCTGCCGCAAGGGCGGCTTCGCCACCGCGCGCACCACGCCGCCGGCCCGCCACAGCGGCGGTTGAGCTGATTATCCAAATGTCGAGGACCCCCGGAGCAACGCTGGACTGCTGGACATAGCTCCCGCCCCTGGGGTGCACGACCCTTCCCGGGGTCAGCTTGATCAGGGGATCAAGCCATCGCCCGTTCGCGCGCGATGCCCTCGAGACGAAGGAGTTGCATTGACAGCTGAGGCACTTCCCTGGCTCAACCAGGGAGATACGGCTTGGCAGGTGACGGCGGCGACGCTCGTCGGCCTGATGAGCGTGCCCGGCCTGGTTGTGCTGTACGGCGGCGTGATGCAGAAGCGGTGGAGCATCAACTCGATGATGCTCACGTTCCTGACCTTCGCCGTCGTGCTCGTGATCTGGGTCCTGTACGCGTTCAAGATGGGCTTCGGACAGCCCTGGTTCTCCAGCGCCCACCCCGGCTTCCTGAACGCCTTCATCGGCCGGCCCGGCCCGTCACTGAGCCCCAGCCAGCTGCAGGGGCAGGGAACGGTGCCCGGCGCCTACGGTGCGGCGTCGAGCTTCGCCTTCCCCCAGTCGGGGCTCGTCTACTTCCAGCTCGTGTTCGCCGCGATCACGCCGATTCTCTCGCTCGGCTCGGTCCTCGGCCGCGTGAACTGGAAGGCGTGGTGCGTCTACTCCGTGCTCTGGGTCTCCATCGTGTACGTCGTCGACGCGTTTCTCATCTGGGGCGGTGGCTACTTCGCGCACCACGGAGCGCTCGACTTCTCGGGCGGGTACGTGATCCACCTCTCGGCCGGTGTGTCCGGGTTCGTGGCGGCGGCGGTGATCGGGCCGCGCCTCCAGCGCGACCGCGAGATCGACGCGCCGAACAACGTCGCGATGGTCGCCGTCGGTGCCGGCCTGCTCTGGCTCGGCTGGAACGGCTTCAACGGCGGCGACCCGTACTCGGCGGCCAACTCGGCCGCGGCCGCCGTGCTCAACACGAACCTGGCCACCGCGGTGGCGTTCCTGATCTGGGTCGTCTGCGACCTCGTCACCGGGCGCAAGCCGAGCCTGCTCGGCGGGGTCAACGGGATGATCGTCGGCCTCGTGGCCATCACGCCCGCCGCCGGCTTCGTCAACGGCTGGGGCGCGATCGCCGACGGCGGCATCGCCTCGATCGTCGTGTACTTCGCCATGAACTATCTGAGCTCATGGGGTCCGCTGCGCCGCGTCGACGACACGCTCGGCGTGATCTACACGCACGGCATCGCCGGCCTGCTCGGCGGGCTGCTCACCGGCGTCTTCGCCGACCCCGGGATGGCCGTCTTCTACGACGTGTCGGGCAAGAAGTACATCCCGGCGGGCAGCGCGGCCGGCCTGGTCTTCGGCAGCGCGACGCTGCTGAAGTGGCAGGTGTTCGCCGGCGCGTTCGTGATCGTGTGGTCCGCCTCGGCAACATTCGTGATCCTCAAGGTGATCTCGATCTTCATCCCGCTGCGGATGTCCACCGAGAACATGGAGATCGGCGACGTGGCCGAGCACGGGCACGAGGTGTACCCGTCCGACATCCCGTCGCTCGGGGCCTACCAGGAGGTGCCGGCCGCGGTCCCGGTGACCGCCTGAGGGAAGGCGCGCCGCCCAGACGCGCGAGCTCGCCCCCGGGGCGACGGCTCAATCGTCTGCGGCCGGCGCACACGAGGGTGACGATCGGGGGGCGGCGCGAGCCGCCGCCCGACTCGTCCGGCGCACATGCCACCCGGCCGCCCCGGCATCGCGCCGCCGCCGCTCACGCACGACGGTTCGCGCGGGAAGCCGAGGGGTGGCGGTGCCAGCGGGGCGGCGGTCCAGCGGGACCGGCCGCCCCGGGGCGACCCGGCTAGTACCGGTAGTGGTCGGGCTTGTAGGGGCCCTCGACCGGAACGCCGAGGTAGGCGGCCTGGGTCTCGGTGAGCTGCGTCAACTTCACGCCGAGCGCGTCGAGGTGCAGGCGGGCGACCTTCTCGTCCAGGTGCTTGGGCAGCGTGTAGACGCGGCGCTCGTAGAGGTCCCGGTGGTTGAACAGCTCCATCTGGGCGATCACCTGGTTGGTGAAGCTGTTCGACATCACGAAGCTCGGATGGCCGGTCGCGTTGCCGAGGTTGAGGAGCCGGCCCTCGGAGAGGATCAGCACCGAGTGACCGTCGGGGAAGACCCACTCGTCGACCTGCGGCTTGATGTTGATCCGCGTGATCCCGTCGGTCGCGGCCAGGCCCGCCATGTCGATCTCGTTGTCGAAGTGGCCGATGTTGCCGACGATCGCCTGGTGCTTCATCGCCGCCATGTGCCCGGCGGTGATGACGTCTCGGTTGCCGGTGGTGGTGATGAAGATGTCGGCGGTGGCGACCACCTCATCCAGGGTGGTGACCTGGAAGCCGTCCATCGCCGCCTGCAGCGCGCAGATCGGGTCGATCTCGGTCACGATCACCCGGGCGCCCTGCCCGGCCAGGGACTCGGCGCAGCCCTTCCCCACGTCGCCGTAGCCGCAGACGACCGCGACCTTGCCGCCGATCAGCACGTCGGTCGCGCGGTTGATCCCGTCGATCAGCGAGTGCCGGCAGCCGTACTTGTTGTCGAACTTGCTCTTCGTCACCGCGTCGTTGACGTTGATCGCCGGGAAGAGCAGCTGGCCGGCCTCGGCGAGCTGGTAGAGGCGGTGCACGCCCGTGGTGGTCTCCTCGGTGACGCCGCGGATCCCGGCGGCGATCCGGGTGAAGCGCTCCGGATCCTCGGTGAGGGATCGGCCGAGCAGCTCCAGGATGATCGCGAACTCCTCGGAGTCAGCGCTCGACGGGTCCGGCACCGCGCCCGCCTGTTCGAACTCGCGGCCCTTGTGCACGAGCAGCGTGGCGTCGCCGCCGTCGTCGAGGATCATGTTCGGGCCCTCCGCGAAGCCCGTCAGCGCCCGTTCGGTGCACCACCAGTACTCCTCGAGCGTCTCGCCCTTCCACGCGTAGACGGGCACGCCCTGCGGGCTCTCGGGGGTGCCGTTCGGTCCGACGACGACCGCCGCGGCGGCGTGATCCTGGGTCGAGAAGATGTTGCAGGAGGCCCAGCGCACCTCGGCGCCGAGGGCGACGAGCGTCTCGATCAGGACCGCCGTCTGAATCGTCATGTGCAGCGAGCCCATGATCCGCGCGCCGGCCAGCGGCTTCGCGTCGCCGAACTCGCGGCGCGTGGCCATCAGGCCCGGCATCTCGTGCTCGGCGAGCCGGATCTCCTTGCGGCCGAACTCGGCGAGCGACAGGTCGGCGACCTTGAAATCGAGCGTCGTGGCAACGGTTGCCGGGGCGTCGGTGGTGCTCATGCGAGTGTCTCCTCTGGCGATGGGTGCGGAAACTGGGTCATGCGGTGGAGGTCCCTGACGCGGCCGTTCACCTCATCAAGGGTCAGGCGGGCCACGCGCTCGGTCCCGAACTCCTCGACGTTGAAGGACGCCACGGCGGTGCCATAGGCCATCGCCAGAGAGAGCATCGTGTGATCGACCTCGCGCTCGCGCTGAGCGGCGATGTAGCCGGCGACCCCTCCGGCGAACGCGTCGCCCGCACCGGTCGGGTCGATCACGGTCTCGAGCGGGTAGGCGGGCAGGGCGAAGAAGCCCTCGCTCGTGAACAGCACCGCGCCGTACTTGCCCTGCTTGGCGATGACGGCCGTCGGCCCGAGCGCCAGGATCTCCCGCGCGGCGGCGGCGAGCGAGGCCTGGCCGGTCAGCAGGCGGAACTCGTCGTCGTTGAGGACGACGCAATCGACGCGCTCGATCACCTCGACCAGCTCACGGCGCGCGGAATCGATCCAGAAGTTCATCGAGTCGAGGCCGACCCAGCGCGGGTTGGTGCACTGGTCGAGCACCGAGGCCTGGAGCGTGGGCTGGATGTTGGCCAGAAACAGGACGTCGCAGTTCCGCGCCGCGTCGCTCAGCTGGGGCTCGAACTCGCCGAACACCCCGAGCTCGGTGTCGAGCGTGTCGCGGCTGTTGAGGTCCCAGCCGTAGCGGCCGGCCCAGAAGAACGTCGTGCCGTCCGGGACCACCTGCACGTCGTCGACGATCGTCCCGCGCGTGCGCAGCACCGCCATCTCGCGGTCCGCGAAATCACCGCCGACCGGCCCGACCGGCCGCACCGTGCCGAACAACGAGGCGGCGAGCGAGAAGTGCGTGGCCGCGCCGCCGAGCATGCGCTCGCGGGAGCCGAACGGGGTGTGGACGGCGTCGTAGGCGATCGACCCGACGACGGTGATGCTCATCGCTTGATCCGTAGCATGGGCGGGGTGAACGTAGCACCATCGCGCGAGGCCGCAACCTGCCCCCGTTCGGACGCTGCGCGAGGCGGTCCGGGCCGCGAGTCGCACAGGTGACCGAGCCGGTGACCACCCACGTCCTCATCCTCGGCGACGCGGGCGGTTTCGGTGAGGCGCTCGCCCGCCGACTGCGGCAGCTCGGCGCCGAGGCGACGATGGAGGCCGGGGCGAGCGACAGCCTCGCCACCTCCCGGCTCACCGAACCGGTGTGGACGGCGCTGGCCATCCTCACGCACGATGACGCGCTCGCCCTGCGGCTCACGCTGCTGGCGGCCCAGCTGCGCCCGGACCTGCCGCTGTGGGTGAGCGTCTTCGACCGCACGATCGTGCATCAGCTGCACGAGATCGCTCCCTCCGTGAACGTGGTGGGCACGGCCGACCTGGTCGCCCGCGAGCTCGCGGACGAGTGCGAGCGCCTCGGGGCGCGTCCCGACACGGCCCCCCGAACCGGCGTGCGCATCGTCGACGACGCGCTGCGGCTGATGGTCGGGACCGGCGCGGCGCTGCTCCTCACTCTGGCGGTGCAGACGGTGACGAGCATCGTCGCCCTCCACCAGACGCTCGTCAACGCCGTGTACTTCAGCACCCGGTCCCTCGCAACGGTCGCCGACTCGCCCGGAGCCTCGGCCGCACCGACGTGGTTCAAACTGACCTCGACGCTGACGACCGTCATCTCCGTCGTGATGGTCGCCATCTTCACCGCGGCCCTCGTGCGGCGGCTCAGCCGCCCGCGCCTCAGCACCCTGCTCGGGCCCCGCCGCGTGCCGTGGCGCCGGCACGTGCTGCTCGTCGGCTTCGGGCAGATCGGCTTCCGGCTCGCGCAGGCGCTCCAGGCGCGGGGCATCCCGGTCGTCGCGCTCGAGCGCCGCGACGACGCGCCCTGCGTCCGGCTGGCCCGACGAGCCGGCATCCCGGTGGCGATCGGTCGAGGCGATGACCGTGAGATCCTCGAGCTGCTCGGCCTCCGGCGGTGCGCCGTCGTCGCCGCCGTCACCTCGGATGACCTGGCCAACGTGTCGATCGGGCTCGCCGCCGATGACCTCCGCCCCGGCGTGCCGCTCGTCCTCCGCCTCGGGGACGGGGACGTCGCGGCCGAGACCGAGTCGCTCCTGCACCTCGGGCGCATCTGCGACGCCCACGCGCTGATCGCCCGAACGCTCGCCGACGAGCTGATCGCGGCGGCGGGACACCCGGACCCGGCGGGGCGTGACGTGCGCGAGCCGTCCGCCTCCGACGCGTCGGCCTGAGCCTCGCTCATCATCCGCGACCGCGCAGCCTGCGCCAGAGGCTCGGCCGCGGCGCCCACCCCGGCTGGGCCCGCTCCCACTCCTCGCGGGTGGGCAGACGCCCCTGCACGCGAGCCTCCATCACACACGCCATGTGCGCGTGGCGCCGACGCTGATGATCCCCCTCCGGGAAGAGCAGCATGTGGTCGCTGAGGGCGGGCAGCAGCTCGCCGCAGAGCGGACAGCGATACGTCGCAGGCTTCGTGTTCTGCGCGCGTCGGTAGTCCCACCAGCGTGGTTCTGCGGCTTTCCCGAGCCGGTTCTGGCCCATCCTTTGGGTATCCTAAGTCGTCGTGCCGGCCCCTCATCCAGAAGAGCTCGCAGGCCTCAGCCGCAGCGAGGTGCTCCGCGCCTCGCCGACGATGTTCGACATCAAGTGGCTCGACAAATGCTCGCGCGTGCACTGGACGGTGCCACTCTTCATCTTCGTCCCGACGATCATCGTCATGCTGGTGCTCGGCTTCGTCCACCACGTCGGGGCCTGGGTGGTCGCCTGGGTCGCCGGCGGCTACGTGATCTGGACGCTCACCGAGTACTGGCTGCACCGGGTCGTGTTCCACTTCGAGCCCGACCACGGCATCGGCGCCCGCCTGCACTGGATCATCCATGGGGTCCACCACGACCACCCGAACGACCCGATGCGACTCGTCATGCCCCCGTCCGTGAGCGTGCCCCTCGCCGCCCTGTTCGTCTGGGTCTTCTCGCTGGTCTTCGGCAGCCCCGGCTTCCTCCCCCTCAGCGCGGGCTTCCTCGGTGGATACCTCGGCTACGACATGCTCCATTACCACGTGCACCATCGAACGGCGACGACGCGGCTCGGCAAGCTGATGCGCGAGCTTCACATGCGCCACCACTTCCAGGAGCACGACAAGGGCTACGGCGTCAGCGCGCCGTTCTGGGATCACGTGTTCGGCACCGCCCCGAGCCGGCGCCACCCCGCACGCTGACGGCCGCGGACGCGGCCGCGGCAACCGGGGGCGGCCGCGGGAACCGGGCGTCGACGCCGTGGCGGTGGGCGGGACCAGCGCGGCGCGCCAACGCCCGCCGCTCTACACTCCCCCGCACGCCCGGCGTGGGCGCTCTGGAGAGGTGGCCGAGTGGCTGAAGGCACTCGCCTGCTAAGCGAGTATGGGGTTAACACTCCATCAGGGGTTCGAATCCCCTCCTCTCCGTCGAACAACTGACAGGCGAGCGCGGCCTCGCCGCGAGCCGGCCCGACCGCCGCCACCCCTGCTCGCGGGCGTGGGCCGCACAGCGTGGGTACGAGCGCCATGTCCGCCTCGAGGCTGTGACAGGCTCCCGCCCCTCGTGAGGTGCCCCTGGTGAGATCGTCAGTGATCGCCGGCCAGTGACGCCGCTCCGAGGCCCGCGATCCGGCCGTACGTGATGGCCAATCCCACCGTGGCGCCCCCGGCCCAGTACGCCTGCCCCGACGGCGAGGCGACGCAGTTCCCGGCCCCGAAGAGCCCCGGTATCGCGTGGCCATCACTCCCGACGATCCGGGCGCCGGCGTCGATCATCGGGCCACCCTTCGTATCGAGCGTCCCCGGGGCCAGGATCATCGCGTGATACGGACCGGCCGGCTCGAACGGGTGCATGGTCGGGTTGCGATCGTTTCCCGGGCGAGTCGGTCCGCTGAAGAACCGCTCGATCGCCTTCTCGCCCCGGTGGAACTCCGGATCAGCACCGGCCAACGCGTACTCGTTGAAGCGTTCGACCGTGCGCTCGAGCGTGACAGCGAAGTCAGGGGCCAGCCGGACCCCCGCGGCGGCCGCCCCGAGCGCCTGCAGCCGCCGATCGAGCGCCGCGGCGAGATCCGAGAACGTCGGCGCACTGAGGATGTGGGGGGCCTCGGCATCGACCGGAAGGATGGGATTTCCGGTGGCGTCGTCTCCACAGAGCCGTGCCGTCGCGTCGTCATAGATCAGAAACAGGCGCGCGTTCGGGTAGCCCCCGTAGACGCCATCCCAGGCGAAGAACGCCTGGGTGAGGTCGTTGTACATCGCCTTCTCGTTCACCACCCTGCGCCCGTCACGGTTCACGATGATCGCGCTGTCACCGTGGATCTCCGTGATGCTCGCGTTCGACCGGGCCTGCTCGGGGGTGAGCGCCTGCTCGAGCTGGATCGGTGCCATCCAGGCGCACCCCATGTTGGCCAACCGCGCCCCGACGCGGCTCGCGATCGAGACAAAGTCGCCCTCGTTGGATGGCGCAGCCGCACCGTGCAGCAGCGGGAAGGCGAAGCTCTGCAACATCAGCTCGCGGTTATGCGTAAAGCCGCCGCTGGCGAACACCACGCCTCCTCGGGCTCGGAACGTCCGCTCTCGCCCTCGCTCATCCGCGGCGACGCCCACCACGCGACCGTCCTCCTCGATCAGCTTGAGCGCGCGGCATGAGGTGTGGATCGGAATGCCGCAGGCGCGCGCAGCCCCCTCGAGGGCCTCGACGAACTCAAGGCCGGTCCCGCCCGTCGGGCGCGAGCGCGGTTGCGGCATGATCACACGCCCGTAGGGCCGTTCGTCCTCGGGGAGCTCCGCGTAGTAATCAGGGATGTCCGGACGGTGATGGGGCTGCAACGCCCCCATCCGGGTGAGCAGCTCGACCGCGTGCCACGCCTCGTCGTAGAACGTCTCGATCAGGCGGTACTCCTCGAGCGGCAGGCCGCAGGTCGGCGACGCGGGGTCATAGACGTGCGGACGTGCGAGGCGCGCCATGTACTGAAGCGCCGGGCGCTTCGGATCCTCAACGCCGCCGCCTCGAAGGAAGGGGTTGTTGGGGACCCAGATCCAGACGCCCGCCTTGCGCGTCGTGCCACCGACCTGCTCACCCTTCTCGAGCAGCACCACGGAGGCGCCGCACTCGCGGGCGGCGAGTGCAGCCGTGAAGCCGGCTGCACCGCCACCCACGACGATCACATCGGCGACCTCCGGCGCCACGCGGCTACAGCGCCGAGTCGACGGCCGCCGCGATCTCGGCGGCGGGTGCCTCGTCGGCCCCGCTGGCCGCACTGACGAAGTCAAACCCCGTGCCCCGTCGCTTCAACGCCCACGCCCCCAGGATCACCAGCAGGACGACTCCAGCCACGAGATACGGCTCGAGGCTGAACGGGAACGGTGGGCGCGGGAACAGCGACGCATAGAAGGCGTAGCCGAGCAGCAGCAGGGCAATGACCGGTACCACCACGGACACCGCCATCATCAACGAGGAGCGAGCCGCCGCCCAGGCCCGCTCGTGTCGATCGGCGAGGATCCCCACGACAAGGATCCCGTAGATGAGGATGAGGCCCAGCGTGTTGGCGCCAGCAAGCACGCCGATCATCGTGGTGACGTTCGACCCCTCGCCGACGGTGGCCGCCAGCACCAGGGCGACCACAGCGGCAAAGCAGATCCCGATGTACGGAGTCTCGAACCGCGGATGACGACGCGCGAACACCTGCGGCGCCTGCCCGTGGCTTCCGATCTCAAAGAGGATCCGTGAGGTCAGAGTCATCAGGCCAAGTCCGGAGGAGAACGCGCTGCCGACGACCATCCCGTCGATGATCTGGGCCCAGACCGAACCGGCGTAGCGGCCGACGATGCTGTCGAGCGGCGATGCGTCGGCCGCCCAGGTGGAGGAGTGGGCGACGCCGTAGCCGATGGAGAGCGCGTAGGTCACGAGGATGAAGAACAGCGCCGCGGCGAGCAACGAGAAGACGATGGCGCGCGGGATCACACGCATCGGTTCGCTGCTGTCTCGCCCGAGGGCGGCCGCGGCCTCAAAGCCGGCGAAGCCGGCGAAGCCGTAGATCATCCCGTAGCCGATCCCCGACAGTCCCTTGGGCGAGAGCGACGGATCGAACGGTTTCCAGGACAGTCCGTTCGCGCCGCCTCTGGCCAGGACATAGATCATCAGGCCGGCGAGCGTCGCCATCGAGATCAGTTCGAGCGCGACGAGCAGCCGGACGGAGGGTTTCACACCGACGAAGTTGACGATCGTGGCCACGATGAGCAGCACGAGGAAGATCCAGAACCAGCTGATGTTCACGCTGTGGCGCTGCAGGAGCGCGCTCGTTGAGACCGACGCGATCCCCAGCACAACCGCGGTCGCCGAGAGCCACGCGGTCACGTAGACCCAGCCCGCGAGAAAGCCCGCCAGGCGTCCGAGCGAGCGACCGGCGTATGTGAAGGCAACACCGCTCGCCACGTCGTACCGGCGCGCGTAACGAACGATCACGTAGGCAAGGGAGAACGCGCCGATCATCGCCAGTAGGTAGGCGAAGGGCACAGCCGGCCCCGCTTCGGAGGCCGCGAATGACGTCCCGAGGGCCATGGCCATAGTCGGCGCAAGGCCCGCGAGACTGAGGCCGGAAGCCTCCAGGGACGACAGTTTGACCTTCGCGAGTTGCTCGCTCATGGCTCTCCTCTCGTGGTGCCGAACCCTCGGTTGGCGGAGAACGTACCGCCGCTCGAAACGTACGTCAAGCGAGCAGGTGCCCGCTATGCGGTCGCTCCCGCGAACGGCAGCCACCGACGGGACCCGAAACGCGCGGCACGGGTGACCCGCGCGGCACGGCGGAGCGACCCGCACCGCGATCCGCGCAGCACGGCGATCCGCGCAGAACGGCGACCCGCGCACCACCGCGAGGCGAGCAGCACGGCGGGGGAGCAGCGCGCGGACGCTGCTCCCCCGCCGGACGCCGGCTGCTCCGCCTCAGTCCAGAAGCGCGAACACGCGGACCGGCGCCCCGTTGGCCGCGACCACCTTCATCGGCGCGATCACGATTCGTGTCCGGGGCGGGAGCTCGCCGAGATTGGTCAGGTTCTCCAGGATCAGCCGACCAGCACCGAGCCAGAGGTGGTGCAGGGGGAAGGTGGTCGAGTCGACCGGATCAGCCGATGGGCCATCGAAGCCGATCGCGGAGACGCCCCGATCGATCAGGAATCGGGAAGCCTCCTCATCGGGAAAGCTCCATCCTGTCCAATACGCGTCGCTGCCGTAGCGCCTGGCGTTGTCAGAGTGCATGAGAACGACGTCTCCACTCCGGACGCCGGCCGCCAGCGGCTCCAGTTCCTGGAGGGAGATCGCTCCGGGCGCACGACCCGAGACGTCGATCGAGACCGCCTCCGTGACGAACCGGTCGAGCGGGATCGCGTCGAGGTTCGCGCCGCCGGCCACCAGGTGAGCGGGGGCATCGATGTGCGTACCCGTGTGGTTGATGAACCGCCACTCGGAGATGGCGTAGCCATCGCTCTCGACCTGAGCCAGGTCGCGGAACTCGGGCCTGCCCAGTCCCGGGTAGACGGGCATGTCGTTGCTGTAGGCATGGGTGAGGTCCACGATCCTCATCGGCCCTCCTTCGGCGCTGGGATTGGCATGACGTTGCGGTGAGACGGACCACGCCGCGGGTTCGCAGCGAGGATCTCGCGGTCCAGGCACTCACAGGTCGGTGGCCGTCGGTATTCCATGCGGGCATTTGCACGCTATGCGGCGAGAGCCACGATAGCCATGATCGCGGACAGCCGCCGGCCCGGACCCCGCGGGGGCCGCCGGCTCGGACCCCGCGGGGCCCGTGCCGTGTCACCGTCGCTGCGCGCGAACGGGGGCGGTGCTCTTGCGGACGATCAGCTCGGGCTCGCTCACGAACCGCTCCTCGTAGCGCGTGCCGTGGGCGATCTGCTCGAGCAGCATCTCGATCGCGCGCCGTCCGACCGTGGTGAAGTCCTGTCGCACAGTGGTGAGCGGTGGGTTGTAGTAGCCGGGAGCGGTGCCGTCATCGAAGCCGACGACGCTGACATCCTCCGGGACGCGCAGGCCACGTTCGGAGAGGGCCAGCAGGATGCCGAGCGCCATATCGTCGTTGCCGGCGAACACCGCGGTGAGCTCGGGGATGCGAGCGAGCATCAAACCGGCCTCGTAGCCGGAGCGCGCGGTCCAGTCGCCCGCCAACGGCATCGGCGCTTCACGACCGGCGGCCGCGAGCGCCCCGCGCCACCCGCTGATCCGGTCCTGGGTCTGCATCCAATCCGAGAGGCCGCGAACGTGGAAGACGGTTTCGTGCCCGAGCTCGAGGAGATGCTCGGTCGCCCTGCGGGCACCGGCCTGCTGATCAACTGCGGCGGTGGCGATGCCACGTCCCGGCTCGCCCTCGATCAGCACCAGCGGAAGCCCGGGGGGCAGCGACGCCATCGCATCGCTCGCCGCCTCGGTGGGCACGATCACCACCATCCCGGCCACCCGCTGCTCCGCGAGCTGGTCGACGGCCGCTCGCATGGACGCTCGCGTGACCCGGTCGAGCGTCGCGGTGCTCACGAAGTACCCGTGATCGCGCGCCCGTCGTTCGATCCCGTACATCGGCGGCAGGCCGTCGACGTTGTCGACGTCGAGGGTGATGACGCCGAGGATCCGCGACCGCCCGGTGACGAGGGTCCGGGCCGCGCTGTTGGGGCTGTATCCCAGCTGGTCGATCGCCGCCTGCACCTTCGCGCGGGTCGAGGCCTTCACGTTCGGATGGTTGTTGAGCACGCGCGAGACCGTCTGGTAGGAGACGTTCGCCAGCTCTGCCACGTCGTTGATGGACGGACTCCGGGGGCGCTCCGCGCTCATTCAGCGATCCTCATGCGCGTGGACCATAGGTGATCTCTTCGGACCTCGTGTGAACTCATAGTTGTGAGCGTTCGCCATAACTCCGGATTTCGCCCTCGGGCCTCATGGCATGCAGCATGCGGCGAATTTACGCCTATGTTGACGGCCTTGTCCAGTGGTGCGATACTCGCGTCCTTCGTGTGTGACCGCTGGAGCGAGGTGTGCTTTGAGAAGAGTTGTGAACGACCACAATGCTGTTGAAGGATCCTGGCGAGGGCATCGTCGCCGCACGGTGACGGCCGCCGCCGCCTGTGTGGGCCTGCTGGCCGCGGGCTACGGCGGGACGTCGGTTGCCGTCGGCGCGGGCACCAGCGGCTCGGGTCGCGCGCCGAGGGCGTCGAGCTCCGGCGGACGTCCGGTGCACGGCGGGAATCTGACGATCGACACCGTCACACCGCCCCTTGACTTCGATATCGACACCACGAACGACAACGAGTCGATCTGGGCGCTCGAGGATATGGCCGAGGGCCTGTACAGCAACGCCGCCGACGGGAAGTCGGTGAGGCCATGGCTCGCCACCGGCTACACGCTGTCCAAGAACAAGCTCGTGTGGACGTTCAACCTCCGCAGGGGCGTGCGCTTCTCCAACGGCCAGCCGATGACCTCCAAGGATGTCGCCTGGTCGCTCAACTGGGCGGCGAGCAGCAAGGACGTCTCCAACAACTACGTCGACGCCGCGTTCCGCAAGGTCGTCCCGGACGGCCGCTACCGGGTCAAGATCATCACCAAGGAGCCGTGGGCTCCGCTGCTCGCCGATCTGGCCATGTACGCCAACGACATCTTCCCGGCCAATCTCGACGGAGAGAGTCGCGCCAAGTTCTTCCAGGACCCGATCGGCACCGGACCGTTCAAGCTCCAGAAGTGGGTCAAGGGCCAATACCTGAAGCTGGCGCGCAACCCGTACTACTGGCAGAAGGGGCAGCCGTACCTGAATTCGCTGACGATGCAGTCCGTCGGCGACTCGAACACCCGCATGAACCAGCTGAAGGGCGGCCAGGCGCAGATCGTCGAGGGGGTTCCGTTCCAGCTCATCCCGGCGCTCAAGCAGAGCCAGGGCATCAACGTCGGGCTGTTCAAGTCGAGCCGGATCGACTACGTGACGATGAACGAGCTGGAGAAGCCGTTCGCGAACGTGCACGTGCGTCTCGCCATCGCCCACGCGATCGACTCCAGCGCGATCATGAAGGCGGTGTTCGCCGGGTACGGGCAGCCGGCCAACTCACCCTTCATGCCCATCCTGAAGTACTACGTGCCGGTGGGCCTTCCCGCCTACAACCTCGCCGAGGCTCGCAAGGAGCTGCAGCAGTCGCCCTACCCTCACGGTGGGTTCACGGTGAAGTTCCTCGCCGCCTCCGGTGACCCGATCCAAACGCCGGTCGCCCAGATCGTCCAGTCCGAGCTGGCCAAGCTGAACATCCACGTTCAGATCGAGACGCTCGATCCGTCGGCGGTGCAGGCGGAGGAGCAGGCGTTCCACTTCGGGATGCGCGAGACCTACTGGACCAACGACATCATCGACCCGGACGAGTACACGGCGTTCTCGCTGTGTGGCTCCGCCAAGAACTGCGGAGGCGTCTACGCCAACTTCACGCACTTCGACGACCCGGCGATCGACAAGCTCACGCTCAAGGGTGAGAGCACGCTGGCCGGGCCGGGCCGGGCCGCCATCTACCGGCGGATCCAGACCCTGGCCGCCCAGCAATCGCCGATGGTGTGGCTCGGCTACAGCCCGTTCGCGTACGGGTACAGCAAGTCCGTGCACGGCTTCTTCGTGACCACGCAGGGAAACATCCACTTCGAGGACGTCTGGCTATCGAAGTGAGGCCGGACGGCGAGCGGGGCTCAGCGGATTCGCCCCGCTCGCCGTTCTCAGCACGATGACACGCACGCGCTACATCGCCGCACGGCTCGCCCAGGCAGTCCTCGTCCTGGTCGGGGTGACCATTCTCACCTTCCTGCTCATCCACATCGTGCCGGGCAACCCGGCCCGGACGATCCTGGGCGTGCACGCGACGGCCAGGGCGGTGCATGAGCTGGACCAGCAGTTCGGCCTGAACCAGTCGCTGCCCGCGCAGCTGTGGGCGTACTTCGACCGCATCATCCACGGCAACCTCGGCACCTCCTACTACTACCACAGTGCCGTCGGGCCACTGATCACGAGCGCGCTTCCGGTGACGGTGCTGCTGATCGCGTTCGGCACGATTCTTGCGATCGTGGTCGCGGTGCCACTCTCGCTGCTGGCGGCCACCAAGCAGGGCAAGGTGCCCGACCACCTGCTGCGCCTGGTGCCGATGGTCGGGCTCGGCATGCCGCCCTTCTGGATCGGCTTCGTCCTGCTGATCCTGCTCTCGCTCGATCTGAGGCTGTTCCCGTCGGGCGGCTACGGCTCCACGTTCGGGCAGCATGTGCAGGGGCTCGTCCTCCCGGCGATCACGGTCGCCGCCGGGACGATGCCGCTGCTCGTTCGCAGCCTGCGTGCCTCGCTGATCGAGATCCTCGACTCGGATTTCATTCGGGCGGCGACGGCCAAGGGGCTCAGTCGGACTCGGGTGCTGTTCCGTCACGCGCTGCGCAACGCGCTGCTGCCGATGGTCAGTGTGCTGGCCGTGAACGTCAGCTTCTGGGTGGGCAGCACGGTGGTCATCGAGCAGGTCTTCAACCTTCCCGGCCTGGGGAACCTGATGCTCACGGGTGTCCTCAACCGAGACTTCCAGGTCGTGCAGTCGGTCGCGCTCGTCTATGGCGTGATGATCGTGATCGTCAACCTCGGCGCCGATCTGCTCTACAGCTACATCGACCCGCGGGTGGTGCTCGGGGAATGAGTGAGCTCACCGAGGCGGATCTGACGCGCGCCACCGGCCGGCCGCGGGCGCTGAGCCGGCACCGATGGCTGCGCAACCGCCAGCTGACGTTCGGCCTGGCCCTGCTCGTGCTCCTCATCCTGCTCTTCGCCCTCGCCCCGGTGATCAGCAGCCAGAACCCGAACTATCAGGACCTGACGCAGCCGCTGGCCGGCCCGTCATCCGCTCACCTCCTGGGCACGGACAACCTCGGACGGGACGCGTTCACTCGGCTGCTCTACGCCGGACGCATCGATCTCAGCATCGGGATCGCCGCCGTCATCGCCCCGTTCATCATCGGCACGATCCTCGGGCTGCTCGCCGGCTACCTGGGGGGCTGGGTCGACGCGGTGATCATGCGTGTGCTCGAAACCGTGTTCGCCTTTCCGTTCTACGTCCTCGTGATCGCGATCGTCTTTGCGCTCGGGTCGGGGATCAAGTCGATCTTCATCGCGATCACCGCCGTGGCCTGGGTGTCGTACACGAGGATCGTCCGAGGTGAGGTGTTGGTCGCCAAGCGCGTCGGCTACGTGCAGGCCGCGAAGGCGGCGGGCCTCTCGACCCCGCGCATCCTGCTGCGTCACCTCACCCCGAATGTGCTCACGCAGGCGCTCGTCTATGCGATGAGCGACATCGTGATGACGATCCTGGCGATCGTCACGCTCGGGTTCCTCGGGCTCGGCGTGCAGCCGCCGACCGCCGAGTGGGGGTCGATGATGCAGGACGGCTACCAGTACATCTCGATCCACCCCTGGCTCGTCACCGCGCCCGGGATCGCCGTCGTCCTGACCGGGCTGGCGCTGTCAATGATCGGCGACGGCATCGCCAAGGAGCTCGGGAGGCGCCAATGACGACGGCGCCGATGACGACGAACCTCCTCGAGATCTCGGACCTGTCCGTGACCATGCCGGGCCGCGACTCCGGGTCGGTGAAGGTGCTCGAGGGGTTTGACCTGACGATCGCGCGCGGGGAGGCGGTCGGCCTCGTGGGCGAGTCGGGCTGCGGCAAGACGACGACGCTCCTGTCGATCCTCGGGCTGCTTCCACGGGGTGCCCGGGTCGAGTCGGGGGCGATCACCTTCGACGGTGTCGACCTGCTCCGATGCACGCGTCGACAGCTGCGCACGATTCTCGGACGACGCATCGGCGTGATCTGGCAGGACCCGCTCGCGGCGCTCGACCCGGTGATGCGGGTCGGCGACCAGATCGCCGAGGTGATCCGCGCCCACGACGACGTCGGGCGCGGTCGAGCGATGCAGCGGGCCAAGGAGCTGATGCGTCAGGTGGAGATGCCCGACGTCGAGCAGCTGGCGCGCCGCTACCCCCACGAGCTCTCGGGAGGCCAGCGTCAGCGTGTCGTGATCGCCGCGGCGATCGCCGCCTCCCCGGAGCTCCTGCTGTGCGACGAGCCGACCACGGCGCTCGATGTCACCGTTCAGGATCAGGTCCTCGGGCTCCTGGGCCGGCTGCGCGAGGAGCTCGGCGTGGCGCTCGTCCTGGTCAGTCACGACCTCGCCGTGGTCGGAGAGATGTGCGACCGCGTCAGCATCATGTACTCCGGGCGGATCGTGGAGCAGGGGAGCACCGACGCGGTCTTCGAACGGCCCCGGCACCACTACTCGGTGGGGCTCCTGGCCTCGTCGCCGGACATCGACCGCGTCGGGGTCCGGCCGGACGGCATCCCGGGGCTCCCGCCGGGCTCGGTCTCCGAGTCCTCCTGCGCGTTCGCCGATCGCTGCGGCTCGGCCGATGAGCGTTGCCGCAGCGAGCTGCCCGTGCTCGGCCGCCTGGGCGACCGACTGGTCGCCTGTCACCATCCCGCGGTCGTCAGGGAGAGCGTGAATGGCTGAGTCGGTGCTCACGGCGGACGGAGTCAGCGTCACCTACCGAAGCCGATCCGCGAGTCGTGGCGCGGTGCGGGCGGTCACCGACGTGCAGCTGGAGGTGCGCTCCGGCGAGACGCTCGGGCTGGTGGGTGAGTCAGGCTGCGGCAAGAGCACGCTGGCCCGTGCGCTCCTTGGCCTCGAACGGTCAAGCGGCGTGATCCGGCTCGGCGGTGAGGTGCTCCCGGCCAAGCGCAGCCCCGAGCAGGCCCGCCGGCTCGGGATCGTCTTTCAGGATCCCTACGCGAGCCTGAATCCGCGGATGAGCGTCCGCGCCGCGCTGTCTGAGCTCATCCGCGTCCACGATCTGCGTCCGCGCGACCAGGTCGAGGCTCGGGTGCGGGAGCTGGTGAGGATCGTCGGCCTCCCGCAGCAGACTCTGGATGTCCGCCCGGCGGCGCTCTCCGGGGGTCAGCGCCAGCGCGTCGCGATCGCCCGCGCGCTCGCCCTCGAGCCGTCGGTCCTGATCGCCGACGAGCCGACCACCGCGCTCGACGTGTCGGTGCAGGCGGTGATCCTCGAGCTGTTCGCGAAGCTGCGGGACGAGCTCGGGCTCGCGCTCGTCCTGATCACGCACAACCTCGCCGTCGTCGCGGCGGTCTGCGACCGCGTCGCGGTCATGTACCTGGGACGGGTCATCGAGACGGCCCCCACGGCGGAGCTGCTCGCCAACCCGCGCCATCCGTACACGCGCCGGCTGCTCGACGCCGTGCCTCGTCTCGCCGGCGACCGGCGGGCCGGTCTCGGCGCGCTGCCCGGCGACCCGCCGGATCCGGCGGCGATCCCCTCCGGTTGCCCGTTCCATCCCCGCTGCCCGCTCGCCACCGAGCGCTGCGTGACCGAGCGGCCCGAGCTCGCCGGCGACGGTGTGCCGCCGGAGGCGGCCGCGGCGTCC
>DAIDJO010000130.1 GCA_027451345.1 Solirubrobacterales bacterium
GCCGGGCGGGCGGGCGGGCGGCCGCTACGCCCGACGCAGCCAGTCGATGCCCGGCGTGGTCAGGACGGTGTCGTCGTCCCGGATGAGCACCGCGTGGTACTCGTGGAGGCCGGCGCAGAACTGGGCGGCTCGGGTCGAGCCCATCGCGAACGCCGCCGTCGCATACGCGTCCGCCGTGGCGATGTCCGGCCCGACGATCGTGACCGACAGCAGCCCGGTCGGAGCGCCCCCGCCGATCGGATCGATGATGTGCTCGCCGCGGACGTAGGTGCCGGAGGTGGCGATCGCCATGTTGTGCAGGCCGAGCGTCATCGCGATGTCGGCCGGCGAGCGGGGATGCTGGATCCCCACCCGCCAGCGGAGGTCCCCGTCCGGATGGCCGCTGAGAAACGCGTCACCGCCCGCGTTGACGGAGAAGTTCTCGGCTCCGGCGGCTCGCAGCCGCTCCGCGGCGCCGGCGATGGCCCAGCCCTTCACGAACCCCGACGGATCGACCGAGCCCTCACCGCCGTATCCGGCCACGGGCCGGGTCCGCGTCCGGTAGGTCGCGGCGATGTCGAAGTAGCCGCCGGTCTCCTGCTTGAGCTGCTCACACCGGTCGAGGACCGATCGCACGTCCGGATGCAGGCGCTCCGCGGCAAGCTCACCGCGGTTGAGGCGGCTCACCTGACTGTCGGCGCGGTAGGGCGAGAAGGTGTGGTCGACCCAGTGCAGCCAGTTCACGATCTCCCGGAGCGCCAGCGGGGTCACGGACTGCTCGCAGATGTCGAACATCCACGGCAGGCCCATCACGTCCTCCACATGGCGCAGGCCACGTCGGGTCGTCGGCAGGAAGCCCGACGGCGCCGGCGAGATCGGCGTGTGGGAGCCCCGCGCCCCGAGACTCAGAAAGCCCCCGCCGCTCACACCAGGTGCGCGTGGCCCATCGCGGAGTAGAGGGAGAGGATGAACCCCTGGCTGGTGATCGTCACGCCGGAGATCGTGTGGACCCGGTAGGTCTGGCGCTTCAGCACCTCCGTGCGCAGGATCGGCAGCGCGTAGGCCTCACGGGCGTAGGACTGCTGGTCCTGGGGGTTGGCGCTCACCGACAGGCTCGTGATCCGCTTGCCCTGCACCTTGATCGTCACCTGGACGTTGCTGTAGAACGTCTGCTCGATCTTGCCCTTGTAGGTCCGGGTGACCGCACGCCGGCGGGCCTTCGCCGGGTGGTGTCGCGCCTTGGCGACGCTGGCCGCCGGCAGGGCGAGTGGGGTGATCGCCGCCGCCGCAGCGGCGCCGAGACCGGCGGTGGTGAGAGATCGTGATCTCATTGGCGTTCCTCCCATTGTGATACGTGGACGCTCCTCAGCACAGCACCAGGCACTAAGACAGCTATAAGACCGGCCGGCGCGGGAACCGCACGGGGGGGCGGCAGCCGCTCAGCCGGACCCCGCCAACTGCTCGTAGGTGACGCAGGCGCTGATCAGCGCGGCGTGCGTGAGCGCCTGCGGCACGTTGCCCCACTGGCCGCCCGACTCGTCCGCCTCCTCGGCGAACAGCCCGAGCGCACCGGTGCCGGCGACGAGCTGGTCGAGGAGGTCGCGCGCCTCGTCGAGCCGACCGAGGCGCGCGAGCGCGTGCGCCCGCCAGAAGGCGCAGGGCAGGAACGTTCGCTCGTGCCCGCGCAGCTCGGTGGTGCGGTAGAGCAGCGGGCCGGCGCCGAGCTCGCGGTCGATCGCCTCCAGGGTGCCGGTCCAGCGCTCCGGTGAGCTCGGCTCGTACCCCATGAACACGCCGAGCAGCACAGCGGCATCGAGCCCACTCTCGCCCTCGGCCGCGAGATAGGTCCCCCGCCTTGTGCAGTAGTGGCGCGTCTCGATGTGCTCGCGCAGCTCCGCGGCGGCCCGCCGCCAGGCGGGAGCGTCGCCGTCGACCAGCCCACGCTCCTGGAGCTCCGCCGCGCGGGTGAAGGCGATCCAGCAGGCCATCTTCGACCACGTGTGCTGGCGGGTCGGCTCGATCTCCCAGATACCGCTGTCCGGCTCGCGCCAGATCGTGGTGAGATGGTCGATCGCTCGCGCGATGCCGCGGGTGAGCGCGAGCGGCAGGTCGATGCGGTGCTCGTGCAGCAGGGCGCAGCTCTGCAGCATGTCGCCGCAGGACCCGAGCTGGAGTTGCTGGAAGGCGCGGTTGCCGATGCGCACCGGCGAGGCGCCGCCGTAGCCGAGCAGCGCCGCGATGCGCTCCGGCGCGTCCCGGCCCCCGTCGAGGCGGTAGAACGGCTGCAGGCTCGGCGTCGTCGACTCGAGCGCGCTCCCGAGCCACTCGAGGTACCGCCGGGCGGACTCGCGCGCCCCGACGCTGCAGAGCGCGTCGACTACGAAGGAGGCGTCGCGCAGCCAGCAGTAGCGGTAGTCATAGTTGCGCTCGCCGCCGGGCTGCTCCGGCAGCCCGAGGGTTCCGGCCGCGGCGATCGCGCCCGAGGTGTCGCGAATGAGCATCCGCAGGGCCAGGGCGCTGCGCACCACCGCCTCAGACCAGCGCCCGTCGTACTGCAGCCCCGCCGTCCACGCGCGCCAGGCGCGGATCGTCGTGTCGAGGTAGCGCGCCGCGAGCTCCGGAGCGGGCGGCGATTCGCCGTGGGCGAAGCTGAGCGTCCGACGCTCCCCCGCCTCGAGCTCGAGCGTGCCGACGAGCGCGTCGTCATCCCACTCGGCGGCGGCTCCGCCGAAGCTGACCACGAGGCCAGGGCCGTCGATGCGCACGCCGCCCGACCGGGTCTCCACCGCGTGTGGCGGGGCGAGCCCCTCGCCGAAGCGCGGCGCCAGCCGGAACCGCATCCGCACCCGGCCCGTGACACAGTCGACCCGTCGGACGAGGGTCGTGGTCGCCGCCTCCCCACCCGGCCCGCCGATCAGCGCGTCGCACACCACCGCCGCGCCGTCAGCACAGCGCCAGCGCGTCACGAGCACGTTGCTGTCCCGGGCATACCGCTGCTCGGCGGTGGCCGGCCCCTGCGGTCTGAGCTCGAACACGCCGGCCTGCGGATCGAGCAACCGACCGAAGACGATCTGATCGTCGAGCTGCGGGAGACAGAGCAGTTCGACGCTGCCCTCGGGACCGATCACCGCCGTCGTGCGGGCATCGCCGATCACCGCCAGCTCACGGATCTGCGGGAGGTCTGACATGGCGCCAGTGCTACCCGGTTTAGATGAAGACCAGCGGGTATGACACTGGGCGTGATCCGAAACACCACTGACCGAACCGTCGTCATCACCGGAGCCTCCGCCGGCGTCGGCCGCGCCACCGTCCGGGAGTTCGCGCGACCCGGTACCAGGCTCGTGCTGATCGCCCGGGGCCGCGCCGGCCTCGAGGCCGCCGCAGCCGAGGCGCGCGCCGCGGGAGCGGAGGCGCTCCCCATCAGCTGTGACGTCGCCGACGCCGACGCCGTCGAGCAGGCGGCCGCCACCGCCGAGGCGACGGTCGGCGAGATCGACGTCTGGATCAACGTGGCGATGACCGCGGTGCTCGCGCCGGTCACCGAGACGAGCGCGGCCGAGTTCAAGCGGGTCATGGAGGTCACCTACCTCGGCTCGGTGCACGGCTGGCAGGCGGCGCTGCACCGCATGGTGCCGCGGGACCGCGGCAAGATCATCCAGGTCGGCTCGGCCCTCGGATACCGCGGCATCCCGCTGCAGGCGACCTACTGCGGCGCCAAGCACGCGATCCAGGGGTTCTACGAGTCGGTGCGCTCCGAGCTGCTGCACCAGGGCTCGAACGTGTCGGTCACGATCGTCCAGCTCCCGGGGCTCAACACGCCGCAGTTCAGCTGGGTCCGGGCTCGCACCGCGGGGACACCCCAGCCCGTCCCGCCGATCTACGCGCCCGAGGTGGCCGCACGCGCCATCGCCTGGGCGGCCGACCACGACCGGCGGGAGATCTGGGTCGGACGTCCCACGATCAAGACGATCATCGGCCAGCGGCTCGTCCCCGGCTTCCTCGACCACTACCTCGCGCACCGGGGGTTCAAGAGCCAGCAGAGCGACACCCCGCTGCCGAGCCATCGTCCGGACAACCTGTTCGCGCCGGTCGACGAGGAGCGGGACTTCGGCGCCGATGGGATGTACGAGGCTCGCGCGCACGAGCGCAGCCTCCAGCTCGCCCTCGCCGAGCACCGCGGCGCGCTGCTCGGGGCCGGACTCGCGGCCGCCTCCGCCGCCTCCGCGGCCGTCCTCGCGCGCGCCCGGGACGGAGAGGTCTGAGCCATGCTGGGACGCGTCGTCGAGAACCTCCGGCACGGACGCGCGCAGCGCCTGCTCAGCGCGACGACGGCGGCGAGCGCCCTCCCGCTCGGAATCGAGATCTACATCAACCACTACGGCGGCTCGTTCGGGAATCGCTGGATGTGGTCACCGGTGCTGCTCGCGCCCGCCGTCTCCGCCGCCGGGATCGCGGGGGTGCGCTCCGAGCGGGCCGCTCGCACCGTGCTGCCGGCCATGTCGCTGCTCTTCGCCGCCAACGGCCTGGCCGGCGAGTTCTTCCACCTGCGGGGCGTCGCCCGCAAGCCGGGCGGCTTCCACGAGGCGAGCTACAACCTGGTGATGGGCCCACCGGCGCTCGCGCCCGGATCCCTCGCCATGGTCGGCGCGATCGGCCTGATGGCCTCGATCATGCGGCGGGAGCAGTAGCGCGTGGCGCACTCATTCGCCGACGCCGACCACCTGCCGAACCGACGCCCCGGCGATCCGGCCGACCCGGCCGGCCTGCCGCGCCAACGCCGGGGCACGACCCCGCAGATGCATGGGCGCTACCCCGACTTCAACGTCATGGACGACCGCGACCACTGGGACCCGGTGACGCGCGCGGTGCTCGAGCAGCGGGTCGCCCCCCCCCCGCCCTGCCGCTTCTTCACCGAGAACGAGCAGCGCACGCTCGCCGCCCTGTTCGACGTCATGCTCGCCCAGGACGCCGAGCCGCGCGTGCCGGTGCTCGAGATGGTCGACGCGAAGCTCTACGCCGGACAGCTCGACGGCTACCGCTACGAGACGATGCCGGCGGACGACCGGACGATGCAGCTCGTCGCCCAGCACCTGGAGGGGCTGGCCGACCTCGACCCCGACGGCCGGCACGCGCGCGTGAAGGCGTTCGCCGACGGTGAGCTGCACTGGGAGGGGCTCGACGCCTCGCTCGCCTGGAAGGTGGCCACGCGCCTGGCCGTCTCCGCGTTCTATTCACACCCGTGGGCGTTCAATGAGATCGGCTTCCGCGGGCCGGCCTACCCGCGCGGCTACATGCGCCGCAACATGGGGCCCGGGGGCACCGAGCCGGACGAGCCGAAGGAGGCCTTCGGGCTCGATCCGGTCCAGGACATCGGGGGCTGATCGCCGATGCCGCGCGGCCACCCGTTCCGTGACCCGGTTCCCTCGTGGAACCGCTCGGCCCTGCTGCTCGACGTCCACCGGCGTGGGATCCCGCACCTCGAGCGCATGGCTCGCTACGACGACGATGACGAGGTGGACATGGTGATCGTCGGGGCGGGCGCGGGCGGCTCCACCCTCGCGCAGCGCCTCGCCCGGCGCGGCTGGCGCATCGTGATCCTCGAGTCGGGCCCGTTCTGGGACCCCGACCGCGACTGGGTCTCCGACGAGGCGGGGTCACACAAGCTGTACTGGACCGCCCCACGGGTGATCGGCGGCAGCGACCCGGTCGAGCTCGGCAAGAACAACTCGGGCCACGGGGTGGGCGGCTCGATGGTGCACTACGCCGGCTACGCCCCGCGATTCCACCCCTCGGACTTTGAGACCCGCACCCGCGACGGGGTCGGCGCCGACTGGCCGATCGGCTACGCCGAGCTCAGGCCCCACTACGAGCGAATCGAGCGCGAGCTGCCCGTGGCCGGACAGAACTGGCCGTGGGGGGATCCCCACTCCTACCCGCAGGCGCCCCACCCGCTCTCGGGGGCGGCGGAGGTCGCGCGCGAGGGCGCCCGCAAGGCGGGCATCGCGATGCGCGTCGGCCCGGTCGCCATCACCAACGGGGTATTCGGCAACCGCCCCCACTGCATCTACCGGGGGTTCTGCCTGCAGGGCTGCAAGGTGAACGCCAAGGCCTCCCCGCTCGTCACCCATCTGCCCGACGCGATCGCCCACGGCGTCGAGGTGCGGGCGGACTCGCACGTCGCGCGCGTCGAGATCGACGAGCGCGGCCGCTGCACCGGCGTCACCTACTTCCACGACGGGACCGAGCGCTTCCAGCGCGCGACGATCGTCGTCGTGGCCGGCTACTCGATCGAGTCGCCGCGCCTGCTGCTGAACTCGACGAGCGCGCGCTTCCCGAACGGGCTGGCCAACCACAACGATCAGGTCGGCCGCTACGTGATGGTGCAGGGGGCCCCGCAGGTCGCGGCGCGCTTCCCGCAGCTCGCCCACCAGTACAAGGCCCCGCCCCCCGAGGTCTGCTCCGAGCAGTTCTACGAAACCGACCCGTCACGCGGTTTCGCCCGCGGCTTCTCGATCCAGACGGTCGGTCCCCTGCCGATCGCCTGGGCCGAGCACGTCCTCGCCGACGGCCATTGGGGCCACGCGCTGCGCGAGTACATGCGCGACTACAACCACTGGAGCACGCTCGGCCTCCTCTGCGAGCTGCTGCCCCAGCCGGAGAACCGGGTCACCCTCGCCGACGAGCACGACTCGCACGGCCTGCCCGTCGCCCACTTCAGCTACTCCCAGTGCGACAACGACCGGGCCAACATCGCCTATGGCAAGCAGGTGCTCGAGCGAATCTGGGAGGCGGCCGGCGCCCAGGACATCCTGACGATCGACCGTTACGCGCACCTCGTCGGTGGATGCCGGATGGGGGCCTTCCCGGACAGCTCGGTCGTCGACGCCGACCACCGCGCCTGGGAGGTGCCGAACCTGTTCGTCTGCGACGGCAGCGTCATGCCGACGCAGGGCTCCGCCAACCCGGCGCTCACGATCATGGCGCTCGCCTCGCGCCTCGCCGACCGGCTCGCGGACAAGCGGGTCGGAGCGAGCCCCGCGGCGCGCGCCCGAAGCAGCGGCGAGGGCGCGCTTGCCTGAGCTCGACGCCACCGTGGAGCGGCTCGAGGCGGCCGCCTACACGATCCCCACCGACCGCCCCGAGTCGGACGGGACCAAGGAGTGGGACTCGTCCACGATCGTCGTCGTGCACGCCCACGGGGGCGGCGAGGTCGGCCTCGGGTACACCTATGGCCCGAGCACGGTCGCGCACCTGATCGAGTCGATGCTCGCCGACTCCGTGACCGGAAGCTCCGCGCTCACCCCCCAACGCGTGCACCGCCGGCTGCGCGCCGGCCTGCGGGACGCCGGCCAGGCCGGGCTCGGCGCCCTCGCCCTGAGCGCGGTCGACGTCGCGCTCCACGACCTGCGGGCGCGACTGCTCGGACTGCCGCTCGCCACGGCCCTCGACGCCGTCCGCGACAACGTTCCGATCTACGGGTCCGGGGGCTTCACGACCTACGACGGCGCCCGCGTCGCCGAACAGCTCGGCGGCTGGGCCGCGCAGGGGATCCCCCGGGTGAAGATGAAGATCGGGCGCCACCCGGGTCAGGACGCCGCCCGGATGGCGGCGGCGCGCGAGGCGATCGGCTCCAACGTCGCGTTGATGGTCGACGCGAACGGGGCGTTCAGCCCCGACCAGGCGCTCGAGTGGCTCACCCGCCACGCCCGCTTCGGCATCGATTACTTCGAGGAGCCGGTGTCCAGCGACGACCTGCCCGGGCTGCGGCGGGTGCGCGAGCGGGCGCCGCGGGAGACGTCGATCGCCGCCGGGGAGTACACCTGGAGCCCGCTCGACACGCGGCGGCTGCTCGAGGCCGAGGCGGTCGACATCGTGCAGGCGGATGTGACGCGCTGCGGCGGCATCACCGGCCTGCTGCAGGTCGGCGCGCTGTGTGAGGCGCACGAGCGGCCGTTCTCCGCGCACTGCGCGCCGGCCATCACCGCCCACGCCGGCTGCGCCCTGAGCCGTCTGGTGCACTGCGAGTACTTCCACGACCACGTGCGCATCGAGGGGATGCTCTTCGACGGGGTCCCACCGGTGCGCGACGGCGCGCTGTGGCCCGACCGCGGCGTCAGCGGCCACGGGCTGACGCTGCGCGAGGACGAGGCGCGCCACTACCGGGTCTGAGACCGCGAGACGGCGGAGCTGTCGAGCCGCTCGCCCAGGAGGCCGAGCAGGGCGCTCACCCGCGGCAGGGCCTCTCGCCTGACGGCGATGAGCTGCTCTCGCCCGCTGCGGCGCGTGCGGACCAGCTCGGCTCGCTCCAGCACCGAGACGTGCCGTCGCACCGTCGTGCGGTTGAGCTCGAGGCGTCGGGTGAGCGCCGAGATCGACTGCTCCCCCGCGGCCGCATGAACGAGGATGCGGCGGCGAGTGGCGTGGGCGAGCGCATGAAGGAACCGGTCCTCCGCCTCGTCGTCGAGCCGCGCCGCGTCAGCGCATGGCGCGGCCCCGTCCGGGCTCGGTGCGGGCAACGCCGCTCGCCCCCGCAGGAGCCGGCCGAGACGCTGGACCCCCGCGGATGTCACATCGTCGGAGGGCAGCCGAACGGTGGGCATTCCCGTGGCGAGCAGGATCGCGAAGTCGCGACGCCGGTCCTCCACGAACCGCTCACGGGTGCGATGGGATCCCCACCCATCGAGCTCGACGACAAGGCGCTGGTCCGGGAAGAGCGCGTCGACGCGGTGGCCGGCGACGCCGACGTTGATCTGCGGAACGGGCAGGCCGTGGGCGAGCAGGAGCGGCAGGAAGCGGTCCTCCAGCTCCGATCGTGTCGGCTCGGGATGGGCGTGCTCGAGGTGTTCGCGCAGGAGTCTCGCCGACGGATGGGTGCGATTTCGGTCGACGATGTCCCCCAATTCGTCGAGGGTGAGCAGCCTGCGCAACCGGAGATCACTGACGGCTCGACCGAGTTGGGACGGGGAGAGCCGGCTCGCGGTGTCGAGCAACGTGCGCGCCGGGCTGGCGACACGCAGTCCCTGGACCACGCGGATGTCCGCGCGACGGATCGTCGTGATGCGGTGGACAACCAGCCCCGCGGGACGTCGATCGCCCACGATCAGCACCTCGAACCGCTCCGGCCAGCGTTTCCAGACTCCCCAGAGCACGAGCGCGGCGGCGCCGGTCAGCGCGGAGGGACGACCGGCGGCGAGAAGGGCCGCATGCGCCCGATCGATCGGGTTGGGGGATCGGTGGCCGACCGCGTACACGCCCCGGTGGACCCGGATCAACCGCCCGCGGGCGACCCAGTCGGTGATCGTGCGAGCGGGCACTCCCGCCTGCAGCAGTTGCGCCCGCGTGATGTGGCCGCCCTGCCGCTGGGCGAACCCGCGGACGTTGCGCGCGTATTCCTGCCTACTTCCTCCCGAGCCCGGAGCGGTCCCGACGCCGATCGGCGTCGGGACCGCTCCGGGCTGAGGAGCAGCCGTGAAGGGCAGATCGTCTGAGGGGGCGGCGACCGGTGGCATATCCAAGAGAGGCGCCAGCGCCCGGTGTCTGCCCCCCCCACCCGAGCAGCTCACCTCGCAATTTGCGCCGATTGCCGCCCGATCTCGGTGACACACTGGACGCTCATGCCGCTGATCGCCACCGACTGGGCCACCCTCTCCTCACTGGCGACGGCGCTCGGGACCCTCGTGCTCGCGATCGCAACCTTCGCGGCCGTCCGCTCGTCGAACCGCTCGGCGCTGATCGCGGAGCTCGCCCTGCAGGAGCAGCGGCGGCCGATCCTCGTGCCGTCGCACCTCGACGATCCGGTGCAGAAGCTCGGCTTCGCCGACGGCGTCTGGATCCAGGCGGCGGGCGGCCGCGGCGTCGCCAAGCTCGTCGACGGCAACGTGTACCTCGGGATCAACCTGCGCAACGTCGGCAACGGGATCGGGGTCCTGCAGGGTTGGAGCGCGCGAGCGGGGCAGACGTTCACGAGCGAACTGCCGACCCACCAGCCCCTCTCGGACTTCCGCCTGCAGACCCGCGACCTCTACATCCCCGGCAACGGCACCGGCATGTGGCAGGGCGCGCTGCGCAACCCCGACGACCCGCTGCGCCGGGCGCTGGCCGAGGCGATCGAGCGCGGGACGCCGGTGACGGTCGAGCTGCTCTACTCCGACCTGGCCGGCCGCCAACGTGCCGTCACCCGCTTCGGGCTGATCCCGATGGAGCACCCGCACAGCGACGGGGAGATGGTGACCGCGATGAGCCGCCACTGGTTTCTGGACGGGGAGGGCCCACGCTCCGACAGCGACGAGCTGCACTCGGCGATCGCCGACCTGCGGGCGCAGGTCGGCGTCGACGGTTAGTGCGTCAGTGGCCGTGGGCCGCCGCCGGAGCGCCGCTGCGCGGCGCGCTCGCGGCGCTGCTGACGGCGCTCGCGCAGCTGCTGTGAGGTCATCTGCGGCTCGCCGTGGACCTCCCGCTCGATCTGCTCGAGGCTGCGGTTCTTCGTCTCCGGCACCCGCCAGGCGAAGAAGATGATCGCCAGCACGCCGAACAGGCCGTAGAGCCAGAACGTCTCCGGCCGACCGATCGCCTGCACGAGGTTGAGGAACCAGTAGGAGACGATGAAGTTGAACAGCCAGTTGAACATCGTGCAGAGGGCCATCGCCTTGGCCCGCGCGCGCAGGGGGAAGATCTCGGCGATCATCACCCAGAAGATCGGCCCG
The DNA here is from genome assembly GCA_027451345.1 of Solirubrobacterales bacterium. Lineage (GTDB taxonomy): Bacteria > Actinomycetota > Thermoleophilia > Solirubrobacterales > Solirubrobacteraceae > Palsa-465. Next base: position 10,683 of record DAIDJO010000130.1, read on the forward strand.
AGGCTGATCTCGAACATCAGGATGTAGAACATCATCGCGGCGAGCGCGATCCACGGGTTGCTGCGCTGGAAGCCGCTGCCCATGTCGAAATACCACCCGAGCACGGCCAGCCCGATCACGGATCCCGCCGTGCCGATGAGCAGGGGCGGCCGTCGACCGACCCGGTCGAGCAGGAACACCGCGAGCACGGCGCCGAACAGGTTGATCAGGCCGATGAAGACCGCCTGCGCGATCGAGCTCGACACCGACAGACCGGCGAACCCGAGGATCGTCGCGCCGTAGTAGATCACGGTGTTGATGCCGATCAGCTGCTGCATGACGGCCATCATCACGCCGATCACGAGCAGCGCCCGCACGCGGTCGCCGACGATGTCGCGCAGCCCGAAGCTGCCCTGCTCCTCGGAGACCTCCTTGATCTCCTTGATCTCCTCGTCGGCCGCCCGCCCGGACCGGTTCTTCGTCAGGACCTCCTTGGCCTGCTCCTCGCGACCGTGCTCGACGAGCCAGCGCGGCGTCTCGGGCACGACGAGCATGGCGAGGGCGAGGATCAGGCCGGGGGCGGCGCCGAGCGCGAACATCCACCGCCAGCCCTCGGTGAGACCCTTGAAGGCGTCGTCGATCAGGTAGGCGATCAGGATCCCGAACGTGATCGCCACCTGGTTGAGCGCGGTCATGCCGCCCCGGAGCTCCTTGGGGGAGTGCTCGCCGATGTACATCGGCGCCACGAACGACGCGGTGCCGACGGCGAGGCCGAGCACGCCGCGGGCGATGCCGAGCAGCAGCAGCGATGGGCAGAAGGCGGATCCGATGGCCGCGGCGGTGTAGATCACGCCGGCGACGAACAGCGTCCACTTCCGGCCGATGCGGTCGGCCAGCACGCCGGACATGGCCGCACCCGTGACGGCGCCGAGCAGCAGCGACCCGGTGACCCACGACTCACCGCCGGCGGTGAGGTGGAGCTTGCGCGTGATCAGCGGCAGCGCGCCACCGACGACCCCCGTGTCGTATCCGAAGAGAAAGCCGCCGAGCGCGGCCAGGATCGCGATGCCGAGGGCGAAACGGTTTCCGGGGGCGGTCAGCTGCCGCAGGAAGCCGCGCGTCTGGTCCGATGAGGTCCCGCGGGTGTCTGTGCTCATGGCCCTCTGCTGCCCTCTGAGCAGGGGCTTTACACGACGCTCCGGTTCACCTGCTGACCGATTGACGCTCGAGCCGGCGGCCCGCTGGCCGCCGGCTCGACCCCGCGTGACCGGTCCTCGCGCGCCCGCCGACCGGGGGGCGCGGCACGTCCGGACGAGGTCAGTCCTCGGTTGCGCTCACCCGTTCGAGGTCCGCCACGCCGCTCTCGACGGCGGCCTGGCGAACCGCCTCGGCGACGACCTCGTGCACCCTCCGGTCGAGCATCTCGGGGATCAGCTCCGAGGAGACGGTGAGCCCGGCGAGGGCCCAGGCGGCCGCCCGCTTCATCTCCAGGTTGATCTCGTGGGCGCCGGCGAGCAGGGCGCCCTTGAAGATGCCGGGGTAGCCGAGCACGTTGTTGATGCTCGTGCCGTCCGCCGCGAACGCGGCCCCTGCGGCCAGGGCCGCCTCGGGGTCGATCTCCGCCGCCGGATTGGTGAGCGCGAAGATCACCTGCCCCGGTCGGACCATCTCGGGCCGGATCAGGCCGGGCTTGCCGCTCGTCGCGACGACGACGTCCGCCTCGCGCATCAGTGTGTCGAGGTCGGCGATCTCGATGCCGCGGGCGCGCGCGTGCTCCTGGGCGGCCGGGTTGGGGTCGGAGGCGAGCACCCGCTTGACGCCCGCGTCATGGATCAGCGTGGCGATCCCGAATCCCGCCGCGCCGAGCCCGACCTGGCCGACGACGGCCTCGTCGAGCCGCATGTCGGCCTGCCGGCAGGCGGCGATCAGCGCGGCGAGGGTGACGACCGCCGTGCCGTGGACATCGTCGTGCATCACGGGCTGGGGCAGCACCTCGATCAGGCGGCGCTCGATCTCGAAGCAGTCGGGGGTCGAGATGTCCTCGAGGTGGATCCCGCCGAAGCCGGGCGCGATCCGCACGACGGTGTCGACGAACTCGTCGACGTCCTTGGTGTCGATCAGGATCGGGATCGCGGCGATGTCGACGAGCTGTGCGTAGAACATCGCCTTGCCCTCCATCACGGGCATCGCCGCGACCGGGCCGATGTCGCCGAGCCCGAGCACCCGGCTGCCGTTGGTGCAGATGGCGACGCTGCGGCCGATCATCGTGAAGCGCGAGGCGAGCTGCGGGTACTCGTGGATCGCCGTGGAGACGCGCGCCACCCCGGGGGTGTAGACGTCGCGCACCTCCTGATTGGTGGTGACGGGGTGGCGGGGACGGACCTCGAGCTTGCCCCCGACGTGCGCGATGAACGCGCGGTCGTGGTACCAGACGACCCGCACGCCCGGGAGCTGCCCGAGCGCCACGGCGAGCTGGTCGGCGTGGTCCTTGTCGCGGAGCTCGACCGTGATCTCGCGGATCGCCTCGAGCCGGGCGACCGTGATCGTCTGGACGTCCCCGATCAGGCCGTCGTGCTCGCTGATCAGGGTGGCGACCTTCGCGAGCTGACCGGCGGCGTGCGGGATCCGCAGACGGTAGGTGCAGTCCATCGGCATGGCGGCAATCGTACGTGGCCGCGGTGGCGGGCCGCGGAGCGGGTCGGCCCGGTGCTCGAGCGGCTCGCCCGCACGCAAACGGTTCCCATTGCATGCAGGGTTCGCTACCTTCCGGCCATGGCCACGCATCCCACCCCCACCGACCGGGCGCGTCGGCTCCTGCGGGGCGCGTACGACATGCACGTCCACATCGACCCGGACTTCGTCCCGCGGATCATCGACGACGTGAGCCTCGCCCGCCGCTGCCTCGAGCTCGGCCTGGCCGGCTTCCAGATGAAGTCCCACTACACCTCGACCGCCGAGCGCGCGCGGACGGTGAACGCCGCGGTGCCCGGCGTGCGGGCGATCGGGGCGATCGTGCTCAACCGGGCCGTGGGAGGCATGAACCCGCTCGCCGTGGAGGTCGCCGCCCGCGAGGGCGCGCGCACGGTCTGGATGCCGACCGTCAACTCCACGGGCGAGATGGAGGAGGTGCACAGCTTCGCGCCCGGCGCGCCGATGCCGGTGTGGATGAAGTTCGAGGTCTCGCTGCGCGAGGCCGGCGTGGCCGCCGATCCGGTCGCCGTGCTCGGCGCCGACGGGACGCTGCTCCCGGCCGTACGGGAGGTGCTGGCGGTGGCCGCTCGCCACCAGCTCGTGCTCGCCACCGGGCACCTCGCGCGGGACGAGATCTTCGCGGTGGTCGACGGCGCGCTCGACGCGGGGATCCGCGACGTCGTCGTCACCCACCCGGAGTTCCCGTCCCAGAACCTGAGCCTCGAGGACCAGGCCGAGCTCGCCCGGCGGGGCGCGCTGCTCGAGCGCTGCTTCACCACCCCATACACGGGAAAGGTGGCGTGGGAGCACGTCTATGACGGGGTACGCGCGAGCGGGGTCGAGCACAACGTCCTCTCGACCGACCTCGGGCAGGTCTTCAATCCGCCGGTGGAGGACGGGCTGGCGCTGTTCGCCGACCGCTTCCTCGAGGCCGGCTTCAGCGAGGAGGAGGTTCAGCACATGGCGGTGACGAACACGCGTCGGCTGGCGGGGGAGGACGGATGAGCCGGCGCCTCCAGGTGATCGGGGCCCACTCGGCGGACTTCGTCTGGCGCGCCGGAGGCGCGATCGCCAAGACGGTGGAGCTCGGGGGCGTCGCCGAGGTCGTCGCGCTCTCGTACGGCGAACGCGGCGAGTCCGGCGAGTTGTGGAAGGACGAGCACCAGACGATCGAGAACGTCAAGCGGATCCGGCACGCGGAGGCCGAGGCGGCCGCCGGTGAGCTCGGCGCGAGCTTCCGGGCACTCGACCTCGGCGACTACCCGCTGCAGATCGGCGCGGACGAGCTCGGGCTGATCGCGGAGACGATCCGCGCGTTCGCTCCCGACGTGCTCATCACCCACACCGACACCGACCCGTTCAACCCGGACCATCCGGTGGCCTTCCACGCCGTCGACCGGGCGCGTTCACTCGCGGCCGGAGCCGGGGTGCAGAGCGCCTTCCGGACCGTGCGCCCACCGCAGCTCTTCCTGTTCGAGCCCCACCAGCCGGAGCTGTGCCGCTTCACGCCGACGACGTTCGTCGACATCACGTCGGTGTTCGAGAAGAAGCAGGCGGCGATGGCCCACATGAAGGCCCAGGCCTACCTGCAGACCTACTACGCCCAGCGGGCCGAGCACCGCGCCAACCATGCCCGCCGCGCCAGCGGCAACCAGGAGGTGCGCTACGCCGAGGCGTTCCAGCGGATCATCCCGCAGGTGGTGAGCGAGCTGTGAGCGAGATCGGGGCTGCCGGCGGCCGACGGCCGGCCGACGGTGAGGACACGATGCGGACCCTCGCGCGACTCGGCTCCGCCACCGTGTACGAGGCGAGTGGGCGCGGCGGCCACGTCGACGCGGACCTCATCCAGGCCGTCCCGGCCAGCCGGGCAGCCGGTCCGGCACGGACCGTGCGCTGCGCCCAGGACGACAACCTGATGGTGCATGCGGTGATGGCCGAGGTGCAGCCCGGCGAGGTGATCGTGCTCACCATGCCCGAGCCTCGCCCGGTCGCGCTCGTCGGCGACCTGCTGGCGACCCAGGCGCAGGCGGCGGGCGCGGCCGCGATCCTGGTCGACGGGGCGATCCGCGACGTCGAGGAGCTGGCCGAGATGGGGCTGCCCGTCTGGGCGCGCTGGGTGCGCGTCAAGGGCGCACGCAAGGAGACGGCGGGTGAGATCAACGCGCCGGTGACCGTGGGCGGCGCGGAGATTCGACCCGGCGACGTGCTGGTGCTCGACGCCGACGGGGTCGCCGTGGTGCCCCGGGACCGGGTCACGGAGGTGCTCGAGGCGTCACTGGCCCGCGAGGAGAAGGAGCGCGTGAAGCGCGCGAAGCTCCGGTCGGGCGAGAAGTCATACGACCTGGACGGCCTGCGGGCCGTCGTGGAGGAGCAACGGACATGAGCGAGCTGACGCCCCCGGACATCGCCCACCTCGGGCCGATCGAGCTGCTGACGCCCAGGCCGCAGGAGAGCGTCGAGTTCTTCACGGAGATGATGGGGATGGAGGTGGTCCACCGGGCGGGCCAGTCCGTCTATCTGCGGGGCTGGGACGACTACCAGATCTGGTCGCTGAAGCTGACCGAGTCACCCCAGGCCGGGATGGGGTACTGCGGCTTTCGCACCTGGAGCCCGGAGGCGCTCGAGCGCCGGGTGGCGCTGATCGAGCAGGCGGGCCTCGGCCGCGGCTGGGAGGAGCAGGGGGACTTCGGGGTCGGGCGCGCCTACGCGTTCGATGACCCGGACGGGCACCGCTTCAAGCTCTACAGCGAGGTGGAGCGGTACGAGAAGCGGGTCGTGACCGACTTCAAGAATGTTCACGGCAAGCAGCCGAACAGGGCGATCGCCGTCAAGCGCTTCGACCATCTCAACATCCTGGCGGGCGACATCCGGGCCCAGCGCGACTTCGCGGTCGGGACGCTCGGGTACCGCGAGTACGAGCGCATCGAGCTCGACGACGGGACGCTCGGGGGCTCGTGGATGTCGGTGACGATCGCCGCGCACGAGCTGATCTACACCAAGGACGCGTTCGCGCCGCAGGGGGCGCACGGACGCCTGCACCACGCCGCGTTCTGGGTCGACACGCGCGAGGAGTGCCTGCGCGCCGCCGACATCTGGATCGAGAACGAGGTCTACGTCGAGTTCGCCCCCTCCAAGCACAACGTCGCCCAGGGCTTCTTCCTGTACGGCTACGAGCCGGGCGGCAACCGCATCGAGGTGACCTCGGGCGGAAGGCTCGTCTACGCCCCGGACGAGCCGTGCGTGGTCTGGACCCAGGCCGATCGGGCGAAGGGACAGGCCTGGCACAACCAGACCGTGCAGACGTTCCACACCTACGGGACGCCGCCGTTCGAGCCGGCCTGAGGCACGGACCCGGGCGCTGCGTGGGTCGGCGAGCCTCCTCAGCTGCCGTTGCGTCCGACCGTGAAGGTCAACGGCGCCGGCGCGGCCACGCCCCGTTGAAGCGGCGCGTAGGTGACCACAACAGTGCTCTGAGCGCCACGGAGGGTCGCCTTGGGCAGCGTCACCGTATCCGCGTCATTCGGGGTGCCGCCGAACCCGGAGACGCCGAGGGGGCCATTGGACGCCCCGCTGGGGACCCGGTAGCGGAACATCTTGGTCAGCGCGGGTTGTCCGTTGATGGAGATGTGCAGCCGGCCCGTGAGTCCGCGCCCGCCCTTCATGGTGGAGAGCACAGCGACGAGCGGACCCGCCGAGGTTCGTTTCCACTGGAGCACCGGATGGCATCCGGCTGTGCTCAGGCGCACCGTTTGCCGCACGGCTTGCGTCGGTGACCCGACCGGCCATAACTTCGCTGTCATCGTCGCCAGGTCAAAGTGATAGTGGACGACCTTGTCCTTCCCCACTCGGGTGCCGTAGGGGTCGCTGTAGAAGCCGCAGTACTCAGACGGGAAGCCGCCCGCTGTGAAGCCTGATACGCCGCTGCTGATTGACTTCGTACCGCGGTCGACGACGTTCCCGCGAGCATCGAGGATCTCGTAGTCCCACTCCACGCTCGCGCGGTCCCCGGACTCCGCGTCATACTGCAGGCCGTAGGTCGCCTCCGGGTATCCCTCGATCTTCCCCCCGATCACGGAGGGGAACTTGGCGTTCGCCCAATGCGCTGAGAGCGTCACCGTGCTGTTGAACTCCGTGGTCGGCTTCATCACGATGTTCTCGGTGAGCGTCTCGCCGTCAGTGACGTGGATCACCGGGGTTTGGACAGGTCCGCCGGCGTTCAGTCCCGGAGCGATCCCCAGGACCTGGTCGTAGTAACGGTTCCCGTCGGTGACCTGGAGCCAATAATTGTCGGCGGGCGGCACCGTGAGCGTGTAGCTCCCGTCAGCTGCCGTTGTCGCGCTCGCCACGTAACCGCCAACCTGGGCCTGACCGAACTTCGGCTGATCGGCCTCCCGCACGACCGAGACGAACGCACCGCTGATCGGCGCGCCAGTCGCCGAGTCGGTGACAACGCCGGTGATCGTGCCGGTTTGCGCCAGGGCAACCGAGACGTGGGCCGTGAAGAGCAACGCGACGAGCGTGCCGAGGCGGGCGAAGGGTTCCGAGACTCGGCGCACCGGGGGGAAGCTTAGTGAACGGTGCCGGCAGCGGCCGGCCGGAGCGCGCCGTGCTCGACACACCCCGGTTCGCCCGAGACCGGCGACGCGCGCAGGGCCGGTTCAGACGCCCGAGCCGCCGGTCGAGCCGGAGCTCCCGAGCCCGCTCTGACCGCCGCCGTAGGCCGCGCTCGTCGCCGTCGCCGTCGGCGTGGTCGTCGTCGGCGACGTGGTGGTCGGTGACGTGGTGGTCGGCGTGGTCGTGGTCGGCGTGGTTGTCGTCAGCGTGGTCGTCGTCGGCGGCGGGGTGGTCGTCGTCGGCGGAGGCGTGGTGGTCGTCGGCGGTGGCGGCGCGGTCACCGTGAGCGAGAGCATGGTCGGCTGCGGGCTGATCAGGTAGGTCACCGACACCGAGTCGCCGACCACGACCTGACCGCTCGACAGCTCCTGGGCCAGCTGCCCGCTGGCGGGCAGCGTCAGGATCGGACCGCTCACGCGGTGGATCGTGACGCTCGAGCCGTCCGGCGCCACCGCGGTGACGGTGCCCGCCGCGATCCGCAGCCCGATCGGCGTGACCGCCTGGGCGACCATCGTCCCCTGCCCGGTCGTGCGGTAGACGACGCGCACGCGGGTGTCGGTCGGGAGGTTGGCGGACAGGCTGACATTGCGGCCGAACTGGAAGGCGAGCGTGAAGCCGGCATCGGTGGTCGCCTTCAGTACCGACGGCAGGAGGTGGTAGCGGCGGAAGCGGCGGTTGTGCGCATCGGCGGCGCCGTCGTCCAGCCACCCCGGGCCGCCTCGGCGGTCGCCCCCGCCACCCCCGTCCGAGGTGCCGAAGAACCGGCCGTTGATGTTCATGAAGATGTGCACGCCCGGCTGGTCGTAGAGGGTGACCGAACCCGCGCCCGAGCCGGCGCCGGGAGCGATCTCGTGGCGCTGGCGCAGGTAGGCGATCACGCCGGCGTCGTTGGGCACCCCGGCACCGGCGGGCCAGAGGCCCGCGCCGGCCAGCACCGCCGCCACCGATCCCGAGCAGTCGAAGCCGCGACGCCTGCCGTTGTGGCCCGGTCCCCGCTCGCCCAGGCTGGCGATGCCTGCCTGGGCGTGTCCGCCGCCCCAGACATACGGGTAGTCGGAGGCGGCAATCCGGTCCGCCGCACGGGTCAGTGCGGCGATCACGCCGGTGGGCGTCCCCGCCGTCTGCACGAGGAACGAGTAGGGGCTCACCTGGGTGAGCGTGCCGGTCACCTGCCGAGACTGGGACGGCAGCAGAGCCGCCAGGGCGGCGGTGGGGGCCCCGAGGGCGGCGACGACGAACGACGAGACACTGAACAGCGAACGGCGCACTGAGGCGGCTATCGGCCGCGACGCGGGTGAACTTCAGTCCTCCCCCGGGGCTGGACGCACGTCTGAGCGGCCACGGGGCCGGTCATGCACGCCCCGACCCCGGCTGACGGGACGCTCAGGACGGCTCGACCGCGGCGGAATCCTCCCAGAGGTTGAGATGGCCGTCCGCCGCGTAGCGGTCGATCTCGGCGAGCTCCTGGGGTTCGAACTCGAGGTGCTCGAGCGCCCGCAGGTTGTCCTCGAGCTGCGTGATGCTCGACACCCCGACGAGCGTCGAGGTCACGCGCGGGTCGCGCAGCGTCCAGGCGAGCGCCATCTGGGCGAGCGTCTGGCCACGACCGGCGGCGATCTCATTCAGGGCGCGGACGCGGCCGAGGTTCTCCTCGCTGAGCAGCGACTCGTCGAAGCCGACTCCGGTGCGGACGCGCGAATCGTCGGGGATGCCGTCGAGGTACCTCGTGGTCAGGAGCCCCTGGGCGAGCGGACCGAACGTGATGCAGCCCACCCCCTCCTCCTCGAGCACGTCGAGCAGTCCCCGCTCGATCCACCGGTTGAGCAGCGAGTACGACGGCTGGTGGATCAGCAGCGGCGTCCCGAGCTCCCGCAGGATCCGCGCCGCCTCGCGCGTCATCTCGGGCCCGTACGAGCTGATGCCCACATACAGCGCCTTGCCCTGCCGGACGGCGCTGTCGAGCGCGCCCATCGTCTCCTCGAGCGGTGTGTCGGGGTCGGCCCGGTGCGAGTAGAAGATGTCGACGTAGTCCAGGCCCATGCGCTGCAGGCTCTGGTCGAGGCTGGCGAGGAGGTACTTGCGCGAGCCGTACTCCCCGTACGGGCCGGGCCACATGTCCCACCCGGCCTTGGTTGAGATGACCAGCTCGTCGCGCAGCCCGGAGAAGTCCTCGCGCAGGATCCGGCCGAAGTTGCTCTCGGCCGACCCGTACGGCGTGCCGTAGTTGTTGGCCAGGTCGAAGTGGGTGATGCCGGCGTCGAAGGCGCGGCGCAGGATCGCGCGGCTCTGCGCGAGCGGCCGCGTGTCGCCGAAGTTCTGCCAGAGACCGAGGGAGATCGGCGGGAGCAGCAGGCCGCTGCGACCGGTGCGCCGGTAGGGCACCGAGTCGTAGCGGCCCTCCTGCGGGACGTAGCGTTCGAGGGGCGGCATCAGCCGTGGGCCCTCAGCCTCACGCCTCCGACGTCTCTCCGCTGGCCTCCTCGCCGACGGTCTCCTCGACGACGACGTGTTCGACGACGACCTCCTCGGTGACGACCGGCTCGGAGGTGCTCTCCGCCTCGGCCGCGGGGCTGACGGTCGGAGCGGCGGCGACCGGGTCGGTGCCGTTGGCGGAGCTCGGCATCCCGCTCTGGAACGGCTCGACCGCCCCACCGGACCGGGACTCGGCCAGGAAGTGAGCGCCGGCGGCGCCCGCGGCGCCGAGCGCGAGCGAGAAGACGCCCCAGCCGGCGCCGGAGCGCTCCTTGCCACGCAGCGCGTCGAGCGAGAGGGCCCCGGGCCCGGACTCCGCCAGGGAGGCGGCAGCGGCGATCAGCACCGCGTTGTACTCATACCCACCCTTCGACGCCCACGGCCCGTTCTTCAGGTGGACGCGGTTGATCGCGGTGAGCATCACCGAGATGAGGCTCGCCGAGGCGAGCGGCGTGCGGTAGCCGAGGAGCAACCCGGCGCCGCCGAGCGTCTCGGCCGCTCCGGCCGCGCCCGCGTGCACGATCCCGGGCTTGAGGCCCATCCCCTCGAACTGCGAGGCCTGGTTCTTCAGGCCGGAGCCACCGAACCAGCCGAAGAGCTTCTGGGTGCCGTGCCCGATGAAGAAACCTCCCACCGCGGCCCGCAGCAATAGACGCCCGATCTTCATGTCTCCACCTCGTTTTCCACGGTTGTCAATCAGCCTCCACGGTAACGGGTTCGACCGGCGCGGGGGGTGTCCGCCGGGCGACCTCGTCGCGAACCACTGGTGCGACCTCTGTCCCGAAGCGTTCGATCGCATGCATCACGTCAGCGTGCGCAACCGCGCCGACGCTGATCTGACCGATGTAGCGCTGGTTCGCGAACAGCTCATGCTCCATCAGGATCTTCTCGGCCACCTCCTGCGGTGAGCCGACGGCCACAGCGCCGTCCGGCGCGGTGAGCGCCCGGTACTCCTCCCGCCCGGAGGGCGGCCAGCCGCGTTCCCGCCCGATCCGGTTCATCATCGTCAGGTACGGGTGGGCAAAGGCCGCGTCCGCCTCCGCGCGCGTACGGCCGACAAAGGCGTGGGTGTTGATGGCCAGGCGCCGTTCGTGCGCCGGGTGGCCGCTCTGCTCCCAGGCGCGGTCGTAGAGCTCCACGAGCGGCCGAAAGCGCGCCGGCTGCCCGCCGATGATCGCGATCGTCAGCGGCAGGCCGAGGGCGGCGGCGCGCACGACCGACTGCGGGGTGCCACCCACCGCCACCCATACGGGAAGCGGGTCCTGCAGTGGCCGCGGATGGACCTCGGCGTTGTGCAGGGCGGGCCGATGCCGGCCCGTCCAGGTCACGGGATTGCCCGCGCGCAGGGCGAGCAGCAGGTCGAGCTTCTCGGCGTAGAGCTCGTCGTAGTCGTCGAGGTCGAAGCCGAACAGCGGGAAGGACTCGATGAAGGACCCTCGCCCGGCCATGATCTCGGCCCGCCCTCCGGAGATGAGGTCGAGCTCGGCGAACTGCTGGAAGACGCGCACCGGATCCTCGGAGCTGAGGACGGTCACCGCGCTCGAGAGACGGATGCGGGAGGTCTGGGCGGCGATCGCGGCGAGCGCGACCACCGGGGAGGAGATCAGGTAGTCCGGCCGGTGGTGCTCCCCGATCGCGAAGACGTCGAGTCCGAGCTCGTCGGCGAGCCGGGCCTCCTCGAGCAGCTCGCGCATCCGTCGCTCCGGCGACACTCCGGGCCCGAGGTCGGCGAATGTGGCGAGACCGAGTTCAAAGCTCATCACCCCAGCCTAGCACATAGTTGTGCCCGCAACTATGTGCTAGAGAGCGCCGCGCCCGCGCGACGGCACCGACCTCCCCCGCTACCTGCCGTAGAGCGCGCGATCGAGCCAGGCGATCGAGTGCTCGAGCTGCTCGATCGTGGCCCGCTGGACCGAGTCGATCCCGATCGCCCGGTTGACCTCTGCGTTGACATCGCTGTGGCGCAGGCGGCGGTCGCGCGCGAGCTCGGCGACGAGCTTGTGGCGGCGGGCGCGCAGTTGCGCGCGACGCTCGAACAGCGGCACCGACTCGGGCATCGAATCCGGCAGCGGCACGCCGGGCAGCGGCAGGCCGGACGACCGCACGCCGGACGACGGCACGCCGGCCAGCGGCACGCCGGTCCCGACCGGCGCCGGGGCGGTCGGCCCGGGGTCCGGGGCGGGCGCCGGGCCGAACAGGGTCATCTGCGGTGCGACGTCCGCGCTGAGCGGCTCGAAGTCGAGCACCTCACCGCGCTCGGTCTCGCGCCGCTCGACGCCGTCGAGCTCGCCGACGTCGGAATCGTCGCGGCGGCGGACGAGATACCGCAGCTCCGTCTCGACGGTCGCAGCGTGGTCGCGCAGGATCGTGTCCGCCGGGATGTAGAGCCAGCTCGGCTCCGGGCGGCGACCGGGGATCGTTCGCACGAACCGCCCGACGATCTGCCGGAAGATCAGCGGCGTCTTGGCCGCCGTGGCGTAGACGCCGACGCGCAGCCGCGGGATGTCGACCCCCTCGGAGACCATGTTGACCGCGACGATCCACGGGTCGCTCGAGCGGGTGAACGCGGCCAGCTTCGCCGCCGCCCGGGGGTCCTGGTGCAGGACGACGACCGGCGTCACGCCGCTGACCTCACGCAGCCGCGCGGCGATCCGGCGAGCGTGCTCGGAATCGGCGGCGACGACGAGACCACCGGCATCCGGGTGGGAGTCCGCCCGGAGGGCTCGCAGGCGCCCGTCCGCCTCACCGAGGATGCGCGGCAGGCCGTCCGGCAGGTCGGTGGAGATCGCGGTCCGGTAGCGGCGGCTCGCCTCGCGCGCGGTGAGCACGGTGTCGAAGCTCGATTCGATCACGTCCTCGCCGCTGCGCCACGACAGCGTGCCGTCGTAGGTGACGAAGACGACCGGCCGGCACACCCGGTCGCGGACGGCATCGGCGTAGCTGTAGGAGACGTCCGGCTCGGCCAGCCCGTTCGCGTCGTACGCGACGCCGGGGATCGGCGTGGCGTCGGAGCGGAACGGGGTTCCGCTGAGCAGAAGCCACCGCGAGGCCGCGCCGAACGCCTCGGCAAACCCGACCCCCCAGGCGAGCTCCTCGCCGAGATGGTGCGCCTCGTCGGCGATGACGAGCGTGCGGGGGCGCGTGCCGCCCGCCCAGGTCCGTGCGGCGCCCGCGATGCGGGCATACGTGACGACGACCCCGTGGAAGCCGCGGGGCGGGCGGGGCGACTCGGCGTCCGGCGCCAGCTCAAGCCCCAGCGCGTGCGCGGCCCGCGCCCACTGGCGGGTGAGCGGCGCCGTCGGACAGGCGATGACGACCCCGTCGACGGCGCCCGCGGCGAGCTCACGGCGAGCGAACTCGAGCGCCGGACGGGTCTTGCCCGCCCCGGGCGCCGCCGAGATGAGGAAGGCGCCGGACTCCCACCGCTGCATCGCGGCCAGCGCACGCACCTGCCACTCGCGCAGCCCCCCGGCCCCGCCGGGCCCGCCCGTCCGTGGTCGCTGTGTGGTCGTCACTGACACGAGTCCGGCATGGTGCCGAGCGCCCCGGACGGTTCCCCACCCGCCCGATGGAGTCGAGGTTCAGGCCGCCCGGCCGCGTACCATCGCCGACGTGATCGCGCCCTTCGTCGACGCCGTCTGGGTGGCCGAGCACCGGGAGGAGGTGGTGCTCGCCGATGTCCGCGGGTACCTCGACGGGCGCTCCGGACGGGAGGCGTACGAGCGCGGGCACCTCCCCGGCGCCGTCTTCGTCGATCTCGACACCGTGCTCGCGGAGCCGCACACCGACGACCGCCACGGCCGTCACCCCCTGCCCACGCCGGAGCGCTTCGCGTCGGGCCTCGCCGAGCTCGGTGTCGGCGATCAGGACACGGTCGTCGCCTACGACGACGCCGGCGGCGTGATCGCGGCCCGGCTCGTCTGGCTCCTGCGCGTCACCGGCCACCGGGCGGCGCTGCTCGACGGCGGCCTGGCCGCGTGGCCGGCCGGCGAGCAGCAGGCGGGTCCGCCGCCCCCGGGCCGCGCCCCGGCGAGCTTTGCGCCGGTTCCGTGGCCGACGCGGGCGCTCGCCACGATCGACGAGGTCGCGGATGGCACCGACGTCCTCATCGACGCCCGCGACCGCGCGCGCTTCGCCGGCGGCCCCGACCCGGTCGATCCGCGCTCGGGTCACATCCCGGGAGCGCGCAGCGTGCCGACCCGCGAGCACCTCGACCCCTCCGGCCACATCGCGGACCCCGAGACGCTGCGCGCCACGTTCGCCCACGCCGGGATCGAGCCGGGCACGGCGGTCATCTCCTACTGCGGCTCGGGCGTCACCGCCTGCCACAACCTGCTCGCGCTCGAGCGCGCCGGCCTCGGGCCCGGCCGGCTGTACCCCGGCTCCTGGTCGGAGTGGAGCCGCGATCCGGCGCGCCCCGTCGCGACCGGCGCGGCCTGACCGCGGGACGCGAGGCCCCGCGGACCCGTCCGAGGTTCCGCGCGAAACCGCTAACGTGACCGTCATGGATACCGACCGCCCCACCACCGAAGACGTATCCCAGCTGACCGATGAGCAGTGGCGCGAGCGCCTGAGCCCCGATGCCTACCAGGTCCTGCGCCACGCCGCGACCGAGCGTCCCTTCACGGGAGCGTTCGTCGACAACAAGGACACCGGGATGTATCACTGCGCCGGCTGCGGCGCCGCCCTGTTCAGCTCCGAGACGAAGTTCGACTCCGGTTGCGGCTGGCCGAGCTTCTACGCGCCGGTGGAGAGCGAGAACGTCGTCAACCGGCTCGACACCAGCCACGGCATGATCCGCACCGAGGTCCTCTGCAAGAGCTGCGGCGGCCACCTCGGGCACGTGTTCGAGGACGGCCCCGAGCCGACCGGGCTGCGCTACTGCATCAACTCCGTCGCGCTCGGCTTCGACCGCCAGGACTAACGCCGCTCCTCTGCCGGTGGTCCCGCTCGACCACCGGCAGAGCTCGAGCGCGCCTCGACGGACCGCTCCCGGCGCCCCCGTTCGCGCAGCCGGACGGCGAGGAGCCCGCCGACGATCGCCACCGCCAGGATGACGGCGGCGACGATGCCGACCCGCTCGGCGACGTTGATCACCGCCTGGCCGCCGTAGTAGCCGAGCAGCCCATAGGTGACCGCCCAGGTGACGCCCCCGAACGCGTTCCACGGGAAGAACACGCGGAAGGGCATCTGGTTGATGCCCGCCAGCCACGCGGTGGCAAAGCGGATCCACGCGACCCAGCGCCCGATGAAGACCGTCTTGGCGCCGTGGCGCTGAAAGAACCGGTCGCCGAGCTCGACCACCCGCTCGCGGTGGGCGTGGAACGGGCCCCGGCTGATCAGGACGTCGCGTCCGAGGCGGCGGCCGAGCAGGTACCCGACGTTGTCTCCGAGGATCGCCGAGGCGGCCCCGATCAGGATCACCAGCCAGATCTTGAGATGTCCCTGGCTGGCCAGTACCGCAGCGGCCACGAGCGCCGTCTCACCGGGCGACGGCACGCCCATCGACTCGAGCCCGATGATCGCCGGCAGCGCGTAGCCGAGTCCGCTGGAGAGACTGAAGATCCCCGCGATCTGGAGCATCAGCGCGAACCTGTCCCCATGGCGCAATGCTAGAGAAGCCGACGATCGGGCCGGTCTGTCTCAGACGCCCGCGGCGCTCGGCAGACGGTCGGTGGAGGGAGACTCCGCCGCCTGCAGGCGCAGCGTGAAGGTGGCGCCCGGCCCGTCGCTGTCGTTGAGCACGAGCGACCCGCCCATCCGCTGGGCGAGCTCCCGGCCGATGGCCAGGCCGAGCCCGAACCCGGCCTCGCCGCCGGTCGCGCGCCCCCGCTTGAACCGCTCGAAGATGAGCGCCCGCTCCTCCTGTGCCACTCCGGGCCCCTCGTCGCTGACGACGAGCGTCGGATCGGGGGTCGATCGCACGAACACCCGGATCTGGCTGCCCTCGGGCGCGACGCGCAGCGCGTTGTCGAGCAGGATGCGCAGGATTCGGGCGACGCTGCCGGGGTCGGCGAGCGCCCACGTCGGCCGGCCCTCGTCACTGAGCGTGATCGCGACACCCCGTGCCGCGCTCGGCAGATCGAACTCCGCCAGCACCGCTCGCCCGAGCTCCCCCAGCTCGATCGGCTCGGAGCGCAGGGCGACCTCGGCGTCGATCCGGCTGAGGTCGAGCAGGTCCGCGGCCAGTCGCGCGAGGCGTCGGGACTGGACACGGGCACGGTCGAGCAGGGCGGAGGCGTCCTCCAGGTCCGGCTCGTCACCGTGGAGGTCGTCGGCGAGCAGTTCGAGCATCCCCTCCAGCGACGCGAGCGGGGTGCGCAGCTCATGCGAGGCGGTGGCCACGAACGCACGGCGCGCCTCCTCCTGCTGGCGCAGGCGACGCTGCATGATCGAGAAGGAGCGCGCGAGGTCCCCCACCTCGTCTCGCGCCCGGTCCGCCGGAAAGCCGGCGGACTTGCCGCCGATGGCGAGCTGCAGGGCCGCCTGCCGCAGACGCTGCAGCCGCCGCACGAGCCGCCCGGCGAGGGGGATCGCGACCAGCAGGGTGAGCACGATCGCCACCGCGGCCGCGATCTCGAACGCGCGGCGAACGGCGGCGACCGCGCCGCCCACCTCGTCGAGCGAGCTGCGCACGAACACGATGGCGTCCGCCGACCTGATGTAGATGGCGGCTCGCACCGTGCCCCCACCGGCGCTGAAGGAGACGTAGAAGTGGTGCGGTGCGACGAAGGCGAGGTGCCGGTCGTCGAACGGCCGGCTCGCCGCGATGTCGGCGAGCTCAGCCGGGTCCTGCTGCCCGACCGGGTTGCAGTAGCCCTGCGCGTCGACCGGGGCGCACACGGTGAGGTTCTGTGCCGCGAGCCGGGCCCGGATCTGCTTCTCCCAGTTGGCGAGCTTGCTGGCCGCCAGCGCGGCCTGCCGACCGAGGTCGTTGTGCTTGGGCGGGACGATCGCGGTGAGCGGGATCAGCGTGTAGCGAATGCGGGAGAGGCTGTTCAGATCCCCCCGGTTGCCCTCGATCGCCTTGGTGAGCGACGCCTTGGAGGCGTTCTTGAGCACCGTCTCGAGCCGCGGCAGCAGGACGAGCGCGGCCACCCCGAGACTGATCGCCGTCGTCGCGAGCACGGCGCCGACGATCCGGCCACGGAGCCCAAAGGCGCTCCAACGCAGCCGCGCCAGCAGCATGGTCGGCTATCCCGTGCCGAGCCGGTAGCCGGCGCCACGCACGGTGAGGATGTACTTCGGCTTGTCCGGCTCGGGCTCGAGCTTCTCGCGCAGGTGGCGGATGTGGACGTCGATGGCGCGCGGGTCCCGGTAGGCACTGTCCCCCCAGATCGCGCGCAGCAGCTCCTGGCGGTTCAACAGCCGCCCAGGATCGGTCATCAGCGCATCGAGCAGCTCGAACTCGCTGAAGGTGAGGCGCACGGTCTCGCCGTCGACGTTCACCTCGCGGCGGGAGCGGTCGAGCGTGATCGGCCCGACGGTGAGCACGTCGGCGCCCATCCCGCCGCCCCGCGTGCCGGTGCGGCGCAGGACGGCGCGGATGCGGCTGCGCAGCTCGGCCAGCCCGAAGGGCTTGGTGACGTAGTCATCCCCACCCGCCTCGAGGCCGAGGACGGCATCGGCCTCCGAATCCAGGGCGGTGAGCATGATGATCGGGACGACGTTGCGGCGCGCCCGCAGGGTGCGGCAGACCTCGTAGCCGTCGGGCCCCGGGCCGAGCGCGATGTCGAGCAGCACGATGTCGAAGTGCTCGGTGCCGGCCCGGTCGATCGCCTCGCGGCCGTTGCCGACGGCCGTCACGCTGTGGCCCTCGCGCGAGAAGGAGCGGGTGAGCATCTCGCGGAGATCCGCCTCGTCGTCCACGACGAGGATGCTCAGCGAGGCATCGCCCTCCACTGCGCCGTTGCCGGTCAGTTGGCTGGAACGCTCCGTGACCATTCGGCCACGATCGTAGCGATTGCTTCCTCGTGCTCCACCGCGCCCGGATCGCCGATCCGGCCCTCACTGGCCACCGCCCAGAGCATCACGAGCCACGTCGCCGTGGCGAGGACGATGTGGAGCCACACCATCTCCCCGGGGAGCTTCAGCTCGTACTGCACCGAGCCGAGCAGACCCTGGGCGGCGAGCAGGACGCCGAGCACGGTGAGCGGCTCGAGCGGGTCGAGCACGCCCCCGGTGCGCTGGCGCTTCAGCAGCCAGACGAGGATCGTCGCCATGCCGAAGATCGCGGCGACGGTCGCGTGCTGGTGGACGGCCCACTCGAGCGTGTTGGGACCCTCGATCGTCAGCCGCTTGATGTGCTGGCCGATGTTGCCGCCCGAGTGCGGGCCGGCCGCCGTCGCCGCCGTCCCGGCGAAGACGGTGATCGTCCCCAGCACGGCGAGGCCGCGGACGGAGCGCACGAGCGTCCGGTCGGTCGTCCGGGGACGTGCACCGACGGGATAGGTCGCGCGCCAGGCGAGCCAGAAGGCGAAGATCAGGATCACCATCGACAGCAGGAAGTGGCTCATCACGAAGCCGGGGGCGAGCTTCTCGCGCACGGTGAACCCGCCGAGCACCGCCTGGGCCACGACGCCGGCGGGCAGCGAGGCGGAGAGCCAGATGAGCTCGCGGCGGCGAGGACGCACAAACCAGGACGCGACGAAGACCGCGACCGTGATGACACCGACGAGGCCGGACAGCGCACGATTGCCGAACTCGATCAGCGGGTGCAGCGCGACCGGCGGGTACACGTGGCCGTAGCAGCGCGGCCACGTGGGGCAGCCGAGACCGGAGTTGGTCAGGCGCACGGCCGCGCCCGTGAGGACGATCAACGACAGCGCGCCGACCGCGACCCACGCGAGCCTGCGGAATCGATCCTCGGTGATGGCGTACCGCCGCATCGGAACCTCAATCCTAGGGAACCTGGGAGGACCCGGCCAGGGAGGACCTGAGCTCGGAGAGCCGCGGAGCGCCCGTATCGCGGGCCGATGCGATCAGCGCATCGGGGGCGATCGGCCACTGGATGCCCACTTCCGGATCGTCGTAGCGGAAGCCGCCCTCGCTGCCGGGGTCGTAGTAGGTCGAGACCTTGTAGGTGACGTCCGCCACGTCGCTCAGCACACAGAAGCCATGCGCGAACCCGGCCGGGACGAACAGCTGGTGGTGGGTCTCGTCGTTGAGCTCGTACCCCTCCCAGGCGCCGAAGGTGCTCGATCCCGGGCGGATGTCGACCACCACGTCGAAGATGGCGCCGCGCGCACAGCGGACGAGCTTGGCCTGCCCGGGCTGGAAGTGCATCCCGCGCACGATCCCACGGCGCGAGCGCGAGTGATTGTCCTGCACGAACGGGATCGCGATGCCCGCCTGGGCCAGCACATCGGCGCGGAAGCTCTCGAGGAAGAAGCCGCGCTCGTCCCCGTGCACCGAGGCCCGAATGAGGCGGACCCCGTCCAGTCGGCCGTCGAGGATCTCCACGAGGCGGACTGTAAAGCAATCACCGCAGCAGCCGCTCCAGCCCGCCGCGCAGATCGATCGTCGGCTCCCAGCCGAGCTGCTCGCGCGCGCGGCCGATGTGCAGCCGGCTGCGGCCGACCTCACCGGGTCGGCCGGGCAGGAACTCCGGGTCGGAGAGCCGCAGCCCTCGCCCGGCGCCGACCTCGCGCAGCGCCTCCACCAGGTCGAGGACCGAGGTCTCCTCGCCGCCGGCGATGTTGATCGGGCCGGTCACCTCGGAGTCCGCCGCCAGGAGGTTGGCGGCGACGACGTCGGAGACCTCGACCCAGTCGCGCGTCTGGGCTCCATCGCCGAAGATCTGCGGGACGCGGCCCTCGAGCAGGCAACCGCAGAAGATGGCGACGACTCCAGCCTCCCCGTGCACGTCCTGACGGGGCCCGTACACGTTGCCGTACCGCAGCGAGACGGTCGAGAGGCCGTGCAGGCGCGTGTAGAGCTCGAAGTAGCCCTCGGCGGCGTGCTTGCTCTGGCCGTAGGGCGCGAGCGGGCGAATCGGGTGGTCCTCGGGCGTGGGCAGGACATCCGCGTCGCCGTACAGCCCCCCGCCGGTGGAGGTGTTGACCACGCGCCGCACGCCGTGGGCGAGCGCGGCGCTGAGCACGTTGATCGCGCCGAGGACATTGGAGCGGGCGTCGTAGGCCGGATCCTCGACGGACCGCCGCACGTCGATCTGCGCGGCGAGGTGAAAGACGAGCTGCGGCCGAACCTCGGCCAGGACATCGTTCACGGCGTCCGCGTCGCGCACGTCGAGCTCCCGCAGATCAGCACCGGCCGCCAGCGCCCCGGTGAGGTTCTCGCGCCGTCCAGTCGACAGGTCGTCCAGGACGACCACCCGATCCCCTCGAGCCACGAGGGCGTCGACGAGGTTCGATCCGATGAAACCGGCCCCACCGGTCACGACGCAGTCCATCCCGTCCTCCTCAGCTCACGCGTACCCCCGCGGGGCCGTCGCGCTAATTGTTCTTGAACGCGAAGAAGTCCGGCTTGGGCCGGCCGTTCTGCTGGATCAGCCCGCAGGAGTTGAAGGGAAGGTGGTCCCGCACGTTCACCCAGCCGAGCGCGGCGATGTACCCGGCGTGCCGCGCGGTGACGAGCGCGTCCTTGACCCACCGGGCCGCCACGGATGGTGGCGCGATGTAGAAGTTGAACGTGCGGTCCGGGGCCGTCGGCACGCAGAACTCCGAGAGGAAGAGCGGCTTGGCCTGCCCGAAGTACGTCTTCGTCCAGGCCTCGAGCCGCGGCAGGTCGGAGAACTGCACCTCCCCGTAGGCCGACGGCGTGGACTTGAAGAGCGGGATCGTGTAGCTGAACGGGTTATGGCCGTACATGTCCATGCGCGGCCGCCGGCCGTTGGGCAGGACGAGGTTCGCCATCCACTGCTGGGGATCGAGCAACCCGGCCGTGTACGTGTTGCCGCCGATCACGACGTTGTTGCGGTCCATCCCCTTCAGCACCCCGTAGGCCGCGTCGAGGATCTGGGCGTAGAGGTGCGGGGCCCGCTGCTGAGCGGGCGTGAGCGACCGCTGCGTGTACTTGGCGGGCACCTCCGGTCGGAAGTCGTCCTTGCGGTTCGGCTCGCCCCAGATCATCCACATGTGCACGCTCGGGTAGCGGCGCGCGGCGGCCTTGATGAACAGGGCGTAGTCGAGCGGCCGCCGCGGCGCCCAACCCGGGCCGGCATGACCACCGTTCGCCCAGGCCGGGGCGTTGGCGACCTCGAGCAGCACGCGCATGCCGAAGCGCTGGGCGGTCGCGATCTCCCGGCTGAGCGCCCTGGGCCAGACGTAGGCGGGGTCCTTCGGCTGCGTCGGCCGCGCCGGGCGGCGCACGGCGACCGTGTTCCAGTTCAGCTCGACCTCGTAGATCTTGGCGCCGAGGGAGCGGTAGAGCGGGAACTGGTTGATCCCGTGCACGGTGGGCGGCCCCCAGACCGCCTTCTGAAAGGCGCTTGCGCCAGCGGGCGCGAGCGCCGCCACCGTGGCCGTGAGCACGGCTGCCCGTCGGCCGAACCGCAGCACCTGAACACGCATCACGGCGATGTTAGAGTGGCCCGGCGGCGCCCGCGGCACTTCTGCCGGGGTCGACGAGGCGGCCCCCCGGTCAGCCGGCCGCCGTGCCGCTCCCGGGGGGCGGGTACTCGAGCAGCAGCGTCACCGGCCCGTCGTTGACCAGCTCCACCTGCATGTCCGCCCCAAAGACACCGCGCCGGGCGCCCGCCCGCCGGCAGAAGTGCTCGTACAGCGGCTCGGCGCGTTCGCCGGACGCAGCCGCCGTGTAGCTGGGCCGATTGCCGCGCCGCGTGTCGCCGTACAGCGTGAACTGACTGACGCAGAGCAGCTCCCGCTCGCCGAGCGGCTCGTTCATCCGGCCGTCGGCGTCGGGGAACACGCGCAGGGCACGCACCTTGTCGGCGAGCCGCTCCGCGTCACCCTCGGTGTCGTCGACGCCGACCCCGAGCAGCACCACCAGGCCGGGGCCGATCGCGCTGACGGTCGTTCCCTCGACCGTGACGCTCGCGCGCCGCACGCGCTGGACGAGTGCCCTCAGAGCAGCTTCTCCATGGCGATGTGCTCGATCCCGGCCTCGACGAACTCGCGTCCGCGGGGAACGTATCCCGCCTGGTCGTAGAGGGACCGGGCGTAGGTCTGGGCGTGGAGCACGATGCGCGTGGCGCCGCGGGCCCGGCTCTCCGCATCGGTCGCGCGCAGCAGGGCCGAGGCGATCCCCTGGCGGCGGGCGCTGCGCTTGACGGCGAGGCGGCTGAACTGGACCGTGGCGCCGACGAACACGAGCCGACAGGTCGCCACGACCTCTCCGCCCTGGACCGCGATCAGGTGCAGGCCGCTGCGGTCGCGCCCGTCGCGCTCCTCCCGCGCCGGCACGCCCTGCTCGACGACGAAGACCTCGTGGCGCACGGCCAGCGCCGCGTCGAACTCGGCCTGCGTTCTCAGGCGGCGCACCTCGAAGCCGAGCGTGGTGTCGGGAGAGCCCATCTCCACAGCGCAAAGCTTCTCACACGACGGCCGTTCGATCCCGCCGTCGGGCGCACCCACAGCGGGCGCAGCGCCCCGCGATCCGCAGCGGACCGGATCCGTCCGCGCGTCTGCTTAAATACACGTTATCCTCTACTTCTCACCGGGCGGGGAGGACCGACGCACCGGGGAGAAGTCTCATCGGCTCTCACCACGTACTGAGGGCGCTATCTGAGCCGTGCAAGCCTGGTCGTATCGGCTCCCGTTCCAATTACCTGTTCCAACTGCTCGTAGATGGGTGATCGCACCCCCCTTCCGAGCTCTGCGGCGATCAAGCGCGCAGAGCAACTGACCCGCGAGCGCTTCGTCTTCGACGGCGAGACGCCCGCTGAGGCCCTCGCGCCCGGCACCCCCCGGCGGCGCGCGCTCGACGCTGCGCTCGTCGACGTGCAGGCGGGACTCAAGGTGCCCTCGCTCGAATGGCGCCAGGAGTACTCGCTGCTGCTCGGGCTGGAGCGGCTGCTCTCGGAGGAGGAGCCCAAGCTCGTCGACGGGACGGTGCTCTCGGCGCATCAGGTCGACGCGCTGTCGGGAACCCTCACCGCCCTCCTCGCCGGCACCACGGCGATCGATCCGGGCGATGGCGGGGAGGAGTCGGGCGAGGACGCCGACGAGGAGCCCGACGCGCCCGGTGACGACGCCATCGGGGCCGCCGGACGTGGCGAGGCGGAGACGGACGGCGCGGAGGCCGGCGCCGACGAGGGCGACGAGGACGGTGACGAGGACGAGGAATCCGACGAGGAGCCCCAGGACTGGCAGCACGACGACGCCGCCCTGGACGAGGACATCCTGCCCGAGCAGCTGCTCGACGCCGATCCGGGCGCCGGGCGGCGCTTCTGGTTCGAGCACGCGACCGGCGCGGGCAAGACGGTCGCCGCCGTCGGCTTCGTCGAGGCGTCGCGGACCGGCGGGGTGCTGATCCTCACGCACCGGCGCAACCTCGTGGACCAGTTCATCGGGGAACTGAAGGATCGCGGCTACCGCGAGCGACTCTGCAAGCCGCTGCTGATCGGCGAGGACGCCGCCAACGGCCCGGTGACGGTCGAGACCTACCAGTGGTTCGTGCGCAACGCCGGGAAGATCTCGGGCGCCTACACGATCGTCATCTGCGACGAGGCGCACACGGCGCTCGGCGAGAAGACCTCGGCCGCGATCCGCCGGTGGCACCAACCGATCTGGATCGGGATGACGGCCACGGGCGCGTTGATCGCGCGCCACGTGACCGACCTGTTCCCGACGCAGACCTCCCGCTTCGATCTCGCCCAGGCGGCGCGGCGCGGCGTGATCGCGCCGCTGCGCTGCATCCGGATCCCTCCGGGCCCGGGTGTGCGGACGATCGCCAAGGTGCCGCTGCGCCGCGGCGAGGTCGACACCGAGTTCGATCAGGAGATGCTCGCCGAGCTGCTCGACCAGACGCCGTTCAACCTGGCGATCGCCGACCTGTACAAGACCCGCTTCAACGGAGTCCCCGGCGTGGTGTACGCCGCCGGGGTCAAGCACGCCTACAACGTCGCGGAGTCGTTCCGGGCACTCGGGATGAAGGCGATGGCCGTCTCCGGCGAGACCCCGAAGCGCGAGCTGGCGAAGATCCTCGCCGACTACGAGGCCGGCAAGGTCGACGTGCTCGTCAACGCCCAGCTGCTGGCGGAGGGGTGGAACAGCCCGCGGGCGACGGTCTGCATGCACCTGGCGCCGACGGCCTCCAAGCGCATCTACCAGCAGCGGGTCGGTCGCGTCACCCGCCGCCACCCCGGCAAGGAGGCCGGGATCGTGGTCGACTTCGTCCATCCGGCCACCAAGCACGACGATCCGGTCGTCACGCTCCACTCGCTGCTGGACCGCGACGTGTACCGGGGTGGCGCGATCGTCGTGGGACCGGTGCGCCGCGGCCGCGGCCGCCGGGTCCGGGTCGAGCGCCGCGTACTGCCGGTGACGCCCGATCCGGAGCGGCGCGCCGAGGTCTTCGAGCGCGAGCTCTGGCGGATCGCCGTCGAGCATCTCGACTACGGCGAGCAGCGCGTCTGGGCTCAGCTCGCCGGCGCGCGGGTGGCGCCCAACGCGTGGCGCCGGGCCAAGGCGATGTTGCACTTCGACCGCCAGGGAGAGCTGCGCCGGCTGTTCCTGGTGACGGCGCTGCAGCGCAACCGCAGCGCGCAGTTGCGGTTGCGGGCGCTGCAGGAGATCTCGGTCTCGCGCGACGCCGAGGCCTTCGACACCGCGATCGACATCATGGCCGGCTGGCCCCGTGACGAGCGGCGGGAGGGCGTCAAGGTCATGCTCCAGGCCCTCGCCGAGCGACGCATCGGCCGGCGCGACCAGGCCAACAACTGGATCTGGCGGATGGCCGAGTACACCCGGGAGGTGCACGAGGAGTACGCGGTGCAGCGCTGGCCGGAGACCAAGCGCCTCCTCGGTCTGCTCGTGAACTCCAGCGGCGCGGCCCACGCGCGCAACGCCCGCCGCCTCGTGCACGCGACGCGCAAGGAGGACCGCCGGCTGTCGGCGGCACTCCTCGCCGCGGCCCTCGCCCACACCCCGGAGGCGGCTGACGCGATCAATGGCGCCCGCGCGCGGATGGCGCGCAAGCCGGCGGCGCTCGCCCGGGAGCTGCTGCGCAACTTCCCGAAGGGACGGCGCAGCAAGACCCGGCGGCGTACGCGCAAGCCGGGCGAGGAGGGACAGACGGCCGTCGTCGCCGTCGCCACGGGCGCCGAGGGGCCCGAGTCGGGGGTCGAGCTCGACGCTGACATCGTGGTGACCCGTCGCGCGCGCCGAGCCGGCCGAGTCGGCGCGGAGGACGCGCGGCTCGACGGGGCCGCCGAGGATGACTTCGAGGACGAGGACCTCGACGATCGTGAGGACGAGGACCTCGACGAGCCGGTGGACGAGGACCTCGACGAGCCCGACGACGACGAGCCCGACGACGACGAGCCCGACGACGCCGAGCCCGACGACGCCGAGCCCGACGACGCCGAGCCCGACGACGACGATGACCTGGACTCGGATGACCTCGACGAGCCGGAGGACGAAGGCCTCGCCGGCCCCGGCCTCGACGGACACGCGGACGCGATCCGGGGAGACGAGCCCGACGAGCTCGACCGGCACGCGGCCTGAGCGGGCGTTCCCCCACGCCTGATCGAACGTCCACGGACGGCTCGGACTCCTCTAGTCTTGGCCGATCGTGGCCGATACCTGCCGGGTGAGGCGACACGTTCATTCGCGACTCATGACCACGCTGGCGTCCGCCCTCGTGCTCTCGGGGACGTGGGCCGGTGTGGCGCGCGCCAGCGATCAGCTCGGGTACGTCGCCAACGAGCGGGCGGGAACGATCAGCCAGGTGAACCTCTCCACGGGGACCGTCGGCACGCCGATCCCCGTCGGCTCGCAGCCGGTCGCGATCGCCATCACCCCGGATGGATCGACCGCCTACGTGGCCGACGCGGGCTCCTCTCAGATCGTTCCCGTCTCCCTGGCCACCGGTCGCGTGGGGCAGCCGATCGGCCTGAGCGACCGGCCCGCGGCGATCGCGATCACGCCGAACGGGCGGACGGCCTACGTGATCTCCGACGACGGACGCGAGTGGCCGATCACGCTGGCAACCTCGCACCTCGGCAACCCGACCACCATCCCCGCGAACTCCAACGCGATCGCGATCGCGCCCCCACCGGCCCCGGGGCTCGCCTACATCACCAACGTCGCCGACGGCACGCTCACGCCACTGGTGCTGAGCACCGGCGTCGTCGGCCAGCCGATCGACCTCACGAGCAGCACCCCGGACGGCGTGGCGATCACGCCGGACGGGGCGACCGCCTACATCACCAGCGACACGAGCGGGACGCTGACCCCGCTCGATCTCACCAATGACACGAGCGGCACCCCGATCGTCCTCGGCGCCGGCGTGCATCCGAGCGGAGTCGCCATCTCACCGGACGGCAGCACCGCCTACGTGACCGCGTTCGGCACCGGTCAGGTGATCCCGATCACACTCTCCACCGGCACCCTCGGCACCCCGATCCCGGTCGGGCCGGCGCCGAGCGCCATCGCGCTCGTTCCCGCGGCCGGCGTCACCGACGCCCCGCTTCCCGGCGGCTCGGGTGGCACCGGCGGCACGGGCGGCTCGACCGGCGTGTCCACCACGCTCGGCAACCAGCAGCTCACCTTCACGATCGCGCCCCCGAGCCCGCGCGGCGGCGGCACGACCGGGGGCACGAGCGGGGGCGGGACGACCGGCGGGACGACCGGCGGGGGCACGACCGGTGGCGCTGGGGGCGGCACGACCGGTGCCACGAGCGGGCACCTGCCCGCCCTCACCTGCCACGCCCCCAACTCGATGCTCAGGATCATCCTGCAGCGCCACACGCTCGCCCGGGCCGGGACCCTGAGGCTGCGCTTCGTCGCCTTCAGGCTCGGACGCACGGTGAAGCGCGCCCGTCGGCTCCCCGCCGTGGCCCGGTTCCCCCTGCGCCGCCTGCGGGCGGGGATGCATCTCGTCAGCGCGCGCGTCGTCTTCACCGAGACGGTGCTGCGCCACGCCCGGCAGCGGACCCGCCGCCTCACCGTGACCGTGCGGCGGACGCTCCGGTCCCGCTTCCGAGTCTGCTGAGCCCCCGCCCCGCCTCCGGCCGCGGTACATTCAGCGGTCTGATGTCGAAGAAATCGCTCCTGGTCACGGCGGTCCCGACGCTCGCGGTGAGCGTCGCGCTCGCTGCGAGTGGCCCCACCACCGTCGCGGCGCAGGCCGCCTCCACCGCATCCGCGTCCTGCGCGACCTCGAAGCTCCCCCTGCACACCCGCGGACAGCTCACCGTCGCCACGGACTCACCGGCGTACCCGCCGTACTTCGAGGGCAACAAGCCGTCGAACGGCAAGGGCTTCGAGAGCTCCGTGGCCTACGCGGTCGCCAAGCAGCTCGGCTTCGGCCCCAGCAAGGTCAAATGGGTCGTCGAACCGTTCGACAACTCCTACGCCCCCGGCCCCAAGTCGTTCGACTTCGACATCAACGAGATCTCGATCACCGCCGCCCGCGCGAAGGCGGTCTCGTTCTCGACGCCGTACTACACCAACCCCCAGGGGATCATCGTCGCCAAGAGCTCCCCGCTCGCCCACGCCAGGTCCCTGAAGGCGTTCAGGGACGCGACGATCGGCGTGCAGGTCGGCACCACCAGCCTCGCCGCCGTCCAGCAGAAGATCAAGCCGAGCAAGCAGATCCAGGTGTACAACACCTCCGCCGACGTCGTGGAGGCTTTCAAGATCCACCACGTCGACGCGATCGTGACCGACTACGCCACCGCCCTCTACCTCACCTCGGCCGAGCTGAGCAAGACGACCATCGCCGGCCAGTTCACCGCGCCGGGCGGCGACAACTGGGGGCTGCTGCTCAAGAAGGGCTCCGCCCTCACGCCGTGCGTCGATCGCGCCCTGGCCACGTTGAGGTCCAACGGGACGCTGACCCGGCTCACGAAGCGGTGGATGTCGTCAAAGGTGG
Organism: Solirubrobacterales bacterium; assembly: GCA_027451345.1. Classification (GTDB taxonomy): domain Bacteria; phylum Actinomycetota; class Thermoleophilia; order Solirubrobacterales; family Solirubrobacteraceae; genus Palsa-465. The sequence continues at coordinate 38,457 of DAIDJO010000130.1, forward strand.
CGGTCCCGGTCCTCAAGTAGGACCGGGCATCCCGTCAGCCGCGCCGTGAGCACGGAGTATCAGCTCACGACGCGGGAGGACCGGGTTCAGTCCCGGCGTCGGCGTCGACGCCGGGACATCCTGATCTCCGCGGTCGCAACGGTGGTCGTGGTCGGCGGGCTGGTCGCGCGGGTGGTCACGGCCTCCGGCTGGAACAGCTTCCGCGAGACGTTCCTCTCCGCGACGTGGTTCGTCAAGTCGATCGGCGGCGTCGCGTCGGGGTTCTGGCTCGACGTGCGCATGTTCCTGATCGTCGAGGTCTGCGTGCTCGCCCTCTCGTTGATGATCGCGCTCGTGCGCACCTTCGAGTACCCCCTCCTCTACCCGGTACGACTGCTGGCCACGGTGTTCGTCGACGTGATGCGCGGGATCCCGACGATCCTGCTCATCTACCTGGTCGGGTTCGGCGTCCCCGCGCTCAACCTCAAGGGTGTCCCGTCCGCGCCGGTGTTCCTCGGCGAGGCGGCGCTCGCGATGAACTACGCGGGCTTCGTCTCCGAGGTGCTCCGCGCCGGCCTGATGTCGATCCACCCCAGCCAGGGGCAGGCGGCGCTCGCGCTCGGCCTCACGCCCGCACAGACCCTCCGCGACGTGATCATCCCGCAGGCCGTGCGCCGCGTGGTCCCTCCGTTGCTCAATGACTTCATCGCGCTGCAGAAGGACGTCGCGCTGATCTCGATCCTCGGGCCCCAGGAGGTCTTCCGCACCGCCCAGATCTTCCAGGAGGCCAACTTCAACTACACGCCCCTGATCGCCGCGTGCGCGTTGTATCTCTGTGTGACCGTCCCGATGACGCGCTTCGTCGACCGCCTCCAGTGGCGAACCGTACGCCAGCGCGGCGCCGTCCTGGCCCTGGGGCCGCGATGAGGGGGCGCGAGCTCCGGGACCCTGCCGCCACCGGCGCTCCCGCTGGAGCGCCGGTCCTCGAGATCCGCGGCGTCACCAAGTCCTACGGCGACCATCCCGTGCTCCGAGGCATCGACCTGGCCGTGGGCGAGCATCAGGCCTTCGCGCTGATCGGCGCCTCCGGGTCAGGCAAGTCGACGCTGCTGCGGTGCATCGACCTGCTGGAGGAGATCGACGACGGCGACATCTTCCTCGACGGGGAGCCGATCACGGTGCCGGGCATGAACCCCGTTCCCGTGCGGCGCCGGCTCGGGCTCGTCTTTCAGTCCTTCAACCTCTTTCCGCACCTGCGGGTCATTGACAATGTCACGCTCGGCGCGACGCGCGCCCAGAAGGTCCCCGCCGCCGAGGCCCGGCGAGCCGCCCTCGAGCTGCTCACCCGCTTCGGACTGGAGTCACGCGCCCGGGAGTACCCCGACAAGCTCTCGGGGGGCCAGCAGCAGCGCGTCGCCATCGCGCGCGCGATGCTCACGCGGCCGCGGGCGCTGCTGCTCGATGAGGTCACCTCGGCGCTCGACCCGGAGCTGGTGGGTGATGTGCTCGACCTGATCCGTGAGCTCAAGGCGGAGGGGATGACGATGATCCTGGCCACGCACGAGATGTCGTTCGCCCGGGACGTCGCCGACCAGATCTGCTTCCTCGAGGACGGCCGGATCATCGAGCAGGGGACGCCGGAGCAGATCCTGACGGAGCCTCGCGAGCCGGCGACGCAGCGCTTCCTCTCGCGGCTGCTCCACGCCAACCGGCTGTAGTCAGCCGCGCTCGAGGTGGACCTCGCCCGCGTCGAGGGCGACCACCGGGCCCTCGGTCGCCACCAGCAGGCGGCCCGCCCCGTCGATCCCCGCCGCCCGCCCGTGGCCGCCGTCCCAGCGCACCGCCACCCCGCGCAGCGCGTCGATCGCGCGCACCGCCGAGATCACGTCCCGGCCGGGCGCGTGGAGCCACCGCTCGAGGCTGCGCCGCAGACGGGTGAGCGTCGGCTCGACGTCGTCCGGGGAGAGACCGAGCGTGCCGGCGCGATCCCGCAGCGTCTCGGGGAGCTCGTCGAGCCGGACGGCGACGTTGATCCCGATCCCGAGCACGGCCCAGCCCTCCTGCGGTCGCCCCTCCACGAGGATGCCGGCGACCTTGCGGCCGTCGATCAGCACGTCGTTCGGCCACTTGACGAGCGCCCCGCCGCCCGCCACCTCCGCCACCGCCACACCGGCGGCGAGGGACAGCAGCGGATGAGGGTCGCGGATGACCCAGGAGCCGAGGAGGGCGGCCCCCGGCGGGGCGCTCCACGTGCGACCCTGGCGTCCGCGGCCCGCCGTCTGCGCCCCGGCGGTGACGAGCGTGCCGGAGACCGCGCCACGCATCGCGAGCGCGCGCGCGACGCTGTTGGTCGATTCCGTCTGCCGCAGGTGCACACGCGGGCCGCGCAGGGTCGGCTGCGGCCGGGATGCCGCGGTCACGCTGGGACGGAGCGGCCGACCCGGACCCAGTCTCCGTTCCGGACGCCCAGCCGCGCCGCCGCGCTCGCGCGGTTGCAGGCCAGGGCGAGCTGGCCCGTGGCGTCCTCGAGCACGAGCAGTTCGTGCTCGCCGACGTCGACGAAGGTGCGGGCCCGCTTGGCCGGATGGCGCTCGCCGGCGGTGTCGGTGAGCGCCAGCACGTCGCCGAGGTCGACGCCGAGCCCGTCCAGGTCGGACGGGGCGGCGGCGAGTTGCACGTTCCCGAAGCGATCGACGCCGACGACGCGCGCGATCAGGTCGCCATCCTCCACGCGGGCGGCGACACGCTCGAGCCGGATGAGCGTCTCGGGATCGAGGGCGACGCCGGCCGACTCGACGGGTTCCCCCGCCGCGAGGTGCGCCGCCACCGGGGCGAAGATGTCGCGTCCGTGGAACGTGGCCGCGAGCGGCTCGAGCCGCCAGCGCGAGCCGGAGATCTCCGCGGCGGCGGTCGCGCCACCACCGAGCTCGATCGCAGGCCACAGCAACCCGTTGTCCGGTCCGACCAGCCTGCGCCCATCGGCCAGCCGCACGGCCACGGCCCGCCGATCGCCGCCGACGCCGGGATCGACGACGCCGACGTGCACGCCGACCGGCAGGTACGGCAGCGCGTGCGCGAGCATGGCCGCGCCGGCCGCGACGTCCTGGGGCGGCACCCCATGGCTGAGGTCGATCACCCGCGCGTCGGGACAGATCCGCGCGATCACCCCGTGCAGGACGCCGACGAACTCGTCGACGAGGCCGTAATCGGTGAGGAGCGTGACGACGGGTGCGGTCACGTCCGCATGATCGCAGCCAACAGGCCGTTGATGTCGTGCTCCTCCGCCTCGACGTCCGGCTCCAGGCCGTGCGCGCGGAGCTCGTCGCTCGTGATCGGACCGATGCTCACCATGCGCGGCCGGGAGGGCCCGCGCGCCAGCCACGCCTCGACCCCGCCGACCGAGGCCAGGAAGTTCCGCACGGTCGAGGCGGACGTGAAGGTGATGAAGTCGGCCGCGGCGGCCGCGGCCGACTGCTCGGGCGTGAGCAGCTCGACGACGGTCTCATAGACCGCGAGCACGTCGACCTCGGCGCCGCGCTCCCGCAGCGCGTCGGGGACGACGTCCCGCGCCTCGCGGGCACGCGCCACGAGCGCGCGGGTGACCGGCACGTTCCCGAGCGCTTCCGCGAGCGCCTCGCCCACCGCCTTGGTGGGCACGACATCGGCGAGGATCCCGCGTTCCCGCAGGGCACGCGCCGTCGCGGGGCCGATCGCCGCCACCCGTGCCTCCGCCCGGGGCGGGAAGGCGCGGGAGTCGAGCCCCTCGGCCTCGAGCCGCTCGAACAGTGCCTCCACACCGTTCGGGCTCGTGAAGCAGATCAGGTCGTACTGGTGCAGCTCGGGCGCAGGACCGGGCAGCGTCTGCGTCCGGATCACCGGGGCGAGGATCACCTCCGCCCCGAGCCCGCGCAGCCGTTCCGCCAGCCGGGAGCCCCGCTCGCGGGCGCGGGTGACCGCGATCGTCACGCCGTGCAGCGGTCGGCGCTGCAGCCAGGCGAGCCGGTCGTGGAGCTCGGCGACCGGGCCGAACACGGCGATGGCCGGCGCCTTGATCTGCTGCTCGGCGGCGAGCCGCGCGATCGTCTCGAGGGTGCCCTGCACCGACCGCTGTCCGGGCATGGTGCCGCGCTGGATGAGCGCGGCCGGCTCCTCGGCCGGGCGGCCGCCGGCGATCAGGCGCTCCGCGATGGCCTCGAGCTGGCGCACCCCCATGTAGACCACGAGGGTTCCCGGGAAGGCGGCGAGCGAGCGCCAGTCGAGCGCGGAGTCCGGCTTGGCGGGATCCTCGTGTCCGGTGAGGAAGGCGACCGCGCTCGCGGTGTCGCGATGGGTCACGGGGATCCCCGCGTACGCCGGCGCGGCGATCCCCGCCGTGACGCCGGGCACCACCTCGACGGCGATGCCCGCGTCGATCAACGCCTCGACCTCCTCGCCGCCGCGCCCGAAGACGAACGGGTCGCCGCCCTTCAACCGGACGACCACCTCGGCGCTGCGGCCGTGTTCGATCAGCATCCGTGTGATCTCCTCCTGCGGCACCTGCTCGCCGCCGCCCTCCTTGCCGGCGTAGATCAGCTGCGCGTCGGGCCGGGCTCCGTCGAGCGCGGACTCCGGAATGAGCCGGTCGTAGACGATCACGTCCGCCTGGGCGATCAGCTGCAGCGATCGCGCGGTCATCAGCCCCGGGTCGCCGGGACCGGCGCCCACCAGGTGCACGGTCATGCCGCCGCCATCTCCTCGGCCCGCTGCAGGAGCTCGCCGGCCCCGGCGGCGAGCATCCGCTCGGCCACGGCCGCACCGACGGTGTCGGCGGGGCCGGTCAGTTCATCGCGGATCCAGTGCGAGCCGTCGGGCAGGCCGATCCAGCCGGTGAGCGTCACCTCCACCTCGGACACCGCCACGGCGCTCGCCCCGAGCGGTGTCGCGCAGGTGGCGTTCAGCTGACCGGCGAGCGCCCGCTCAGAGGTGACGCAGCGCTCCGCGATCGGGTCGTTGATCGCCCGGGCGCGCTCGTCGCCGGCGCGAGCCTGGACCAGGAGCGCGCCCTGGCCGGGGGCGGGGACCAGGTCCAGGATCCCGCCGATCTCGCGCTCGCGGCCGAGGCGACGCAGCCCGGCGATGGCGAGCACGATGGCATCCGCCTCGTGCTCGGCCAGCTTGCGCAGCCGGGTGTCGACGTTGCCCCGCAGCTCGACGACCTCAATGTCCTCACGGAGCGCACGGATCTGGGCCGCGCGCCGCAACGAGCTCGTGCCGACGCGAGCGCCGGGTCGCAGCGACGCGATCTCCGCGCAGCCACACAGGGCGTCGCGCGGATCCTGGCGCTCGGGGATCGCCGCGACCCACGTGCCCTGCGCCAGCTCACCCGGGACGTCCTTGGCCGAGTGGACGGCGATGTCGATCTCGCCGTGCAGCAGCGCGGCCTCGAGCGTGGAGGTCCAGCGCGACTTATCGTTGCGAGCCTCGTCGCGGTCGCCCGAGGTGGAGACCGTGACGATCTGGACCTCCTCGCCGAGGGCGGCGGCGACGCTCCGAGCCTGCGTGAGCGCCAGCGCGCTGCCGCGCGTCCCCAGCCGGATCACCGCGTCCGATCCGCCGCTGCGTCGCGATCGGTGGCCGAGGCGCCGCGGCGCTCGGGGAGACGACGGATCGCCGCGAGGTCCTCCGGGGCCACCGGCGCTTCCCGCAGCGCCGCCCCGTCGTCGACGTTCAGGCCGAAGAGCTCCTGCACGAGCGCCATGCGGGCGTGGACACGGTCATCCCGGAGCTCCTTGATCCGCAGCGTCGGGTGATGCAGGAGACGGTTGACGATCGCGCGGGCGACCGCCTGCACCCGCTCGAGGTCCTGCTCGGAGGCGCTCTCCCACCGGCCCTCGTTCTCCGCGAGGACCTGCGCGATGATGTCCGACGCCTGGCTGCGCAGCGCCGCGAGCGTCGGCATCACCTCGAGCGACCCGAGCCAGGTGGCGAAGTGCTGGATCTCCTCCTCGACGATCCCATCGGCCTTGCGGGCCTCGCTGCGCCGCACCCGTCGGTTGCGCGCGACCACCGCCTCGAGGTCGTCCACATCGAACAGCGAGACGCCCTCCACCCGAGCGCAATCCGCCTCGACATCCCGCGGCACGGCCAGGTCGATGATCAGCAGCGGCCGCAGGTCGCGTTGGATCTGCACCTCCTGGAGCGCCTCCACCTCGATCAGCAGGTGGGGCGAGGAGGTGGCCGAGATCACCACGTCGGCCGCGATCAGCGTCTCGGGCAGCTCGTCGAAGGTGACGCTGTGCGCGTCGAAGCGCTGCGCCAGGCTCACCGCCCGGTCCCGCCGCCGCGTCGCCACGAAGATCAGCTCGGCGCCGCCGTCGGCCACGGCGCGGGCGGCCAGCTCGCTCGTCTCGCCGGTCCCGACGATCACGACACGGCGGCCGGCGATCTCGGAGAACACCTCCCGGACGAGCATCGCGGAGACCGCGGGGAGGCTGACGTGGCCGGCCCCGATCGCCGTCTCGGTGCGCACCCGCTTGCCGGTGGCGAGCGCAGCCTTGAACAGGTGGTTGGTGAGCGGTCCGGTCGTCTCCCGCTCGAGCGCGGCGTCGTAGGCGCGCCGCACCTGGCCCTGGATCTGGTCCTCGCCGACGATCATCGACTCGAGCCCGGCGCTGACGCGGTACAGGTGCCGGGCGGCCTCGCAGTTGCGATGCGAGTAGATCGCCGGCGCCAGGGCGGTCGGCTGGATGTTGGCCTGTCGCGCGAGCATGCCGAGGACCGTGCTCTCGGCCTCGACCGGGTCATCCACGACGAGGTACAGCTCGGTGCGGTTGCACGTCGAGAGGGCCACGACCTCGCGGATCTCCGGAACGCCGTGCAGGTCGCGCACGAACTCCACCGCCCGCGCGTCGGTCAGGGCGAGCCGCTCGCGCACCTCCACCGGCGCGGTCTTGTGCGAGACCCCGACGGCGAGCAGCTCGGTCACGCGACCCGCTCCGACTCGGCCCGGGGCTCCTCGACCGGCGTCTCGGCGGCCCGGGACTCCTCGACCGGCGTCTCGGCGGCCCGGCGCTGCTCGAGCTGAGCCCGCAGATCGCGGAGCTCCCGCCCGTTGGCGATCAGCCGGCGCGCCATGATGCCGACGTACACCAGGACGATGAGCAGGAAGACGATGTAGGCCGCGGCGACGTACGGCCCCGCCGTGTGCAGGGGCAGCGCCGGTGCCACGGCCAGGATCCCGGTCATGAGGGCGACGCGGTCCGGCCGAGCGGTCTGACCGCGTCCTCACCGAGGAGGGCGCGACGCAGGCGGCGGGTCTCGATGCGCATCTCCTTGGACGCCATCTCGTACTTCATCAGGGTCGCGAACAGCAGCGCGACGCCGAGCAGCGAGAGGTAGAAGGTGAGCTTCATCGACCCGGGCAGGGCACCCCCCTGGAGATTGAGGATGCGCGGGTGCACGTAGGCGACCGAGAGCCGCACGACGATGAAGTTGATCGGGACGAACGCTCCGGCCACCACCGCGAACACCGCCGCGTAGCGCGCCTGGCGCTCCGGGTCCTCGATCGAGAAGCGCAGCGGCTGGTAGGTGCAGAAGAGCAGGATGACGATCAGGTAGGAGACGAGCGTCGGCTCCGACCACAGCCACCAATGGCCCCACGACGCCTTGGCCCAGATCGAGCCGGCGATGATCCCGCCGACGGAGAAGATGAGCGACATGTGGATCGCGCAGTACGAGCGCATGTCCCACACCCGCTTGCCGGTGCGCAGGTAGCCGATCCCGAACACCCCGCCGAGGCAGTACCCGACGAGCGAGACGATGGCCAGCGGCACGTGGATGTAGAAGATCTTCTGGACGAACCCCTGATTGGCGTCCAGGGGGGCGTAGAAGAAGACGAGCACGAGCGCCGCCGTCACCGTCACGGCGGTGGCGATCGTGAGCCCGAGCAGATGCCGAACGTGAGTGGTCATACGATCCGTCAGCGCTCACTCCTCGAGCAGGAAGTCGAACAGACCGACGGCGAGGAGCGCGTTCACCAGATCATAGAGCGCGAGCACGGCCAGCCACTTGGCCGGCGGCGAGCCGCCGGCGCCCGGCACGAGCAGCGGCGCCAGGCCACGGGCGGTCGCGATCAGCGCCGGCAGCAGGAGCGGGAGCCCGAGGATCGGTCCGATCAGGTCGCGCGCCCTGGTGTGCACGGCGATGGCGGAGACGAACGTGCCGATCACCGCCACCCCGAGGTCGGCCAGGGCGAGGAACAGCAGGACCGCGGGCAGCGAGCTCCCGAGGCTCGGCGGCGCGAGCAGCAGGGCGAAGGCCGGCAGCGCGACGACCTCCGTCGCGACCAGGAAGAGGAAGAGCGCCCCCGTCTTGGCGAAGAACATCGCGGTGCGATCGACCGGCGCGAGCAGGAAGGCGTCGAAGCCGCCCTGCTCCCGCTCGGCGACGAACAGGCGATTGATGGCGAGCATCCCGGCGAACAGCAGCGTGACCGTGAGCACCCCCGCGGCGAGCTGGCCGCGGAGCGTGTCGCGGCCCAGCCCGAAATGGAAGATGACGAACGTGGTGATCGCCAGCAGCCACATCGACGGGACCGTCTCGAGGGTGCGCAGCTCGACCCGCAGGTCCTTGCGCAGGATCGTCGCGGCCGTCCTCACCGGTACAGGCTCCCGAGCGTCGCCTCGTCGAGCCCGGCCGGGGGCCCGACGTAGACGGCCCGCCCACCGGAGAGGCCGAGCACGAGGGCGGCCTCGGCGAGCGCCGCGGACGGATCGTGGCTGGTGAGCACCCGCGTGACACCGGAGGCTCGGCCGATGAGCGGCTCGACGAGCTCCTCGGCGGCGGGGTCGAGGTTCGAGCGCGGCTCGTCGAGCAGGAGGAGCTCCGGCCGGTGCAGCACGGCGCGCGCGACGGTCAGCCGCTGGACCATGCCTCGGCTGAGGGCCCGCACCGGGTCATCGGCCCGCTCCTGCATCCCCACCGCCAGGAGCACCTCCTGCACGCGCTCTGGCTGCACCCGGTGCAGGCGCGCGTGGTAGACGAGGTTCTCGCGCCCGGTGAGGTCCCGATACAGCAGCGGCTCGTGGCCGAGCAGCCCGACACGGCCACGGACCTTCCAGCCCTCCCGGGGGAGCGGCTCGCCGAAGAGCCGGACGGTGCCCGCGTGGGGCCGCAAGAGGGTGGCGAGGATGCGCAGGAGGGTCGACTTGCCCGCGCCGTTGCGGCCCAGGACGGCCAGCGTCTGACCGCGAGCGAGCCGCAGCGACACCTCCCGCAGCACGGTGCGCTCCCCGAAATGGCGGGTCAGGCCCTCAAGTTCGATGACGTTGGTGTCGTCCATCTTCCCGGTGCAGTGTCGCAACCGCGTGCTTGAGCACCGGTTCCACCACGGGGAAGAGCTGTCCGATCGACCGGGGGCTTCCCGGGAAGTTGATGATCAGCGAGCTGCCGGCGACGCCCGTCACGGCCCGTGAGAGCATCGACATCGGCGTGTACCGCAGCGACTCGGCTCGCATCGCCTCGGCCAGGCCCGGCACCTCGCGCTCGATCACGGCGCTGGTCGCCTCGGGGGTGACGTCATCCGGGGTCAGGCCGGTGCCGCCGGTGGTGAGGATCAGCTCGACGCCCTCCCGCACCCGAGCCCGGAGCCACGCCTCGATGGCGGCGCGATCGTCCGGCAGCACGTCGTGCGCCAGCACCTCGGCCCCGGCTCGGACGGCCGCCTCGGCGAGCGCTGGGCCGGAGCGGTCCTCCGCGTCGCCCGCGGCGGTGGTGGTCGAGATGGTGAGGATCGCCGCGCGCATGCTGGGGCGAGCGTATCTCCAGGCGACCCGACGCGCCCGCCGGAAGGCGCCCGACCGGGCGGGGATCGGCGGTCGCGATCCGCGCGGACGCGACCGGACCTGTCCGATGTGGCAATCCACCACGGGCTCCGGCCAACTTGCCACCCAGGCGCTGCTCTGCGTGCCTTCTGTGGCAATGTGCCGCGGCGGGCGGTGATTTGCCACATCCGACAGGTCACCGGGGCCGGGCAGACGGCTCACCCGGGGCGGGCTGACCGCTCAGCGGCGCCGGTCGGCTGACACGTCGCCGGAGCGCTCACACGCCCACGGCGCGGAGCCAGTCGAGGGTGGCGGCGAGCCCCTCGGCATACCCGACGCGTGGCTCCCAGGCGAGCAGCTCCCGGGCCCGGCGGTTGCTGAAGCTCTGGTCGATCCCCATCACCTGGACGGCCTGGCGCGAGAGCAGGGGGCGCGTGCGCAGGCCGGTCATCCGGCGCAGCGACCGGTAGCCGTGCTCGAGGCCGACGGCGAGCGGGACCGCCATCCGGTACGGGAGGCTCCACCGGACGCGCGGGCAGCCGAGTCCGTCGGCCAGGTCGTCGACGAGCTCCCGCCAGCTCACCTCAGTCCCGTCCGCGACGTTGAGGACCGCCCCGACGGCCGCCGGCTCGACCATCGCCCGCACGGCGGCGTCCACCAGGTTGTCGACGAAACAGAGCCCGGCGACCGCCCGGCCACCGCCGATCAGCACCATGTGCCGGCCGCGGATCGCCCGTGCGATCTCCAGCACGACCTCCCGCGAGCCGGGGCCGTACACCGTGGCGGGGCGCAGGATCACGGTGGGCAGCCCACGCGTCGCGGCGACGCGCCGCACCTCGACCTCGGCCCCGAGCTTCGTCTGCGCGTACCAGTTGCGGAATGACTCCGGGCGGCGCGTCTCCTCGACGCCGCGGCCACCCGGGTGGCCGTACACGTCGGGGCTCGAGATGTGCACGAACCGTTCGACCCTCGCCGCGGCGCTGCATTCGAGCAGGACCCGCGTCCCGTCGACGTTGACCCGCCGCACCTCGCTCGGCAGCGCCCAGTCGGTGACCATCGCCGCGCAGTGCAGCACGTGCCGGCTGCCCTCGACCGCCCGAGCCAGGCTGGCGGGATCCGTCAGGTCACCGACGCTCAGCTCGACGCCGAGCGCGGCGAGCGCGTCGGTGTCGGCGGAGGCACGGACGAGGCAGCGGACGCGGTGCCCGTCCCGCACGAGCGCTGCGACGAGCCGGCCCCCGATGAATCCGGTCCCGCCGGTGACGAGGGTGAGGCCCTCGCCGTCAGCCACGCCGCCGCAGCGTCGAGACCGCGATATCGCGCACGACCGACCAGTTCTTCCCGGCGCCGCTCTCGCAGTCGGTGAGCACCAGGTCGAGCGCGGTGAGGAACCTCTCGGCCTCGCTCTCGGAGAGGGTCAGCGGCGGCAGCAGCTTGATGACGTCGTTCTTCCCGGCGGCCATCGTGATGATCCCGTGATCCCGCAGCAGGGGGATGACGATCAGCTGCGGGAAGAGGCCCTCGCTGGCCAGTCGCATCAGGCGCACGCCGAGCTGCCCGGTGCGGGAGCGGGGTGCCTGCAGCTCGATGCCGATCATCATGCCCGCCCCACGGACCTCCTTGATCAGCTCGTGGCGCCGCTGCAGCTCCCGCAGGCCGTCCATCAGCCGCTCCCCCATCCGCGCCGAGCGCTCCACCAGGCCGTCGCGCTCGATCACGCGGATCGAGGCGAGCCCCGCCGCCATCGACAACCGGTTGCGCCCGTACGTCGACTGGTGCACGTAGCTGCGCTCGAGGGTGCCCACGGCGCGCTGGAAGATCTCACGCCGTGTCACCGTCGCGGCGACGGGCATGTAGCCGCCGCTGAGCGCCTTGCCGACGGTGACGATGTCAGGCTCGAGGCGATCCGAGCCGAACTGCTCGAACGCGAACCAGCGGCCGGTGCGCCCAAGGCCGGTCTGGATCTCGTCGATGACGAGCAGCGTCCCGTAGCGGCGGCAGAGCGCCTGAGCGGCCTCGAGGTAGCCCGGCGGCGGGAGCGTCACGAGGCGACCCTGGATCGGCTCGACGAAGAACGCGGCGACGTCGCGGCTGCGCAGCTCCGCCTCGAGTCGGTCAATGTCCCCGTAGGGCACGCGCGCGCACCCGGGAAGGAGCGGGCCGAAGCCCTCCTTGAAGAAGTCGTCGCCGACGAGCGAGAGCGGACCCAGGCTGACGCCGTGATAGCTCGAGTCGCAGGAGACCAGGCGCGGGCGACCGGTCGCCGCCCGGGCGAACTTGATCGCGGTGTCGACCGCCTCGGCCCCACCACTCGAGAAGAACGTGGCGTCGAGCGCGGCGGGCAACCGCGCGCAGAGCGCCTCCGCGAGCATGCCGGCGAGCACCGAGTAGTGGATCTGCACGCCGTCCTGGAGGTCGGCGTGCAGCACGGCGGCGAGCGTCGCCTTCACATCGGGGTGCGCGTGGCCGAGGCTGGCGAAGCCCTCCCCGGTGTGCAGGTCGAGGTACGCGCGCCCGGCGTCGTCGTAGAGGTGCGAGCCGACCGCGGTGCGGTAGTCGCCGTCGAAGCCGATGATCCGCAGCACCTCGACGAGCGACGGGTCGAGGTACCGCGCGGCGAGCTCGAGCGTCTCGCCGGCCCGCGCCTGCGCGTCGGCGAGCACCTCGAGCGGATCCTCGTTGGGGCGCCGCCGGTCCTCCGGTGCGGTCGGCGTCGGCAGGCTCACGTCCTCACCCGTCCGTGCGCTGCCACGTACCGGAACGGCCGCCGGACTTCTCGATCAGCTCGACCCGCTCGATGCTGACGCCGCGCTCGACGCCCTTGACCATGTCGTAGATGGTGAGCGCGGCGACCGACGCGGCGGTGAGCGCCTCCATCTCCACGCCCGTGCGCGCCGTGGTGCGGGCCTCCGCGCGCAACTCGATCGTCCCGGCCGGCTCGTCGATCGTCGCCTCGACGCCGACGAAGGCGAGCGGCAGCTGGTGACAGAGCGGGATCAGCTCGTGCGTGCGCTTCGCCGCCTGGATCCCGGCGATCCGCGCGACGCCGATCACGTCGCCCTTCGGAGCGTCCCCGGCCGCGACGAGGCCGGCCGTCCGGGGCGTCATGCGCACGACCGCGCGCGCCACGGCGACCCGGCGCGTGGTGTCCTTGTCGGAGACATCCACCATCTCCGCGCGCCCCTCCGCACCCAGGTGAGTCAGCTCGCTCAAGGGATTCGGACGGCCGGCGGGTCCTCAGGCGGGCTGGAAGGAGCTCTGCGCGGCGGCGATCAGGTCCTTGACGGCGTCGACATCGCCCGCGCGCAACAGCGCGATGGGGTCCGGATCCCCGTTGACGATGCTCTCGAAGAACTCCTTGCGGTCCTGGTAGGTCGGGAGGGTGCCCTTCGCCCAGCCACGCACGTCGTTGAGCAGGATCGCGAGCGTCGCGTACGGCTCGCCGAACATCTCGCCGATCTCCCGCTTCATGCGCTTGGCCAGGGCCGGCGAGGCGCCCGCCGTCGAGATCGCCACCGCGAGCGGGCCGGTGCGGACGATCGCCGGCAGGATGAAGTTGCACAGCGGCGGCACGTCGACGACGTTGATCAGCATCGACCTCGCCTCGGCGTCGTTGAACACCTGGATGTTCACCTCCGAGTCGTCGGTGGCGGCGATCGCCATCAGGCATCCCTCGAGGTCCGCGGGCTCGTAGGCGCGTCGGACCCAGGTGATCGAGCCCTCGGCGGCGAGCTCCTCGAGCGCCGGATGAGCCTCGGGGGTCGGCCAGTTCGACATCCGGGCGCCAGTCCGGTGGAGTGACCGTGAACGCGCCTGCGGAGGGGTGTTCGCAGCCAAATCCGAGCCCGGTGAGTATGCGTTGCACCTCTGCGTCTGGCACGGAGATTCCGAGCACCCGTTCGAT
>DAIDJO010000131.1 GCA_027451345.1 Solirubrobacterales bacterium
CCTCGATGAGGATACGTCGTCGGTTGATAATGGTTCGTGCAGTCTGACTGACGCTGACGGCCAGGGGATCCGAGAAGCTCGCTCGCGGCGACGTTTAGGTTCATTGGTGTGCATCCAGGGATCACCATTCTCATCGAAACCTCGATCCCGGAGATTGCGTACGGCGGTCAAGCCAAACGCCCGGGCTCGCGTCAGCATGGCCTTTCGCGCCACAGCCAGCTCGGTCTCAAGCTGCCTGATCCGGCGCCTGGCCGCCGCGAGTTCAAGCTGCTGGCTGGTGGTGGACCCTCAGCCCCTCACCCACGGCCCATACGGTCTGGCGCAACCAGTTATAGATCGCGGAGTTTGTCATCCCGAACGAAACGCCAACACCGTCACCGCGGTCCCGGCACGCGCCAGGTCAAGTCCCCGACGAACCTCCGACGGATAACTGCTGGGAATCGACGAGATCCTCTCTGCCTAAAGCTTCCAGCATGCCGACTCCACTCTTCGGGTGTAGATCAAGATGGCCACCGAACCGGGGGAAGTCCACAGGCCCGACCCGTTGCCTTTGGCCAAGCCGAACGATAGGTTGCCGCCCGCAGCTCATACGGTGTCCGCGGATCGGCGTCCAACTAATCGATCGATCACCACTGCTTGAGCCGTCGTTTTGCTCTCAATCACAAGGGGTGGGTGTGCGGAAGCGTGTGAAGTCAGGTCAGGCCATGAGCTTGGCAGCCTGTGCCGTCGTTGGCGTGTCACTTGGGCTGGGAGGATCGCCGGCCAGCGCGTCCGTGAGGCGGGACAGCACATCTGTGTTGCCGCCCAGCGCGCTGTCAGCGATGCAAGCCGCTTTTTCGGGCTCTCCTGCCCGTTTGGGGGTGAATGGATGAGAGCCGCGGCCGGGAATCGCCTGCTGGCGGGCGGGTTCGCGGCTGTGTAGGTCCTTCTCGGAAGTTGCGCGCGAAGCGCGCGACCCGCCGCCACCCTTCTGCGGCAGGCTGCTGGCTGTCTGAAGGTCAGCAACTACGAGGAGGGCGACGTGCGGGTCACGACGGCATTCAACCGGATGCTCGAGCTGCCGGGAGGGTCTGTGCAGGACGTGGCGTTCGGCAGCGACGGAGTGATCGTGACGGTGCGGCTCAAGCGCCGGCGACGGGTCTGCTCGGGTTGCGGCGCCGAGGGCCTGGAGATCAAGGACCGCCGCGTTCGGCGTTGGCGGCATCTCGACTTGGGCGCCAGCCGGTGCGTGATCGAGTGCGAGCTCAGACGGCTTCGGTGCCCCGGCTGTGGTGATCGGCCGGAGATGGTCCCGTGGGCGAGGGCCGGGTCGTCCTACACACGCGACTTCGAGGATGTCGTCGCGTTCCTGTCGCAGCAGATGGCCATGACGCCGCTTGCCAAGTTGATGCGGATCGGGTGGCGGTCGGTCGGGAAGATCCTCGCGCGGGTCGTCGCTGACAAGCTCGATCGCGGCCGGCTGGACGGGCTCGTGATGATCGGCGTGGACGAGGTCAGCCACGGCGCCGGACACAGGTTCCTGACCTGCGTCGCTGACCACGGCACCGGCGGTGTGGTGTGGGCCGCGCCAGGCCGCAACGCCCAGACCTTGCAGGCGTTCTTCGCCGAGCTGACCGACGAGCAGAAGGCCTCGATCACCGCGGTCTCGATCGACATGTCCGCCGGCTATGAGAAGGCGATCCGCGGCCCGGAGGGACTCCCGAACGCGGAGGTGTGCTTCGACCCGTTCCACGTCTGTCAGCTCGGCGGCAAAGCCACCGACCAAGTCCGCCGCGACGAGTACAACCGGCACAGCCGCTCGAGCAGCAGCGAGGGGCGCTGGATCAAGGGCACCCGCTACTCGCTGCTGAAGGACACCGCCAACCAGACCCCGAAGCAGCTGCTCAAGCTCGCCGAAGTCGTGCTGACGAACAAGCGGATGTACCGCGCGTTCTTGCTGCTCGGCGAGCTCCGGTACATCTACCGGTTGCCGAAGGACGAAGCCGCCGAACGCCTCGACGCATGGCTCGCGTGGGCATCCCGCTCGAAACTCAGATCGTTCGTGAAGCTCGCCCGCACGATCCGCAAACACAAGGCCGGCGTGCTCGCCGCGATTCAGCTCGGGATCAGCAACGGACGCCTGGAAGCCCTCAACAGCCGCGTCCGGTTGATCAGCCACCGCGCCCACGGTTTCCACTCAGCTGACGCCCTCATTGCCATGGTCTACCTCTGCTGCTCCGGCCTCCAGATCCCGCTCCCTCACCGATGAGTCACCCCCAGATCAACAGGAGAGCCGACTTTTGTCCGTTGTGTCGCCCATCGTCGCCCGAGGACCACTGCCGTGACCTGACAGGAGCCTGGCACCGGCCCGCAGTGAGACGTGTCCGGCAGCGGTCCGCTTCGTCTAACACGACCGAAGGGAACACAGATGATCGTGATCGGGGTGGACGTCCACAAGCGGACGCACACACTCGTCGCCATCGACGGAGAGACAGGCCGCCACCAAGCCGAGAAGACCATCCCGGCCAGCGACCAGGGACACCTGATCGCGTTGCGGTTCGCGCGTGAGCTGCCCGGGCCGGTGACTTGGGCGATGGAGGACTGCCGGCACGTCTCACAGCGCTTCGAGCAGGCGCTGCTGATCGCCGGCCAGCACGTGCTGCGCGTCGCGCCGATCCTGACGGCCAGGTCCCGTTCCGGTGAGCCCCAGCACGCCAAGTCAGATCCCATTGACGCGCTCGCGGTCGCTCGAGCTGTCGTGCGCGAAGGGATCGACCACTTCCCGGTCGCGTTCCTGGACCCCGACGCAA
The DNA here is from genome assembly GCA_027451345.1 of Solirubrobacterales bacterium. Classification (GTDB taxonomy): domain Bacteria; phylum Actinomycetota; class Thermoleophilia; order Solirubrobacterales; family Solirubrobacteraceae; genus Palsa-465. The sequence continues at coordinate 2,790 of DAIDJO010000131.1, forward strand.
TGGAGATCAGGCTCCTGCATGATCACCGCGAGCAGCTGATCGGTGAGCGCACCAGGATGCAGA
>DAIDJO010000132.1 GCA_027451345.1 Solirubrobacterales bacterium
CTCGAACCCGATCTGACGATCATGGGCAAGATCGTCGGCGGCGGGCTGCCCGCCGCCGCCTACGGCGGCGCGGCCGAGCTGATGCGCCGGATCGCGCCCGCGGGCGACGTCTACCAGGCCGGCACGCTCTCGGGCAACCCGCTCGCCGTCGCGGCTGGCCTGGCGACCCTCGAGCGGCTCGACGAAGCGGCGTACGCGCGGCTGTCCGAGCTGACGCAGCGGCTCGCCGTAGGGCTGCGCGAAGCAGCGGCGAGCGCAGCCCGCCCGATGGTCGTGCAGAGCGTGACCGGGCTCGTCACGCCGTTCTTCGTGTCCGGCGAGGAGGTGACGGACTATGCGGGCGCGGCGGCGAGCGACCAGGTCGCCTACGGCGCGTTCTGTCGCGGGCTCCTCGCACGCGGAATCTATCCGCCGGCCTCCCAGTTCGAGGCGTGGTTCCCGTCGCTGGCCCACACCGAACGGGACATCGAGCTGACCGTCGAGGCGGCGGCCGAGGTGCTGGGGGAGCTCGCCTCATGAGCTCCTACGCCGAGGTGATCGCCGACATCGCCCGCGGGGCGCGCCTGCACTACGAGAACGAGGATTCGCCCGACCCCGACCTCGACCTGCTGCTCGGCGACCAGAGCTACGCCGCCGGTCTGGCGAAGCTCGCGCGACTCGGCGACGTCGAGGAGACCGCGCGGCTGGCCGACCTCATCTCGCGCGTGGCGCAGCTGCACGCCGATGGGGAAAGCGCCGCCGCACGCGAGCTTCTCGTCTCGGCGGAGCAACGGCTCGGCGGCGACCTGGTGGGGGAGGAGCGCCCGAACCGCGTTTGACGGTAGGCTTAGGCGTCCACGGGGCCTCCCACATCCGTATCCACAAGCAGATGCCTCAAGATCGCTACAGCAAATCCTCGAAGTACACGGTCGACCGCGGCCTTCCGGGCGCCTTCGAGGGCGAGACGGTGACGCGCCGCCGGTTCATGGAGGCCGTCACGCACGGGGCGGGCGGGATCGCCGCGGCCGCCTTCGGTCTGCCCGCCCTCGGTTTCGCGATCGGGCCGATCTTCAAGCGCCAGCCGTTCGACTGGCAGATCATCGGCACACCCGCCGACTTCAACGAGACGAGCTACGTGACGAAGGTGATCACGATCGTCCCGGGCATCGGCGAGGCGGGGAAGTCGATCGCCTACGTGCGCGCCCGCAACCCGCAGATCGACCTCGAGCCGCACGACCAGTGGAACAACTACATCGCGCTCTCCTCGCGATGCATGCACCTCGGCTGCCCCGTCCGCTACGTCCAGGCGGCGGAGCGCTTCATCTGCCCCTGCCACGGCGGGGTCTACAACTTCCGGGGTGAGGTGGCCGGCGGACCGCCGGTCCGACCGCTCGACCGCTTCTACACGTACGTGCCGCCGGTCGGGCATCCGGGCCACGGGTACGTCTATCTCGGCCCGCGCTACTCGGTCAACTCGGAGCTGCGCCGCTTCTCGCCGCGTGACCCGGGCGAGCCGCTCGACGGGATCGGGCAGTACCTCTACCCCGCGCGCTTCGACACCGCGGTGCGGCCGTCAATCGCCAACCTGCCCCTGCCGCCCACCGTTCCCGGAACCGGTTCCTGATGCCCCTGCCCAAGTTGCTCAACCGCCCCGCGCCGACGACGACCCAGCAGTCGCCGAATCCGGTCGAGGCCGCCACCGAGGCCGGGCTCACCGTCGTCGACTGGATTGACGAGCGCACCCAGATCTCGCAGGGCCTGCGCTGGATGATGTTCCGCAAGGTGCCGAAGGGCATCAACTGGGCCTACACGCTCGGCTCGGCGACGATGTTCGCCTTCCTCAGCCAGGCGGTGACCGGCGTCTTCCTGGCGATGTACTACCGCCCGTCGGTCACCGGCGGCGCCTACGAGTCGATCCGCAACATCAACGACAACGTCTTCCTCGGCCAGTTCGTGCACGGCATGCACAAGTGGGGCGCGTCGGTGATGATCATCCTGATCTTCCTGCACATGGCGCGGGTCTTCTTCTTCGGGGCGTACAAGTATCCGCGCGAGCTGACCTGGATCATCGGCGTGGTGCTGCTGATCCTCACGCTCGCCATGGGCTTCACCGGCTACCTGCTGCCGTTCGACCAGCGCTCCTACTGGGCGACGATCGTGGGCGTGAACATCAACAACACCGCTCCGTTCCTGGGCCCGTACATCGGTGACTTCCTCCGAGGGGGTCCGGAGTTCGGCGCCACCACGCTCTCGCGCTTCTACGCGATCCACATGATGCTGATCCCCGGCCTGATGGCCGCGCTGATCGGCTTCCACCTCTACCTGATCATGAAGCTGGGCATCTCCGCCCCACCGTGGCTGAAGGCGCATGAGCCGGAGCCGGTGATCGAGACGGTCGAAGTCTGAGGACGACGGGGACGAGATGAACCAGGCTGAGAAGGAGCAGTACCTCCGCGAGTACTCGCTGCTGAAGAACGAGGGCAAGCCGTTCTTCCCCTACGCGGTGGCGAAGGACTCGATCATGGCGGTGATCGTCATGGCGACGATCATGCTGCTGTCGCTGCTCTTCGGCGCCGAGCTCGGGCCGAAGGTGAACCCGACGACGACGACCTACGTCCCGCGGCCGGACTGGTACTTCTTCTTCCTCTTCGAAATCCTGCGCGTGATGCGCAACGTGCCGAAGTTCACGCCGATGGCGACGATCGGCATCCCGACGCTCTGCATGATCGGCCTCTTCCTCCTGCCGCTCTACGACCGCGGCCCGGAGCGGCTCATCACCCGTCGGCCGATCGCGCTCGCCTCCGGTCTCGCGACCATCGCGTGCATCGCCTTCCTCACCTACTCGGGCGCCAACACCGGCTCGCCCAACAGCGTCTCGCTGCCGGCTCCCCCCGGGCTCACCGCCGCCCAGCGGGCGACGTTCTACGCCGGGGAGATCGTCGTCGGGGAGTCCGGCTGCGAGGGTTGCCATGAGATCGGGAGCAACGGCAACAACGGACCCGGCCCGCCGCTCACCCACATCGGGGCCAAGCGCGCCGCGGCGGCGATCGCCTCGACGCTGAAGAACCCGACGGCGCCGATGCCGTCGTTCGCCAACCTGGCGAAGACCTCGCCGAAGAAGTTCGCGGCGCTCGTCTCCTTCCTGTCCGATCTGCAGTAGCCGGTCCCAGCGGCGGGTGGCATGGTCACCCGCCACCGCCCTCCAGGGGGCGGCCGGTACTCTCTGAGCCAGTGGCTGATCCCTCAGTGTCCTCACCGGAGTCCGGAACCCTGGCCGAGCCGCAGGTGCAGGCCATGTTCGACCGGATCGCCGGCGTGTATGACCGCCTCAACTCCGTGATGACCGCCGGGCTGCACCACGCCTGGCGCCGCCGTGCCGTCGAGCTGGCCCAGGTCGGACCGGGCGCCCGCGTCCTCGACGTCGCCACCGGCACCGGGGATCTCGCCTTCGCCCTGGCCGAGGCGGTCGGTCCCTCGGGGCGGGTGGTCGGCGCCGACTTCTCCGAGCCGATGCTCGCCATCGCCCGCCGCAAGGCGGCGGAGACCGGGGCGCCGGGGCGCGCGGCCGTCGAGTTCGAGCAGGCGAACGCACTGCTCCTGCCCCACGCGACCGACGAGTTCGACGCCGCCACCGTCGGCTTCGGTGTGCGCAACTTCTCCGACCTCGACCAGGGCCTCCGCGAGCTGGCGCGGGTCGTGCGGCCCGGCGGGCACGTCGTCATCCTCGAGATGACCACGCCCCAGAAGCGTCCGCTCTCCACCTTCTTCAAGCTGTGGTTCGACCGCGTGGTGCCGGTGCTCGGCCGGGCGGCCGGGGATCCCGACGCCTACACCTACCTGCCCAATTCGGTCCGTCGCTTCCCCGGTCCGGAGGAGCTCGCCGCGCGGATGGCCGCGGTCGGGCTCGGTGAGATCCGTTACGTGCTCACGGCCGGCGGGATCATCGCGCTCCACGTGGGTACCGTGGTGACGTGAGCGTTCCGGGAGTCGCGACCGTGGAGGCCGTCGTCGAAGCGGGCGGGGCCGGCACGGCCAGGGTCATGAGCCGGGTCGAGGAGCGGATGGTGGAGCTCGTCTCCGGCCACGGAGAGCTGCTCGCGCGTCACGGCGGAGAGACGATCACGGGCGGTGGCAAGCGCCTGCGTCCGCTGCTCGTGTGCATCGCCGCCGGCGTCCCGGTGCGGGAGAGCGACGCGCTCGTCCGGGCCGCGGTGGCCGTCGAGCTCGTGCACGCCGCCACGCTCGTGCACGACGACGTGATCGACGGGGCCGCCCTGCGCCGTGGCCGTCCCACCGTCGTGGCGACCGGCGGGCGCCTGCTCGCGCTCGCCACCGGCGACCTCCTCTTCTCCCGTGCCTTCGCCGAGCTCGCCGCCGGCCGCGAGATCGAGCCGATCCGGATCCTGTCGGCGGCTGCGTCCGCTCTGGCCGAGGGCGAGCTGATGCAGCGCGGGGATGCGTGGAACGCGTCGGTCGGACAGGACCGGTACCTCGAGCGCTGCCGCCTGAAGACCGGGGTGCTGTTCCGGGCGGCGTGCGAGCTCGGGGCCCTCGCCGGCGGCGTCCCGATCGAGCCGCTCGGCCGCTTCGGTGAGGGGATCGGCGTCGCCTTCCAGCTCCTCGATGACATCCTCGACGTCACCGGCCCGTCCGAACGCACCGGCAAGCCCCGCGGCACGGACCTGCTGGACGGCACGGTGACGCTGCCGCTGATCGAGGGACGCAAGCGCGACGCCGAGCTGGCGCGCCTGAACCTGCGGACGGTCGAGACGGCCGAGCAGGCGGCGGCCGTCTGCGATCGGATCGAGGCCACCGGCGCGCTCGAATACGCCCGCGACCATGCCCTCGCCGTCGTCGCGGCCGCCAAGACGGGCCTGCCCGACGGCCTCTCGGAGGCGCAGCGCAGCGCGCTCGAGCTCGTGGCCGACGGGGTCGTCGAGCGGTACTCCTAGGCCGCCGCACCGGTTCGCCTCGGCGGCTGCCGAGGCGCCGGATCAGAAGTCCTCGGGCAGGATCAGACCGCAATCGAGCGCGGCCACGAACCGGTCGACGTCCGCCGCCATGTTCGCCTGCGTGAGTCGCTGAAGGTCGGCGATCATCTCGGTGAGGCCCTCGTCGAGGTGATCCTCGAGCCGCTCGACCTGCGTGCGGCTGAACCTGCCCGACTCGGAGCGACCGCAGTTCGGGCACTCGAGCACCAGGTCCCAGCGACCGTCCGCCGTCTCGTTCCAGGCCATCGGCTGCACGAGCTCCGAACCGCAGGCGGGACAGATGTGCAACTCGCGGCGCTCGGCGTCGACGTCGTTGAAGCGGATCACCTCGATCGTTCGCCCGCTGGGCAGCACGATGCGCCGGATCGCGTGATTTCCGTGGGGGTTCTGGCTCATGTTCGTCTCGGTCTTCCGTGCGACAGAACCCCTATCGGCGGCGATCGGAGCGGCCTTGAGCCTGGTCCAGGCGCCTGGCCTGACGTCCGTCAACCCCGGCTAACGTGGGCGTCGGCGGGCGCGGTGAGCGCCGATCTGGTCGGGCGCCCGCGCGGCCGCTAACCTTCGAGGTCGGCAATCGCGAGGAAACGGTATGTTGGCAAGCCCCTGGAAGGACGCGCTCGTCGTCCTCATCATCGTTCTGCTGTTCTTCGGCCCGAAGCGCCTGCCCGCGCTCAGCCGCTCGATCGGCGAGAGCATCCGGGAGTTCAAGGGCGGGATCGCGCACAGTTCCGACGGCGACAGGTCCGAGCTTTCGGGCGCGTCTCCGACGGCCGCCGCGGGCACCGCCGCAACCCCGGAGGCGCGCGACACGAGCGCCGCCTCCGAGGCCACGAACGCCTGATTCGCTGACGCGGCGGAACCGCTCATGAAGCTGCGGCCGATTGGCCAAGAGGATCGGTTGAGCATCATCGATCACCTCGACGAGCTTCGCTCGCGGGTGATCGTCTCCCTCGCCGCGCTGCTCGTCGCGTTCGTGTTCTGCTTCTGGCAGAACCACCTGCTCCTGAACGTCCTCAACCGCGCCCTCCCTGCCGCGGCAACGCACGGGCTGGGTGACCAGAGCCGCGTCAACACCGACATCAGCCGCGTGTTCAAGCGGCTGTCGGTGCTGAGCAGCGAGCTCGGTCCGTACCTGAAGGCGGGCGGCCAGCCGGTCGCCGACGCGATCGCGCGGACGGAGCTGCAGGCGGGGCGGACCATTCCGGAGGTCCTCAGCCAGAAGGAGAAGCCGCTCGTCATCGGTGTCGGCGAGGGGTTCGTCGTCACGATGCTCGTCGCCGCGTACTTCGCGGTCCTGATCACCCTCCCGGTGCTGCTCTACCAGCTCTACGCCTTCATCATCCCTGCGCTCAGTCGGGAGGAGCGCCGGGTGGCGACTCCCACGGTGCTCGCCGCCCCGCTGCTGTTCCTCATGGGGGCCGTGTTCACGTACTTCGGTGTCCTGCCTCCGGCCGTCCACTTCCTCCAGGGCTACAACTCGAGCGAGTTCCAGGTCGTCGTCGGAGCCCAGTCCTACTACAAGTTCGAGATCATGCTGATGATGGGCATCGGCCTGGCCTTCCAGGTGCCGTTGCTCGCGCTCGGCCTGCAGCGGGTGGGCGCGATCAGCGCGTCGACCCTGACGATCAACTGGCGCTACGCTTTGGTTCTGATCGCGGTGGTGGTCGCCGCGCTTCCGGGGGTGGATCCAGTCACGATGGCGATGGAGACGCTGCCTCTGGTCGCCCTCTATCTCTTGAGTATCGTGCTGCTGAAATGGGTCGAACATCGCAACTATCGGCGCGAACGCGCGGCGGCCGCCGTCGCGGTGTCGGCGACCGACGTGGCCGACGACTCCTCACCCGTAGGCTGAGCTCGCGCCCCAGCCCCTCCCTTCGCACCGTCGCCCCCCTCGCCCATGCTCTTTGATCTCCGCAGCCGCGGCCGCCGCCGAACCGTCCGGGTCGTCTACGCGTTCCTCGCGATCGTGATGGTCGTTGGTCTCGTCGGCCTCGGCATCGGCACCGGGAGCACGGGCGGCATCCTCAACGCGGGCAGCAACGGTGGGTCCGGTGGGGGAGGCGGTAACCAGCTCGCCGACCAGCAGCTCAAGCGAGCGCTCACCGCGGTGAAGAAGCACCCGACCGCCGCCAACTGGGCGAACCTGTTGCAGGCCCGCTGGACCGTCGCCGGCAGCGGCAGCAACTTCAACTCGACGACGAGCACCTACACGACGAGCGGCCGCAAGCAGCTGCAGTACGGCGCCGACGCCTGGCAGCAGTATCTGAAGGTGGCCAGCCCGCAGCAGCAGACCGGGAGCGCCTTCCTGCAGACGGCCTTCCTGGCCGCGGGGATCTACCAGAACCTCGGGCAGTGGTCGAACGAGGGGCAGGCGTGGAACCTGGCCGTCCAGGCCACGAGCGGCACCCAGCGCCTGAAGCCGTACCTCTGCCTCGCCTACTCCTCGTACGCGGCGAAGCAGACCACCAAGGGCGACCTCGCGGCCGCCCAGGCGGTGAAGCTCCTCCCCAAGCTCGACCGACTCTCCCAGAAGCTCGCACTGAAGAGCGCGAGCACCTCACCGACGGTCGCCGAGCAGGGACTCGCTCAGAACTGCTGAGCGCCCGCGGTCGCGGTGGGCCTGAGCCTGGCGGGGGTGCCCGGGTCCCGCGGGTCCGTCAGGCGTGCGCGCGCCGGGCGTCGGTCCGGTACCCGTGCCGTGCGTCCGTCGCCTGCGCCGCTCGCGGGGCAGGGCAGCGCGAGACCCGGAGCGACGCTAACATCGACGTCGCTCCGGGCCGTTAGCTCAATTGGCAGAGCAGGGGACTCTTAATCCCAAGGTTGCAGGTTCGATTCCTGCACGGCCCACTCGCAGAAGCCCCGCAATTGCGGGGCTTTCGTGTCTTCTAGAGCCAAGTCGCGGCTCCGCTTGGCGCTTGCGAGTACCACCAGCGAGTACCAAACGGACCGCTCTAGCGTTCGCGGGACGGAGACTGCCCTTCGGCGAACCTCCATCTCACGATCGACCCCCTGTTTCTCTGTGAATGCTCCTGGGCGTCGGGGCTCGCTCGTGGTCGCACGCCGCAGGCCCCCCGACGTCGCTAAGGCGATGGCTCTGATGTTGGGCGGGCGAAGCGCGTCGGGCTGGTGGGATCGGGCGGTCTTGTACAGCTGTGCCGCCTCCGGGTAGGCTGGCCGTCCGATGACTGCTGGAGCTACCAATGGCGCGGTTGCGGGGGTGCCTGACGGCTGGCGTCATGCCCGGCTGATCCCGACATTCGGTGTACGGAGCCAGCTGGAGCAGGAGAAGCGCGCGACGTCCTGTCTGCTTGCGGTGATGCACGGCGTTCCCGAGTTCGGCTATGCGCTGCTGAGAGAGCTTGGGGCGCCGAAGGCGCCGGTGATCGAGACGTTTGCCGAAGTCCGGTTCAAGGACGCTGCCGGCAAGACGGTGATTCCGGACGGCGCGATCGTCTGCCGGCGCGGGAACAAGCTCTGGACGTGCCTGGTCGAGGTCAAGACCGGCACGGCCCGCCTGAAGGATGACCAGGTTGTGAGCTATCTCGATATCGCCCGCGCGCACGGCTTTGATGGGGTGCTGACGATCTCCACGCAGATCACGACTGACTCGGCTGAATCACCTGTCTCGATCGATCGCCGCAAGCTCAGAGGGTTGAACCTGTGGCACTTCTCATGGTGGAAGGTGCTGACAGAGGCTGTGGTTCAGCAGCGCTACCACGGCATCTCGGACCCGGATCAGGAATGGGTCCTGCGAGAGCTGATCCATTACCTCAGTAGCGAGGCATCCGGGGCCGTCGGCTTTGAGGACATGGGCGAGAACTGGGTGAGCGTCCGCAAGGCTGCGCGGGAAGGCACCCTGCGAGCAGGGGATGCTCCCGTGCGCGATGTTGCCGAGCGCTGGGAGCAGTTCACGAACTATCTGTCGCTCAGCCTCGCCCAAGAGCTCGGCGCAAAGGTCACCGTGCTGCGGCCGAGGACCCAGACCACGCCAGCCCGTCTCGACGAGCTCGTGAAGTCCATTGTCGGCACCGGTGAGCTGTTCTCGAGCCTCAGGATCCCCGATGCTGCTGGCCCGCTCGAGATCCGTGCGAACCTCAAGACACGCCAGACCTCTACTTCGGTCACGGTCGATGCTCCGCGGGAGGGGCGCGCGAAGGCGCGGTTCAGCTGGCTGCTTCGCCAGTTGCGGGAGGCATCTGACGAGCTGCGCGTCGAAGCCGCGTTCCCGAACGCCCGTAGCACCACCGTCGCGAGACTTGGAGAGGTACGCGAAGACCCTACTGCTCTGTACTACCACAGCGATCCAAAGCGGGAGCCGAGGGCGTTCGTTGTCACGCTCACCAAGCCGATGGGCCAGAAGCGCGGGCGCGACGAAGGGTCGTTCGTGCGAGACACAGCTGCTCAGACCGTCGGGTTCTATCGTGACATCGTCCAGAACCTAAAAGCGTGGCAGGCCCCCGCCCCCAAGCTTCGCGTCGAGCCCGACCCGGGATCAGCCGACGGGACGAGCGGTCCCGTCACCCCGCCATGGCAGGGGGAACCATCGGAACCGGCGGACGAGCTAGCAAGCAGCGACGCGGCCTGACGGCGAGGAACGACGCGGCCTGACGGCGAGGAACGACCGTTTAATAAGGACGCGCTGTCGCCAAACCAATAGCGAGACCGGGCGTCTTCGCAAGATCGAAGCTATAGCCAGGGCCTGCCGCTTTCCCGGCATCGCGAGGATGAGTGCGCCCGTCAGGATGAGCTCGCCGGAGCGAACTGGGCTTTGCGTCAGTGATCCGCGGCTCTATGTTGAGCGCATGAACGCCGACCAGATCGCCAAGCTCACCGATGTCGAGCTTCAGCAGACGTCGAAGCGATCGCCGGGCCTATCGAGATCACCGAGGAGGACCGTCAATACGCCGCGTGGGTGCACTTCAAGACCGATAGCACACTCCCTGATGGTCGCCGGAGATTGAGGTGGCATCAGAAGTCCGGACTCGGCCTCTCCTGGCGCGAGGCCATGGAGTTCCTGGCCGCCGTCTGTCGGCGGCGACGAAGTCGGCTAGGCCAAGACTGCACCTGGTCGCGAATCCGAGCCGACACCAGGTAGCTCGCGAGACTAAAGCGACCGTGATCGCGGCGCCGCCGGAATCCCCAAGCTCGAGCGAAAGGCACGGGCGCCGGTATTTACTCTCCCAGGGTCGGCTGCTCAAGGATCGGATGCTCACGCCGCGCCCGGGCGGCTGGAGGCATGAACCCCAGCACCAGGTCAGAGCGAGGGGCGAAGCCGCGGGGGTCGCGCACAAGGAGTCCCATCTCTTCCAGCTCCTCGAGGTCGCGATTGAGCGTTCGATCGGTTTTGTTCGCGTACATCAGCGCCAGCTCGGGTGAGAGTCGGCGTAGCGCTGATCGTGGGATCGGCTCGCGCTCGGGAAGCGCGCGCGTGCCGGTGACTTGGATGCTCTGGCTTGAGATGTCCTTGATCAACCGAAGGCGTCGATGCTGTGCGTCGCTGTTGATCTCACCGAAGCGCTGGTAGACGTACTGCTCCCAACGATCGACGTACTGCATGCCCCAGATTCGGTCGAGCTGAGCGCGGATCTCGTCGACGTAGCCCTCGATGCCGTAGAGCGTAAATCCGAGCGGGTCCTTCGTGCGGCTCGACTCGGCGAGCTGCCTGTAGTAGCGCTCGCGGGTCCGGTTGTAGTGGTTGGAAAGCAGCTGACCGGCGGGCACTGGGAAGCCTTCAGAAAGCAGGATGTGAAGTTCGAGCAGGCGAGCGGTGCGACCGTTGCCGTCGCCGAAAGGATGAATCCAGGCCAGATAAAGATGTGCGATGCAGGCTTTGATCAGCGTCAGGGGCCAGTGCAGCTGCGGCTGGCCTTCCGGCGCGTCAAAGGCATCAGAGTTGAGCCAGTCACAGAGACGCTCGAGCAGATACTCGCAGTCCTCCCATGGAGCCCCGCGGTATGGGCCAACGACGACAGAGTGCTCACGGATCTTGCCGGGCACGACATCGTCGTCACGATCCAGGCCGTCGAGTACGAGGCGGTTGTACTCACAGATGCGCTCGACCGTCAGATCGGTCGATATCTCGTCGTCGTCGTCCGCCTCGAAGATCGTGCTGCGGATGAGGTTGAAGGCGGCGATGACGTTTTCGACCTCCTTCCCGAGGTAGGCCTTTGACGGCGGCAGCTTCAGTTCGCCGGAGATTACGGCTGCAGCCTCCTCCTCCGTCAGCGTGTTGCCCTCGATCGCCGTGGTTGCCAGGGCGCCCTTGACCAGGTACACGCGCTGGAGGTCCGCCGCGACCTCTGGGCGCAGCAGAGCTCGCTCAAGGTGCTGCGTCTTCGAGGTGGCCTCTCCGAGTAGAAGCCACAGCTGGTAGGAGGCCTGTCTGAGATCAACTTGAAATGTGAGCCACGGGTGTGTCTCAAGGTATGTCCGCATGTCTGTCCCGGCCTGTGTCCCCATCGATGTCCTCCCAAACCGTCGATGTTCGTTGGCTTCTGACTGCTTTGTCGGCAGGAGAGTGTCCGGCCTTTAGTGCGCTCCCGTCTGGTGTAGGCAAGCATACACATGCGCATACTGCCCCGACAACTGCAGGCGAGGGCGTCAACCACAGCGACAGGTGCTTAGGAGCTTGGCTAACGCTCGCTGCGAGATTCCTGTCTCGTCGGGCGTTCGCCACTGCGACGCCTAAGGGCGAGGCAGCAGGCCCGAGCTATTGCTTCGATGTTGCGAAGACTCCCGGTCTCGCCAGTGGTTTGGCGACGTTCTCTAGCTCAGCTGAGAGTGCCTAGACAAGCTCGTAGCAGCGATGAAGCCTACGCGATCTCGTCGAGCGGTCGTCCCGCAAATGCCATGGACGCGACCGGTTCGTATCTGCCAGAGGCCAGGTCTAGGTACCAGGCTTGACCAAGGTTCTCGTGATCCCAGGCCCACGTCACCTCGGATCCAACATCGAACGAGACCGAACGCGTCAAGAAAAAATGATCGTGGGGTGTCCGCGGCGGCGGCCCGATCGAACGGATTCGAACACCCCACACGTCGCCGCGCCTAGTTCTCGCATCGGGGTCACCAAAAACGGGCACGCCTGCTTCCACCACGTAGTGCCGCTCCCGCGGAATTGCCGACAGTGCACGATAGGTCATGATCGCTACGTCGACGGCAAAGAGGACGTCGCTCGGCGGAAGCGCCTCCCCTGCCGCGATGGCGGCGGTTACCTTCTCCATGGCTCCGAGCGATCCGTGGACGGACGTCGAAATTACGCCGAGCTCGAAGAGGCGATCGATCCCAGCGCGCAAGTCCCAGTCTTGGCGGCCCTGTCCCCAACCACTTCCAGCGAGCAGCCGCCGAATATCCTGGTCGAGTTCGGCCTCCATAAGTCGTAGTCCTACTCGCGGCGATCGTTCAGCCTCCATCAGGACGCGGTCGATCACCTCGTCGACCCGTACGGGCGGCGCGCCGATGACCGGCGTGCCTTCGGCGCTGTCGCGACCGGCCCGGGTGAGCCTCTCCGCGACAGCCCTTTTCCAATCGTCGCGGTATCTCCGGATCTGAGCGGCATTCAACTGGCGCCCAAAGCCCCCGCGTCGTTGCGTTTCGTCGTGACAGTCGACGCACAGGACGGCGAAGTTGTCGGGGTCTGCGTTGGAGCGATCTTTCATCAATGTGATGAAGCTGGATGGGGCGGCCCCCTACTCGACAAACGCAGCAGGTTCGGTCCGCTTCGACGAGGATCGCGGGCGCAGTCGTCCTCCGAAGGAAACCGGCGCGGTAGTGCGGGCACGAGACAATGATCCTCTCTGGTGCGGCGATCTGCGTGTCAGCCCTCGCCGACCTGCCCTCCCGGTCTGGCCTCCGTGGCGTCCAAGGGATGGTGCAGCTTGCACTCGGTAGGCGATCGGCTCAGCGGCACCTCCTGTCTCCGGGTCTCGTCGGCGCGACGCCTCATGGCCTTGTTGCAGGGGAACCAGTCGCCATTGCTGGATCTCGCTCTCGGTAATCGCTTTCCTCGTCGGGAGCTTCCACTCAACGCTAGTGCCTTGGCGACGAGATGCCGATCGGACTTGAACCGATGTCTCCGGTCTTCGAGCCGGAAGCACTGGACCGGTGTCTCACGCCGTTCGGGGCGCGCCGTGCGCGCACGTACCATCCGCTCGTGCCCGACGAGACGCTCGACTTCATGCCAGCGCAGTTCGTTGCATGGGCTAACGAGCACCGTGAGCTTCTCGACCGGATCGTCGCGGCGCTCGCCAGCGACGGTGCCTGGCCGCTGCTCACCGATCTGACGCGAGCGTTCGTCAGACTCGGGAAGCCAACCCCGGTCGAGGCGATCGTGTTCGACATGCCGCAACCGCTGCGGTTCCGGACAGGCCACCCCGAACGTGCGGTCCTGTCGCTCTTCGGTCTCAGGCTGATCGAGGGTGGCCAGTCGTTTCTCGCCGGCTTCTACGAGGCCCTGTCCCGCGCCCGGCAACGGTTCGAGGCGGACGATCACCCAACCCTCACAAGAGACGACATCGTGGAGCTTGCGACCCGGGTAAACGTCCATCCGTCGGCGCTCGCCGAGATCGTAGAGCGTGAGGCGCCCTTCCTCGGCAGCAGCACCCCTCAGAGCTCCAATGAGGTTTGGGTCCGGGAGGTCAGCACTTCCGTCGTGAACTACTGGGAGGCCGCAACGATCGACGACTACCTCCGGATCCGGGCCGAGGAGTTGCACCGCAGCTCCACATGGCACTGGCCCGCACCGGAGCAGCCACTCACCGCGCCCGCAGAGGTGGTCGCGCCCGACGGGGAGCAGCTCACGGTGTTTATCTCTCATGCGAGCGAGGACAAGGCTAATGTCGCACGCCCGATCGCCGAGGCGCTCGAGGCAGCGGGGTGGAAGGTCTGGCTCGACGAGTACGAGCTGACACTTGGCGACAGTCTGTTTCAGCGCATCAACGACGGTCTTGCCAAAAGCCGCTGCGGCGTCGTCATCCTGAGCGAGAGCTTCTTCGCGTTCGCGAAGTACTGGACGCAACAGGAACTCGAGGCGCTCGCTGCGAAGGAGTCGACCTCGGGCGCGAAGGTGATCTTGCCCGTATGGCACGGGATTGACGAGCACTATCTGGCCCAGAAGGCCCCGATGCTCGCCACCCGGATCGGCGTCTCCACCGACATGGGCATCTCGCACGTAGTCGAACGGATAACTCGAGCGCTCTCCAAGGAGCTGCGATCCGAGACGACGCCAGTAATAGGTGAGCCCGTGTTTAGGTCGGTGGTCCCGTCTGAACAGCCGCCGGCAGCCATCGATCGGACCTCGACCGTCCCGCAGGCAATCGCCGAGCCGGTCCTCGTGCTCGCTCCCCCATCTCAGCATCGGCTCAACGATCCCCACCAAGTGACACCACCGCCGCAAGTCATCTGGTCCCAGGCGGCAATCGTCGAGGTCGAGAACGTCGGCACCGCCGGGGCCTACATCCGTGGTGCCGGAGCAGACCCCGCTGGGTCCGCCTCGATCACGGTGAAACCGCCGACCGCGATCGCGCCAGGCTCGACGCGACCAGTCGAGCTCGTCGTGAGCACCATCGCCGCTGACGCCCGTGTCCCCGGCGGCCAGCTGTTTCGCTTTTGGCTTGACTACGGAACCGGCGACAAACCGGATCGCCGCCTATGGGCGGTTGCCCAATACAACGCCGGCGGAGGATGGACCAACGTCGGTTCCGAGAATCGCCCGCACCCGTAACCCAACACCGCTGAAACGACCGCACAGCGCCAAGCGCGCTGGATCAGCTAACCCGATCTCGGTTCCGACCGAGCTCGCGCGTACATTGCTTATGAATGACGGCACCGGATATTCACTAGGGGGCTTTCACTATGGTGGTTCAGACGCTCGAAGACCGGCTGATCGAGCAGTTCGCGCCCCTCGCGCCACTGCTTGAGCGACTGGTCGATAGCGCAGTTGCGGAGACCGACGTCACGGTCGCCGCCAAGGCATTCCCGACGCTCCACCGTGTGGCGCATATGCGGCGGGTGGCCGGCATGGCCCGCTGGGCGATCATCGCCGACGGGCTCGTCGCCGCCGAGCTCGTTGGCGAGCTGCCGGACGGGTACTCGGTCAGGAGCACCGACAGTGATCACAACCGGGGCCAGTACACGTTCCGGTTTCCCGGTGGCCTGTTCACGCTGCGGCGCGCCCCGCACGATGACGAGAAGCCCGAGGGCGTCGTCATGCAGCAGCAGTTCGAGCAGATCGTGCGACTCATGGACGAGCAGGGCGCCCCTGGCGCCGAGGAGGCCGTGCGGGTGTGGATCCGGCCGCGGCCCGACGGCAAGACCACGTTCACCGCGCGTGACCGACACCGTCACGAAACCTCGGTTACGCTCGCCGACCTGCTCAGCGCGATCACTCCGCCTGCGGGCGCGCACCCCGGTGCTCCGGTCACGCCCCGCACCGTGGTTCGCTCGAAGGTCACGCAGGACACGGACACAGCAAAAAATTGACACCCGCCCCACTCAACTTCCGGATGCTGAGGCTCGCACGCGAACTGCGCGGCCTCACGCAGACAGCGGTCGCGGACGCCTCTGGCATCCCCCAGGCACGCCTCAGCCGGATCGAATCCGGACAGCTCGAAGCCGCCGACGACGAGACACAGCGGCTCGCGATCGCACTAACGCTCCCACCCGCGTTCCTGCTCGAGCCCGGCGTCCCCGCCGCCGTGCCGCTGTTTCGCAAGCGCGCGATCAGGTCGGTCAAGCGAGTCGTCGCCCTACAGGCACGGCTGAACACCGCGGTACTAGTAGCGCAGCGACTGCTGAATGCCGGCATTGACCTCGAGCCGCCACGCGCGTTCCCCGAGCCCGGCGAGTTCGCGCCTGACGCACCGCTCCAGGCCGCGATCGAGCTGCGTCGCGCATGGCGCCTGCCTGCCGGTCGCGTGGATGACATGACCGCCGTGATCGAGAGCGCCGCCGGCATCGTGCTCGACGTCGATTTCGGGACCGATGACGCGACAGCGGCATTCATCAGCACGCCGGGCGACGAGCGGATGTGGTTCCTGATCAACCACCGCGAGCGTGCCGGCGATCGCATCCGCCTCTCCCTCGCGCACGAACTCGGGCACGCAGTCCTGCACAGGCGCCTGGCCACGGCTGAGGAGGCCGAGCAGGAGCTCCAGGCGTTCCGGTTCGCCGCGGAGCTGCTGCTGCCCGCCGACACGTTCAACGCGTCCCTCACGAGCACCCTGACCCTCACCCAAGCGCGGGCGCTCAAACATGCCTACTGGGTCTCGATGCAGGCGATCATCCGCGCGGCCTACGACCGGGGCCGCATCAACCGCGACCGATACAAAAGCCTGTTCAAGCAGCTCTCGGCACGCGGCTGGCGAACCGAGGAGCCTGTCAAGATCCCCCGGGAACAGCCACAGCTCTGGCCCGAGGTCCTACGCGTTCACCGGACCGACCACGGCTATGACGACGAGGACCTGGCCAACATAGCGCGCGTCGATCTGGACACGCTCAGCGAGCTCTTCCCCGACCAATTCGTCACGCCAGCACCGCGACTTCGCGTCGTGCGAGCCATCAACCCGGCAAACACGCTCGATAGCGCCAGCTAAAGCGGCTCGCGCGGCCGCCGTGTCCGCACTCCCACAACCAACAGGGCAAGAACTCACCGTCACGACAGCCGAATGAGTGCTCGCTGTCATTAGTACCCCGCGCGGTATCGAGTCGGCTTCCCTTAGCTTGGCGCCAGTCAACCGCAGCATCAACTGCTAGCACAGTGCCCGGCTAACGGAGCGCGCCCCGTCGAGTAGTGACCGGTACGGAAATTCGTCAAGCCGGCCGATGCGGGCTTCCCAGTCGGTGATCGCTTTCGCCCTTTGGATGCCTGCTGCTCTGCTTGCGCTTAGGCGACCAGGCGTCATAGAAGATCCGGTCGGGACTCCATACTCCGGAGGTGCCGTTCTTCAAGATCGAGTTCAACCTCGAGGCGCTCCGCAAGCTCGCTGAACGTGGGATCTCCGTCGAGGAGGTGACCGAGGTGTTTCAGGTCACGCCGGCCGTGTGGATCGAGAATCCGAATCCTCGCGTCGAGAACAGTCGCTGGTTGATCGGACCGACTCGGATCGGGCGGTTTCTGACGATCGTCGTTGATCGCGACCGGGCCGATCATGGGCTCTGGCATGTGATGACGGCTTGGGATTCCACGGAGCCGCAGGTGCGTCTCTACCGAAACGCGCTGTGAAGCGTCAGACTTAGAAGACCCATGTCCGATCCGCACGATCACGAGCCGGCCGCTTTCGACGAGCAGCTGGCCGACGCCGAAGTTCACGTAGAGGCTGGTAACGCCGCGATCGAGGTCACCGTCGCGGTGCCGGTCTCGGCGTCAACGCTTACGGCGCTGACTGAGCGGGCGGCCCGCGAGGGTCGCGATGTCCAAGCAGTGATCGCCGACGCTCTGCACGCTGCTGCGTAGCCTGCACGCTCGGGACAAGCGCTCTCGCTCTCGCGGTGCCTTCGTAGCCGCGATCGCGTTGGCGAGGCTGGTCTGCCGGTGAGCGGTAGCCCGCCCCCCCCTAACGCATCTTCAGGATCGTTCTCGGCCCAGAGTGATCCTGAAGATGCGTTAGTCGTCCGGCGCGGGGGCTACGGTCGGCGGCCGATGTCGTCACGAGGCAAGAGCTGGAGCGCCGCCAGGGCGGCCTGTCCGCGGCCGGAGCATGCCGGGTCGCCGGTGCGGTTGGCGGGTAACAACGGTCCGGCGGGGCACCGCCGGCAGCGCTACTGGTGCTTGCCTGCCAACGGCGATCGTGCGCACCGCTTTACCGAGGTGCTGCCGCGCGAGGAGTCCTGGAACGATGCTTGCGAGTCCTGCGAGCGGGATGTCGGCCTGCACGAGGGTCCGCACGCGGCGCGCAGCTATCAGTTCGTCGCGCGGGGGATCGCTGAGGCGTTGGTGATGGTCGGCGCCGGTTCGACGTATCGCGAGGCGGCACTGGTGTCGCGCGAGCGTGCCAGGCGGCTGCGGGTCGGCCCTGCCGGGGAGCCGCGGTTCTCGCGTCATGGGTCGCTGGTGATGGACTGGGTTGAGGTGTTCGCGCCGGTCGTGTTCGAGCCCTACCGGCCACGCGCGTGGCCGGTGAGCGGGTCGCTGCTGCTCGACGATCTGCCGTTCAGCGTGCGCGACCCACGAACCGGCCGCTTCAGGATTGCGTTCCGGGTGTTCGCAGCGATGGGGTATGAGGCCGGACGCCCGAAGCTGTGGCGGTTGGAGGCGTTTACGACCAAGTCCCAGGCTGACTGGGAGGCGTTTCTCGGCGCCCTGGAGGGGGCACCGCCGCGGGTCGTGTGCGACAACGACGACGGCCTCACGAACGCCGTGCGTGCCCGCTTCCCCGACGCTGAGCTGCACGTGTGTGAGTGGCACCTGCGCCACGCGTTGGAGCGGCTGATGGGCAAGCTCCGGACCGAGCAGCCCGAGCATCGCGACGTGATCGATGTGCTGCTCGCTGACGTCGAGGCGGCGTTCACCGGCCTCTCGTTCTGGGCGCCGTTTACGGAGCGCTGCCACGCCGCCGGGATCACCCGCCTGAGCGACTGGCTCAACAGCACCGGGCTGATCGTCGCCGACCAGTTCGCCCGGCGCGCACCGCGCTGGACGCGGCCCGCCGAGATCCCGCTGAGCACCTCGCCGCTGGACGCCTTCATCAACCCGATCCGCGCCTCAATCAAACCGCGCGCATATGGACTGAAGAACCGCGAGCGCACCAACCGGATGCTGATGCTCATGCAATGCACGCCAACCGCCAGGACGACCAGAACGCCTACGTCCGGCACATCCGCGCGTGCCTCGAGACCAACGCAGGCCGTCCCAGCATCACCCGTCGCGCGGTCGTCGATGCCCGCGGCCCAGCGTCACTGCGCTGATGCGCCTACAGGAGGCGCCGCATCTTCAGGATCGTTCTCAGGTCAGAATGGCCCTGAAGATGCGTTAGGGGGGCCCGCCCTAGATTCTGCTGTGGTGCTCCAGCGGCTGGTGATTCATGGCGGGCCGGTTGTGGACCTCGATGGTCGGCCCGCGGCCCAGGGCACCCGGCACACAGTTATGTTCGGGGTGCTCGCCGACACTCGCGAGCCGGTCGTCGTCAAGATGGAGCGCGTCCGGGGCGCGTTGAACCGTGAGCGGACGGCTCTGGACTGGCTGTCCGCGGCGTCCTCGGGTGTGGCGCCTGCCGTGGTGGCGTTTGGCAAGGCGACAGTTGACGGCGACCTGGTCGAGTGTCTGATGACCGAGCGCTGCCCTGGTTCCCCGCCGGTGACGATCGACGGTTGGGAGCGAATGGGAGCTGCGCTCGCCCAGCTCGCTGAGCTCGGTCATCCCGAAGGATTGCTACCGACGCTGCGCCCGGACGAGTTCGTCAGCGAGCACGCCAACCGGGTAGGTGAGCTTGGCGAACGGCTGGATCCGTTCGTTGAGTCGATCCCCGACTGGGCAGCGCTCACGGAGCAGATGCTGACCGCCTCGACAATGATGGTCCTGACCCACGGTGACCCGGGACCAGGCAACTACCTGGACACCGGGAGCGCCGGGATGCTGGTCGACTGGGAGCACGCGCAGATCGCGCCGATCGGCTTGGACCTTGGCCGCTTGATGTTCATCGCGCTGCTTGGCTCCGGGCCGAGTGGTTACCGAGCAACCGACCACGAAGATCGTTGCCATGCCGTTGCTCGCGGATACCTCGGTGCTGTTGCCAGCTACTGGTGCCCCACGGCAGAGGACCTGCGCTGGTGGCTGTCAGTCGCGGCGATCCAGTTCATTCACGCACGCTGGCGGAGCCGCGGAAAACCGGCGCCATGGCAACAGGCAGCCCAGATCCTGCCCGTGGCACTCAATGCCGTGCACAACCTCAGCGCGTAGCCGCTTTCGGTTTTTGCTCTCTCAGCGCCCGATCAGACGGGTGCAATGGCGACGAGCCGGCCACTCTGACGATGTCCCGCCAATCGTGCACCGTGTCGTTCTGGGATCGTCATAGGAACTGTGTAGGCATCAGCGAAGGAGATCGCTATGCCTATCGAGACACGCAGTAGAACCGAGAAGTTGGGGAGCTCTCCAGGGTTTGGGGAGCTTGAGGTTGGATCCCGCGCGCTGGCGTTGGACAGCGACGAGCGGAGCGAGGAGCTGGCCAGCGCCAGCGCGACGCGCCCGCCGGTGGGGGTGGCGGGCGCGGTCGACCGGGCTCTTGACCGCCGCCGCGTTCGCGATGTTCTGGCGATGCCAAGGATCGGCGGATCTCAAACGAGCTGTTGGATGAGCTGTTGGCCGGCGCGAGCAGCGAGCAGGAGATCGCCGGGCCCGGCGGTGTGCTCGCGCAGCTGACCAAGCGGCTGGTGGAGCGCGCGATGGAGGTCGAGCTGACCGACCATGTCGTCTATGCGCCGCATCAGGGAGCCGCCCGGCGGCGCCCAGAATCAGCGCAACGGCACGACCGCGAAGACGCTGATCACCGAGCAGGGCGAGGTCCGGATCGACGCTCCGCGTGACCGGAACGGAAGCTTTGAGCCGAAGATCGTGCGCAAGCGTCAGCGGCGGTTCGTCGGGTTCGATGACAAGATCCTCGCGCTCTACTCCCGTGGGCTCTCCACCCGCGACATCTCCGCGCATCTTCAGGAGATCTACGGGGTCGAGGTCAGCCGCGACCTCATCAGTAAGGTGACCGACGCGGTCATGGACGACGTTCGCGAGTGGACCAAGCGGCCGCTCGAGGACATCTACCCGATCGTGTTCCTCGATTGCATGGTCCTGAAGATCCGTGACGGCGGCACGGTTCAACGCAAAGCGCTCTACCTCGCCCTGGGGGTCACGCTGGAGGGCGACCGCGACGTGCTCGGCATGTGGTTCCAAGACACCGAGGGCGCGAAGTTCTGGATGCAGGTCCTCAACGACCTCAAGCAACGCGGCGTCGCCGACATCCTGATCGCTTGTGTTGACGGGCTGAGCGGGTTCCCGGAGGCGATCGAGGCGATCTTCCCGAAGACCACCGTCCAAACATGCATAGTGCACTATGCCGACCTCCGGGTTATGCCGACCCGAGATGAGAAGCCCAGCGGTGGCGGGCGGTTTCGGCTGGTTGGCATCGGCATAATCAGAGCGCTTCCAGGAACGCCAGGAGCGTGTCGGGTGGCCGGTAGCGGCCGGGCTTGGCGTCCGGCGGTTTCGTTCGCGCCAGCGCTCGCTCTTTGAGCGCGAGATCGGCGTGGAGGTAGATCTGTGTGGTCTCGACCCGTTCGTGGCCGAGCCACAAGGCGATCACGGTGGTGTCGACCCCGGCGTGCAGGAGCTGCATCGCGGCGGTGTGCCTGAGCGTGTGCAGCGAGACGTTCTTGCCGTTCAGCGACGGGCAGGCTGTAGCGGCGTGCGCGGCGTGGATCTGAAGACGTCTCTCGAGCGCGTCGCGGCTCAGACGCCGCCCGCGGATCGTCGGGAATAGCGGCTCGTCGGGATGTCCGGCGCGTTCCCGGAGCCAGACACGCAGCACTGCGATGGTCGTTTTGGTGAGGGGTGTGATCCGTTGTTTGCGTCCCTTGCCCTCGCAGGTCACGTGCGCCGCGCCGGTGAGCTGAGCGTCGGCGACGTTCAGCCCGATCATCTCGGAGGCGCGTAGTCCGGTCTGGATCGCGAGTGTCATCAGCGCGTGGTCACGCCGTCCCGTCCAGGTGCCGGTGTCAGGAGCGGCCAGGAGCGCGTCGACCTCGTCGTGGTCGAGGAAGGTGACGAGGGCCCGGTTGGTGCGTTTCGGCGGGATCGAGAGCACACGTTGGATGTCTTGGGCGTGCTCTGGATGGCGCAGTGCCGCGTAGCGGTAGAGCGAATGGATCGCTGCCAGCCTGGCGTTGCGGGTGCGGGCGCTGTTGCCACGCTCGGTCTGGATGTGATCGAGGAACGCTGCAACCGTGTCGGCGTTGAGGTCGGCAATGTCGAGCTGCGACGGCTCCCGGCCACACCGCGCCGCGGTGAAGGCCAAAAGCAGCCGGATCGTGTCGCGGTAGGCCGCGATCGTGTGCGGGCTGGCGTTGCGCTCGCGGATCAGCCTCTGGGTGAAGAACGCTTGGACTGTCGGAGCCAGCGCACTCACGGCCGGGCCTCCTGCGCGGTCTCGAGCAACTGCCCCGCGATCGCCAAAAGCTCCGGCGCCGCCTGCAGATACCAATATGTGTGGCGTGGATGTGTGTGCCCGAGATAGGTGCTCAGCAGCGGCAGCCTGGGCTGCACATCGAGCCCGTCCAGGTACCAATCGAGCAGTGTCTGCACCGCGAATCGGTGGCGGAGATCGTGGATGCGGGGGCGGCACCCGGTCGAGCGCGGCCGCAGCCCGGCCTCAGCGCGGAGCTGGCGGAAGGTCGCGTGCACGTTGCAGTAGATCAACCGGGTGCCGGCCGGTGAGATCAACACCGCGTCGCTCACGTCGGCGTGCTCGTGGGCGTCCCGGACCTGTAGGTAGCGGCCGAGCGCGGTGACGGTCGTGTGGTGCAGCGGCAGCTCGCGGGTCTTGCCGAACTTGGTGTCGCGAACGGTCAACAGCCCGCGTGTGAGGTCGAGGTCGGGACGGTCCAAGCGGATCGCCTCCCCAACACGCATCCCAGTGACCGCCAATAACCCGATCAGGGTGCGATAGGTCGCTTGGCGTAGCTGGCCTCGAAGCTGGCCAGTTGCGATCATCAACGCCCAGATCTCGTTCTCGGTGTAGAGGTAGGGCACCGCGCGGCGGATCCGTCGCGGCAACACGTCTGCGGGCGGAACCTCGTGCACAGGGTCCAGCGCGTGCAAATAGGTCGCGAAGCAGCGGACGGTCGAGAGCCGGAACGCCCACCAGCTCGCGCTCACATTCCCGGGCAGGCGCGTCCACGCAAGCGCGTTGGCGATCGTCACGCGGTCCTGGCCGTTAGCGTCGAGGAAGGCCAGATACTGCGCCAGGAGTTTCTCTGCGCGTTCGAGCTTGAACCCCAGTGCCCGCCGGATCCGCAGATAATCGGCGGCGTGCTGCTGAAGCGTGGTCATGCCGCACCGGCTGTCGGCCAAGTCCGCGCGAGCTCACGCAGGCGGTCGCGGTCGACCTTCGCGTAGATCGCGGTTGTCAACACGCTGCGGTGCCTGAGCAGCTCACCGATCTCCTGCAACGGCGCGCCCTGTCTGAGCAGCTCGGTCGCGGCTGTGTGCCGCAGCCGGTGAGCGGTCACCTCCCCGATCCCTGCGCGTTTGCTCGCGGACACAACGACCTGGGTCACACCACCAGGAGTCAGCGCTTGCAATGGCGCTTTGATCCTGACGAACACCTCCCGGCCGGAGAACCCTGGTGGTCGGCCGTCGCGGAGATAAAACGCCAACGCTTCGCCGACATCCGCAGGCAGCGGCAGCCGCTCAACACGATCACCCTTGCCGCGCACGACGATCTCTCCGGCGCGCCAGTCGATGGCATCCAGCGCGAGAGCAGCGATCTCGCCGCGGCGCATCCCGAGCCGCACCAGCATCGTCAGGATCGCGAAGTCTCTGATTCCGGCGACGGTGCGACGGTCGCAGCTGACCAGCAGCGCTCGGACCTGCCCGGCATCCAACGCGCGTGGCAGGCCCGCAAGCCGCCAGCCAGCGACCGACGGCACCGCCCCGGCCAGCGGCCTGGCGATCAACCCTTGCACATGCCAGAACCCAAGCAGTGAGCGCAACGCGCTGACCAGCAGCTTCGCTGACTTCCGTGACCGCTTCCCGGTCTCTGCCAGCAAAAACGCGAGCACATCCGCCGGCAAGAGCTCCCACAGCTCGACCTCACCCGCGGCGCTCACACGCGACGCCACGAACGGCCGCAGGATGTCGACATAGCCGCGCACCGTCCCGGCGGTCAGCCCGCGCTCGACCATCAGATACCGGCGGTAGCTCTCAAGCAGCACGTCAGCCGCCGTCAACGCCGGAGGTGACTGCGCAGGCACGACGCCGAGCCTGCGGAGATGACCCAGCACCACCGTCAGCCCGGCGCCGTGCACACTCGCGATCCCAGCGAGATGCTCGCGCCCGAAGCGCTCCAGCTCGGGCTCGTGCAGCTCACTGGCAGAAATCCCAGCCTCCAGCATCCAGCGACTCAGATGCGCGAGCACCCGGACCTGCACCGCGGCCGCTGCCGGTCGATACCCAGACTCGTGCAGCTCAGCGATCAACCCCGCGGCAAACGGCGCAAGCGGCCCAACAACCTGGACCCGTGACGGCTCTCCCATCAGACGCTCCTCTCGATCGTGAAGCGACCAGCCTCCACCAGCGGAGCGTCCCGGTTATGCCGACATCTCAGGCAGCCAACGCCAACATCGGCAGCCGATCCTCACCCTGGGTCGGCATAACCCGGAGGTCGGCATAGTGCACTTTATGCCGACGTCGGCATAAAGTGCATCTGATCCGCTCGAGCCTGAAATACGTGCCCAGGCGGGAGCGTGAGCAGGTCGCCCGTGACCTCAAACCGATCTACACCGCGATCAACGCCGAGGCCGCCCAGGCCGAGCTCGAGACCTTCGACGAGAAATGGGGGCAGCGGTTCCCGGTCATCACCCAGGCGTGGCTGAACGCCTGGGAGCACGTGATCCCGTTCCTCGCGTTCCCCGCCGAGGTCCGCCGGATCGTCTACACGACCAACGCGATTGAGGCCCTGAACCGACAGCTGCGCAAAGCGATCAAAACGAAGGGCAGCTTCCCCAACGAGGACGCCGCCCGCAAGCTCGTCTACCTCGCCATCCACAACGCCGTGCCGCAATGGACCCGCTGCCGGAACTGGACAAGCGCGCTGCTGGCGCTCAAGATCCACTTCGGCGACCGCGTCCCCGATGCAAGCTGACTGTCACCCATCGACCACCAGTCAAGTCACTGTTAGACTTACCTAACAACCGGCCTACACAGTTAACCTGAGTGCGCCCAGAGTTGGAGGTCGATGATGTAGATCGTGATCTGACATAAGCTCGTCGTCGCCTGCGGGTGTGAGTCCCGTCCGGGTAGCTGCCAGGAGGCCCGGTAGCAGGCTGGCGGCTCGGTCTGGAAACGGGCC
>DAIDJO010000133.1 GCA_027451345.1 Solirubrobacterales bacterium
CCCGTAACTGCGGCCGTCGCAAGCCAGCTCGTCCTCGAGCCGCTGCGCATCGCGGTCGTGTCAGAGGGCCAGAACAGTCTCGGCGTCACGGGCAGCGCCACTCTTGTTGCAGCAGGCTGATCACCTTCTGACTCACTTCCGGCGAGTCGATCCACGCGCTGTGCCATGCCCATGCGGCTGAACCTGTGGCGTCGTGCCGCCGCTCGTCAACTTTTCTGGCTGCTCCGTTGAAGCACCGTTCGCTGCCCGGTAGCGTGCCCACGAGCGAGCGGCGACGAGGTGACTGACTTATGACCGATTTGCTTCCGAGCTTTCTCGGACTGCGATTGCCCACAGGTACCTCGACGCGGCGTACGGCGGCAACTTGGAAGACTTGGCCGAGCTGCTCTCCGAACGGTTCGCAGTGACTCACAACACGCAGCCAACGAGGCCCTCGGACAAGCAGGTGTTTTTGCAGCTCATGGGTGCCTCCATGCAGGCGTTCTCGCCCATGTCCGCAACTGTCGAGGATGAGCGGGCCGAGGGCGACGACGTTATCTTCATGCTGACGGTACGCGGGCAACACACCGGGTCGTTTGGTGAGCACCCGCCGACTCTGAAGCATTTCGTGCTTCGCACCAAAGAGACGTTGACGATCAATGATGGACTGATCCAGGCACTGCGGATAGACCACCAGCCTGGGGTGAGTCTCACCGAGCAACTCGGGCTGGGACATGCAACTGGGAACAGGGTGATCGGGAACGCCGCCTTGATCCCATCCGCCGTCGACGCCAACCACGGCCCGGTGGATGCCGCCTGCGTCGTCACCCCACCCGGCGGAAGGTTTGCGTTCGCTCGCAGCGCCGCGTTTGGGCTGTCCCTGTCAGGCGGCTCAGCCATCGATGGCCCGGGTGCCGCAGCAGCATATGCCCTAATCAAGAACCAGGCCCGTAATGCCACGGGAATCGGGCAGCTGGTGACCGACCGAATGGCGATGATCCTCGATGCCGACGGTGTGTATGTGTACGAGATGCATCCGAAGAAGCTGCTCGTCCGGAGGCTGTTGTTCGCGGTGCCGTACCACGAGATCATGGACGTACGTGTCGAAGAGGGCCGTGAGTCTCTTGTCATCGTGACGCTCAGAAGCGCGCAGTCGTTCCGCCTCCGCGGACCTGGTGGAGGCAACAACGCAGCTGGAGTGTTCCATTTAGTGCAACAGCGAGCCAGCGGTCACCTCAGTCTGCCGCCGAACCCCGCGAGCACTCCGTCCCGGGAGACGACCTCAGCCGCACCGGCGCACGACTCAGCCGAGTCGCCGCCCGGTCAGATTGATGCACTGGAAAAGCTTGAGCGGCTCGCCGCGCTTCACGCCAGTGGCCACTTGAGCGACGAGGAATTCGCGGCGCAGAAGACGAGGTTGCTTTCCGCGATCTGAGCCGGCGGAGGGTCCGTGAGCAGGCGCGCGGGAGGGGCGCGGCCAGCTCAGGAATTGGACTCCCCCCGATGTTGTGGCGAGCTTGATTGCCCCCGGGGGGCATCCTGGATGGAGCGCGTCGACCCGGTGTCAGCGAACGCAGCCGAACGAGAGGTAAACGGCACCCCGCCAGATGGGCGTGTGGCCCCGTTTTCCTTGTGGGCGTTGCGAACTCGGTACCAGCGGGCGAAAGAGCGAGCACCGTGCTGTACTTCATCTGAGGATGGGCCCGCGGTGACGGGCGAGCACCGCCACGACAGCGGCCCGACCCGACGGTTCACCGCACGGCCTCGTCGCTCCTTCGGCGGGGCGCCTGGCAACGAGAGGAGTCCCTGATGGCCCGCAAGCGTTCCTTCACCAGCCAGCTCTATCGAGCGGCGAGGATCTCCAACGACATCAGCAGCCTGAGCAGCCCCACACGCGCCGGGAGGCGAGCCAAGAACATCGCGCTGGGTCGCGGGCTCGGCCGGGCCGGTGTCTGGCGGCGGCTCTGGAAGTAGCGAACCCGCGGCGGGGTCTGGCCGCCGTCACCGCCACCGCCGGGGGCCAGGGCCACTCAGTAGCCTCTCGGTTGGTGCGCCCGATTCCGACCAACATCGCCGCCTACGTGGGCCGAACCCCGGTGGTGCAGCTCACACGCGTCCTCCCCGAGCTCGACGGGGTCGAGCTCTTCGCCAAGATCGAGGCGTTCAACCCCGGCGGCAGCATCAAGGACCGGATCGGCCTGGCCATGATCGAGGCGGCCGAGGCGGAGGGGCGGATCGAGCCGGGCCGCACGACGATCGTGGAGGCGACGAGCGGCAACACCGGCATCGCGCTCGCCTTCGTCTGCGCGGCCAAGGGCTATGACCTCGTGCTCACGCTGCCGCAGGGGATGAGCCGGGAGCGCGAGCGGCTGCTCGCGCTCTACGGGGCCTGCTTCGAGGTGACCGAGTCGATGGGGGGGATGCACGAGGCGGTCGCGGCGGCGCAACAGATGGCCAGCCGCGACGACGTCTTCCTCCCCGACCAGTTCTCCAACCCGGCCAACCCGGGGGCGCACCGGCGTTCGACCGGTCCGGAGCTGTGGGAGGACCTCGACGGTCGCATCGACGTCTTCGTCGCCGGGGTCGGCACCGGCGGGACGATCACCGGCGTCGGCGAGTACCTCAAGGAACGCAACCCGAACCTCTGGATCGTCGCCGTCGAGCCGGCGAGCTCACCGGTCCTCTCCGGCGGCCGCCCCGGCCTGCACCGGATCCAGGGAATCGGGGCGGGCTTCGTCCCGAGCGTGCTCAACCGCGAGATCATCGACGAGGTGCTTCCCGTCGAGGACGACGCCGCCGTCCGCGCCGCGTGCCTGCTCGCCGCGCGCGAGGGGGTGCTGGCCGGGATCTCGGCCGGCGCCGCGGCGGCCGCGGCGATGCAGGTCGCGGCGCGACCGCAGTTCGCCCGGGCACGGATCGCCATGGTCCTGCCGGACTCCGGCGAGCGGTACGTCTCGCTGCCCTGGTTTGGCCCGGAGACGCGCTGAGGGATCGGATGTTCCGCGGGATCCTCAACGCGGCCGGTGAGATCCGCCGGGATGTGATGGCGGCCAAGACCCGCGATCCCGCCGCCGCCGACGTCGGGACCCTGGAGATCCTGCTCGCCTGGCCGGGCGTCCAGGCCCTGCTCGCGCATCGCATCGCTCACCGCCTGATGCGAGCCGGTGTTCCCCTGCTGCCCCGCCTGGTCGCCGCGTTGGCGCGGTCGCTCACCGGCATCGAGATCCATCCGGCGGCGCGCATCGGCCCGGGACTGTTCATCGACCACGGCATGGGCGTCGTGGTCGGCGAGACGGCGGAGGTGGGGGAGGACGTGACGATCTATCAGGGGGTCACGCTCGGTGGCACCGGCTTCGCCACCGGCAAGCGCCACCCGACCGTGGAGGCGCGCGTCACGATCGGCTCGGGCGCGAAGCTCCTCGGCCCGATCGTGGTGGGCCACGGCGCCAAGATCGGCGCCAACACCGTGGTCATCCATGACGTGCCGCCGAACTCGACGGTCGTCGGCATCCCCGGGCACCCGGTCCGGGTCGAGGGCCGCCGGCCGGAGGGGCCTGACGCCGACTGGGTTCACCTGCCCGACCCGATCGCGGACGCGATCAAGGGGCTGGCGCGCCGCATCGAGGCGCTCGAGCGGCACACCTCGACCGAGCCGCCCTCCGACGCCGGGACGAGCGAGACGATCCTCGGGCCGAATCCGGCGGGGGGATAGATCGGCCGGCCGAGCGCGGCCGGCCGATCGCCCGGTCCTCGCCCGATCGCTCAGTCCTCGCCCGCGACCTCCGTCCCGGTCCGCTCGGCGAGACCGGTCGTGGAGGCGAGGTTGTGGCGGCTGCGGACGAGGTAGAGGGGGCGGCCCTTCACCTCATCGAAGATGCGGCCGACGTACTCACCGATCACGCCGATCGTGATCAGTTGAATCCCGCCGAGCAGGAGGATCGTGATCTCCACCGTGCTGAAGCCGTACAGGTAGTTCCCGGTCAGCTTGAGCACGATCACGACCGGGATGGCGAGGAACGTGATGCTCGAGATCAGGAAACCGAGCGCCGTGGCCAGTTGCAACGGCCGATACGAGAACGAGGCGACGGCGTCGAAGGAGAAGCGGAGCATGCGGCCGAGGGTGAACTTCGTCTCGCCCGCGTAGCGCGGGTCCCGGTCGTAGGGGACTGAGGTCTGCGTGAACCCGACCCAGATGCTCATGCCGCGCAGGAAGCGGGAGCGCTCCCGCATGGCCAGCAGCGCGTCGAGCGCGGTGCGGTCGAGCAGCCGGAAGTCCCCGCTGTTGGACTCGAGCTCGACGGACGCGAGCGAGTGGAAGAGCCGGTAGAAGAGGCGGGCGGTGCCGAGCTTGAAGCGGGACTCCCCGGAACGGTTGCGCCGCACCCCGTAGACGACGTCGGCGCCCGCCCGCCAGCGCTCGAGCAGCGTGGGGATGAGGCTCGGCGGGTCCTGCAGGTCGGAGTCGAGCATCACGACGGCATTGCCGCTCGCGTGATCGAGCCCGGCGGTGAGCGCGGCCTGATGGCCGAAGTTGCGGGAGAGGCGGATGAGCCGGATCCGGTCATCCTGCGCGGCGAGTCGCTCGAGCCGGCGCCAGGTCTCGTCGGTGGAGCCGTCGTCGACGAGCACGAGCTCGTACGGGATGTCGGCGAGCGCCTCTGCGACGACGGCGCAGAACCGATCGATCGTGGCCTCCTCCTGGTAGACCGGCGCGACGACGCTGAGCAGCTCGAGTTCTCGGCCTGCGCTCACGCTGCCATCGTACGGGCCGGTCCCGTCGGCACGGCCCCCGTGACCCGGGATGGGCCGCCGGCCGATCAGCCGTTCAGAGCCAGTTCCAGCTTGGGAAGCAGCCCGCGACCATGATCGCGCTGCCCATCAGCGTCGCCACCACCGCGATGCGCCACACCCGCCGCTGCGGGCTGATCGCGACGAGGGGCAGCAACCACGAGCTGTACCAGGGCAGCAGCGACCAGGCCGTGGCGAGGAGTGCGAACGTCGCCCAGGCGGACGCCTCGACCCAGTCGAGGCGGCGTCGCCACACCCGGTGCAGGAGCCACAGGCACACCGCGACGAGGACGACGTCATCGGCGATCCGGACGCCGTGGGTGACCGGCGCGCGGGCGAGGGAGAAGAACAGCCCGGGCAGGCTCTGCCAGGCGCCCTGGGACTGGACGGACTCGAGCACCGAGAGCATGTGGAGGATCCCCGTCCCGAAGACGGCGTAGCTCGCGCCGGCGATCGCCACGGTCGGCGCCGCGATCCCGATGAGCATCGAGCGCCCCCGCGTCCGCAGGCTCTCCCTGGTCAGCTCGCCGACGAGGGCGAAGGGCAGCACGATGGCCCCGGTGAGCTTGAGCGCGGCTCCGGCCGTCATCATCGCGGTGCCGGCGCCGTCGCGCCGAGCGAGGACCGCGTACACGCCGCCGGTCATCAGCAGCAGCATCAGCAGGTCGTTGTGGCCGCCGCCGACGCCGTACAGCGTCACGAGCGGGTTGAGCCCGAACAGCGCGATGGCACGCTTCTGGCTGACTCCGCGCCGGCCCGCGAGCCTCCAGATCATCAGCAGGGTGCCACCGCTGGCGATGGCGGCGATCACCTTGAAGGCGTAGTAGTTGAAGGCGACGGAGCGCGACTGGAAGATCACGCTGAGGAACGTGAAGAGCGGGCCGTAGACGCTCGGGGTCTTCACCCATTTGGCGCCGATGTACGCCGTGAGCGTGTTCGTCAGCGGGTAGCTGCCGATCGTGTCGGGGCCGTGCAGGTACGGGTTGATGTGGTAGTGCGCGAGCATTCGCGCGTACGCCTGGTAGGAGAAGGCATCCGTCGAGAACAGCGGCGGTCCGACGAGTGCCACCACCGTGAACGCCACCACGGCGCCGACGATCAGCCGAGCCGGGAGCTGTTCGCTGTGGCGCAGGGCGATGAGGTACAGGGCGAGCAGCGTCAGCAGCGCCGCGACGACCCCCCCGATGCTCAGGTTGAAGCCGAGATACGCGAGCGGCCCGGTCATCCCCGACGCCCATGGCGCGAGGCTGATCGACTGCGGCACGAGCGCCCCCGTGCGGGTGCCCGCGGCGCAGAGGACGAGCCCGAGCAGCGGGACGGACACCGTCGCGCCGATGCCGACGAGCTGAGCCCGTGTCCGCGTCGAACCGAGCGCCGGCGCGTGCCCGGTGGGCGACTCGATCCGGATGGCGGCTGCGGTCGCCTCGAAGGTCCCGCCCTCAGCGGTCGCCCCGAGCGGCGTCTTGATGCTCATACTCGCCGACGACTCCCGGCCCGAACCGGCCGCTGCGGTCCCATCGTCATGATCTCGTCAGCTGCCTCGTCTCCTGGCGTTTGAGCCGGGGGACGAGCAGCATCGCCTCCATCGCGATCATACGTGACATCTTGCTGGCTCCGACGGTGCGGTCGACGAACCGAATCGGCACCTCGCGCACGCTGAACCCGGCCTGGATGGCGCGGTAGGTGACCTCGATCTGGAAGACGTACCCCTCGCCGCGGAGGGTGTCGAGGTCGATCGTCTCAAGCACGTGACGGTGGATGCACTTGTAGCCGCCGGTGAGGTCACGGACCTTGATGCGCAGGACGGCGCGGGCGTACATGCTGCCGCCGCGGCTGATCAGCTTGCGCAGAAGCCCCCAGTTCTCGACGCTCCCGCCCGGCACGTATCTCGAGCCGAGCACGAGATCTGCCTCATCGGCAGCGGCGATCAGGGCGCGCAGGTACCGGGGGTCATGCGAGAAGTCGGCATCCATCTCCACGACCAGCTCCGCGCCGCCCGCGAGCGCCTGCTGAAAGCCGGCCAGGTACGCGCGGCCGAGCCCGTCCTTGCTGACGCGATGAAGCACCTCGACGCAATCGAGCTCCTGGGCGAGCTGGTCGGCGAGCGCGCCCGTGCCATCCGGAGAGTTGTCGTCGACGATCAGGATCCGGTATTCGCCGGGGGCGACGGTCGCCATCTCCCCGGCCACGGCGCGGACGATCGGCCCGACGTTCTCCGCCTCGTTGTAGGTCGGGATTACCAGCCAAATCCGCGCATTCATGCGCCCAGCGTAATGGGAAATCCGGCGGGCTGCGCGCGCGACGCGGGTCGAGCTAAGCAGCGGATTAAGCGTTTATCCGTGGCTTAGCGACGCCTACGCCGGCCCTTAGCGGCGAACGTAGGCGACGCGACCCCAGCTCGGCTCCGGGGCGAGCTCGATCGGCTCTCCGCCCCGGTCGGGCTGGATGTAGATGAAGGCGCCGGTGTCGTCGTCGAAGATGATGTCCAGCTCGCCCTCCTTGACCCGCTGGTCAAGCCAGGCGCTGCGGAAGATCAGGCGGCGGAGCCAGTGCACGAGCGACCGGTCCGAGGGGCCGACGAGCTCCGGCCAGCACTCGTTGACGTGCTCGCCCAGGGCGGAGGCCGGGTCGGTAACCTCGCCGTTGACCACGAGGTTGATCAGGTCCTCGGCCTCGGCCTCGGCGATCGCGTCACCGATGAACCCGAGGCGACGAGCCGCCTGCTCGCAGCGCTCGCGGAAATCCCGCTCGTTGAAGGTGAACCGCAGGTCTCCGTACTCGAGGACGAAGTCCTCACCGGAGGAGTAGTTGCCGCGCCGGTACATGCCGTCGGCATCTTATGGCCGACTCCTGCGCGCCCGCAGCCTCTGAACGTGATGTTGCACGGAACCGCGGTATTTGCGCGTTTCCGGTGCGTCCGCCGCGCGGCGGGGGGGTCAAACGGTGGTCGTTCCCGCCTCTATTGGATGTGACCCCTGAGCTGACTCCGCACACCATCCTGATCCTCGACGCCAACCGGTCCGCGCGGGCCTCCCTCGGAGACCACCTCGCGGGCGACGGCTACGAGGTGCTCGAGGCCGGCGCGCTGACGAGCGCGCGACGGCTGCTGCTCGACGCGTCGGTCGACCTGCTCGTGCTCGATCGCAACCTGCCCGACGGTGACGGGCTGGAACTGATCACCTTCATTCGCGAGGCCGATCACGCCGCCGCTCGCGTGGACTGCGACCTGCCCGTGATCGTCCTGGGAGGTGCCGTATCGCCGCTTGACCGCATTCGCGGGTTCGAGTGTGGCTGCGATGACTACGTCGAGCGGACACAGCTCACCTACGCGGAGCTGCGGGTGCGGATCGCGGCCCTGCTGCGACGGCGCCGCCGGGTCAACCGGGTGGCGCGCCTGCGCGTCGGGAGCCTCGAGATCGACGCGCTCGCGCGTCAGGCGTGGGTCGACGGGGTCCCCGTCCCGCTGGCGAGCAAGGAGTTCAGCCTGCTCGTCACCCTGGCGCGCGAGCCGGGTCGGGTCTTCAAGCGCGCGGAGCTGATGGCGATGGTGTGGGGGTGGAGCGACGGCGGCACGACCGCTCACCGCACCCGGACCCTGGACTCGCACGCGTCACGCCTGCGTCGCAAGCTCTCCGCCCACGGCGCCCGGTACGTGGTCAACGTCTGGGGTGTGGGGTACCGGCTGGTGGACCTTCCGGCGCACGTGCCGTCGGATCGCCACCTCGTGGCCTGAGACCGGGCTCCGGGCGTCGGGTCGCTGGCGCGAGCCTCCCACCTCGCCCCACCGCTCCCACCTCGCCCCACCGCCGCCGGTGGTGGGTGCGAGCCCCTGGGCGAGGGGCGGGCGAGTCTTGACCCGGCCGGCGGCTGGGCGCCCCGGCGACCTGTTCAACGTGGCAAGTTGTCGCGGTTCGCGGAAGTTTGCCGCCAGAGTGCGCGAATCCGTGCATCTGGTGGCAATTCAGCCGGGACTGCTCAAGTTTGCTGCATTCGACAGGTGCCTGGGACCGGGCGAGACAGGTGCGTCGACCTGGGTGCGACAGGTGCCTGGGACCGGGTGCGACAGGCGCGTTGACCCGGGTGTGCCCGGCGCGTCGGCCGGGGTGGGGAGGGGGCG